>NZ_CP199005.1:317767-635534 GCF_052399005.1 Streptococcus sp. HJ1 | reverse complement strand
GAAAAGGAGTTTTTGGAGCGCAGTTGCCGGTGGAAGGTGATAGCAAAGCGGTGGACCTCATCTTGGATGCGTTGGAGGAGGAAAAATTCCTGAGAGTTTCGTGACAACTCCACCACTTCCAGCGGATCTCCAAAGAGCAATTCATGGGTTTGGTGCTTATCATTTTTTTGAAGCCCAGCAATAGGAATGTCCAATCCTAGCTCTTCTTGGATGACTTGCTTGGCGATATTGACCTGACCTTGCCCCCCATCAATGACAATCAAATCTGGCGGGGTTAAACCTTCTCGTTGTACTCGACCATAACGTCTGCGAATAACCTCTCGCATACTAGCATAATCATCTGGACCGACAACCGTTTTTATCTTGTACTTACGGTAATCCTTCTTACTTGGTTTGCCATTGACAAAAACCACCATAGCTGAAACAGGACTGGTTCCCATGATATTGGAGTTATCGAAGGACTCGATACGGACTGGGGTCGGGATTTGAAGCAAGCGTCCCAGATTTTCAATAGCTCCTTGGGTCTTTTCAACAGATTTTTCTAGCAGATTGAACTTCTGCTCCAGACTAACACGGGCATTTTTTATAGCTAGATTGACCAGTTGTTTTTTCTCTCCACGCTGGGGTTTGAGAATCTTGGTATCCACCAAGGCCTTGACAGCTTCTTCGTCGATATCTTGCGGAATCAATACTTCATTGGGAACCAGGTGGGATTTTTCTTGATAGAATTGTCCCACATAGGTCAAGAAGTCCTCATCCGGATCATTGTAATAGGGGAAAAGATTGACATCCCGCTCAATGAGCTTGCCCTGACGGACAAAGAAAACCTGAACACACATCCAGCCCTTGTCCACATAGTAGCCAAAGACATCCCGATTTTGGAGATCCTTTGCCATAACCCGTTGCTTGGTCCGAAGTGTTCCAATGGCCTGAATCAGGTCACGGTATTCCGCCGCACGTTCAAACTCCATACTTTGTGCTGCTACTGCCATTTTACTCTTGAGATCATCGATGATTTTGTCATCCTGTCCTTTTAAGAAGTCAGAAACCTCCTGAGCCATGGACTTGAAATAGGCCTCATCTTTTTTACAGATAGTATGGGCCATACACTGGCCGATATGGTAGTAAAAACAGACCTTAGACGGTGGATTAGTACACTTGCGAAAAGGAAAAATTCGGTCCAGTAGTCGCTTGATTTCATTTGCTGCCCCTACATCTGGATAGGGACCAAAGTAGAGACCACCGTCCTTTTTAACCTGACGGGTGATAATCAAGCGAGGATAACGCTCATTGGTGATTTTGATGAAAGGATAGGACTTATCATCCTTGAGCATGATATTGTACTTGGGCTGATTTTCCTTGATCAGGTTGATTTCTAGGAGAAGTGCCTCAATATTGGACTCAGTGACGATAAATTCAAAATCCACAATTTCAGATACCAGAGCCTCAGTCTTGGTATCGTGACTTCCACGGAAATAGGAGCGCACACGGTTGCGCAGATTTTTAGCCTTTCCTACATAGATAATGGTGCCATTTTTATCCTTGTGAATGTAACAACCAGGGCTGGTCGGTAGGAGCTCTAGTTTTGATTTGATCAAGTTATTCATAGTTCCATTATAGCAAAAAGGCCGTAACAGGACGAACAAAAAGCCCCACCAATCACTTGTTGGAGGAGCTTTGATTTCTTTTCAGATTGCACCGACTTCATCTAGTCGCTACTGGAATAGAGTTCTTGAACAGCTGTCACATCCTGAGGCTGAATCCCATAATAGGAACCTGCTGGCTGCATGACAGAAGTTTCGTTGGTGTCGCTATAGATTTATAGGATACCCTAATATTCTTTGTATAAGTAAAATTTCTATACTACTTCCTAAATTTCCCCTTTTATTCATTTGACTCAAATAAAACACAGAAAAAAGAAGTACAGAACTACACTCCAAAAGCTATACAACAACTAACTTTTTGGGGTAGCCGTAATTATCGGCCTAACATCCTTTTTATCAGACAAATAATTCTATACTTGAGAGGAGAAGGATAATAACGGAAAGTTCCTGCCTTCCTTACAATATAGCCATTAAAGTTTTGCTTAAAGCGAAGAACACCATCACTTCCATCAAATATTCCTTGAATCCCTAAGAAATTATAAACAGGAATTCCACGCTTTATACTCTCTAACATAACATGCTCTTGAAGCAATGCTGGTGCATAGAACTTATTAAATTCTGTATAAGAACCACTAAAAAGATAGGTACTCTCTTGAGGCATATAGATAAAAAGACTACCAGCCAATACAACCTTTTGTTCCCCATACTTGGCTATCAATTTATGTGCTTCTGCTTTACGAACCTCAAAAGTTTCAAATTGATGTAGCAATTCTTTATGCTCTTTTTTCTTCTGAGCTGAATAAGGAGATTTTCTTAGTGCCTCATCAAAATCTGCTATTTTTTTGGATAGATTTTCTTGATTCTTCTCCAGTTGAGAAAGATAATCTTGAAAATTTAAAGTCGCAACCATAAATTCAGCCCGGTCTCCAAATGCATCATAAAAATGTTCGTAATATTCTAAACTTTTATCACTGTATTCTCTTCTTTTTGATGTCGTAGCAGTAATATCTTTAAAAATAGATAATTCATCACGTTTTAATCGTCTCAATTGAATGCCAAAGCTTCTAGCTTTCTTAACCAAGGGTTTTCCCTTTTTACTAAAAGATCGAATTAAATTCTCCTCTGTGATTCCTTCTAAGTCCTTGACATATAACCAATCAGGTTCCCCACCTGGGTAACCAATCTGTAAACCATCATGACAATATCCTAGATTCGTCAGACACTGAATAATTTCTGGTTGCTCCTCTGTTACTGGATTCCCATTAGTATCAAAACTTTGAAAAGTATCGTAAGGTTTGACAATCAACTCCAGAGCCCCATGTTGTTTGGCATACACTTGGAGATCTTTGTAAAATTCCTTTAGATAAGCTGAATCGCTATAAATTGGACCAGAATTGATTTCCATGTGCAGTCCACCTGTCATTGGCAAACTATAAACCAATGCGGCAACCTGAATGGTCTCTGTATGCTTTAGAGCAAGGTAGGTCACCGTTGCTCCTCGCTTCTCTAACAATTCTCCCATCTGGATTGATTGTAAAAACGAGCGGGAGGTAATTGATTCTGAATAAATGCGAAAGTCTTCTTTAGTAAGTACAGTTAGTGTCATACATTTACTTTCTATGATATTTTTTTCGAAGATTAAATAGGAGATTTATTAACGGATACATAGGATGAATCGGCAGAGTTAACTCTCCTAAATATTCCTCAATAGTTGGATTAAAATTAGCTTTAAAACGATAAAGTCCACCATCTCTTGTATGTTCAATACCTCCTAGATTTTGCCAGAGAGAACCTCTTTCAAATGCACGTTGTAGTGTTCGATACCATGTTAAAATTGGGGCATTATAACGTCTAAATTCTACATCCATTCCTGCATATAAATTTACAGATGTCTGCCCAAATTCCAAAGTCAAAGTGGCTGATAAGGGAGCAACTTGAACACCTGAAGAAATATGCTTCTCCAAAAATAGAATTTCTTCATTCAACCTTTCGCTTTCTTGTAGCCTACTTTGATATTTCGAAGACTTAACAGTATCTGATAAGGATTCTAGAATTTTTTGATTCTGATCTCTTTGTTCTTTTAAAATATGCAATCGATTTGACAAATCAAGTGTAGATAATGTTATATAAGCATGGCCTGGAAAAGACAATAGCAAATTTCGATAGTAGGCTTCATTCCGCAAATGAATACTTTTTCTTGCCTCCGTCTTCTTCATTAGAAAAGAAAATAATTCTAATAATTCAATTCCACCAAACTGAGTATTTATTCCTTTGTTTTGTGCAGTTCGAATAGCTTGTCTCGCCGATTTTGGTAGGTACTTCTCATCAAAATTTTCTTTATACACTTTTGCCTGTATACGAGGCTGAATAGTATCAACCATTCCACTTGTCTGACCAGACCAAATAAAACCTAGTTTTTGCAAATAATTTAGCGTTTCTAGAGTTTTCTCTGAGCAATCATAAACTTGATTGTCATTATAAGTTTTACTCAAACAAAGTGCTGGATCGATTTTAATAAAAAGTGCTCGTTTTTTCTTTGCAATCGTTTTAAGTGAAGAAAATACAAAATCCATCAAAGATTGGTCCGTATAATCCATAATTGGACCTCTGGCAATATAGCACATTGTAAAACCAAAGGGTAAAGATCTATAAAGTAAACTAGCTACCGCCACTATTTTATTATCACTATAAAATCCAACTCTTTCATTTTCCCATTCACTTTTTACACTTGCCCAAGCACTACTTTGCAATAGATTCACTAACGAACTACGTCTAACAAAGCCATCATGTTCTTCAGCGGAAATACCAACTCGATAATAATACATGTACTTTCCATTTTCTACTAATATGAATCCTATTTTACTATTTTTTTTTAAAAAAATAAAGAAAAATAATCTTCAAAAATCTCCCAGTATAGAGACTAAATAACAGTCACTCGTTCTATAAATAGTTCGAAGAAACAAGGTAGAATATGTCATTTAGAAAATCTTTTTCAACAAAACGAGTAGTATAAAATTCGTTGAATTAGCTTTTGAACAAGCAAATTAAGCTACTCATCTATCAATTACCTACATACAATTCTATTACTTTGATTACATCCTGAGGCTGAATCCCATAATAGGAACCTGCTGGCTGCATGACAGAAGTCTCGTTGGTATGATCCAAACCGATGGCATGCCCCAGCTCGTGCTCCGCCGTGTGCACGATTCGGTCATAAGAATAACCATAGTTTGGATTGGATAGATAATAGTGATTCAGGCGAACCGTTACAGATATAAATTGTTTGGTTAACAAATTGGTTTGACTCTCGGCTTGACCTGCTACAGCGGTCGATCCATCATTCATCTCACTTGCCACAATATCTGCCTGGCTAGGATCCGCAACCACCTCAAAGGTAAAGGCTCCCGTTTGATTCCAGTTTTTTATGGCTTCTGCATAGGCACCTTGGAAGGTTTCATCCATTTGAGGTTCAATATAGATGCGAGCTGAGGCCTGAGCCCACTTGCCTTCTGCATGTTGGTGACTGTCTGTCTGAGACAAGACCTCCAGCGTTCCCGTCTCCTTCCACTGATTCCAACCACCTTGACCAATCTTGCTCATTTTTTCAACCTGATTGACCGCAGAATGAAAATCACCTGTCAGATACCAAACCACTCCAAAAGCAATGAGCAGTAGAATGACCACAGTCCAAACCAGACGCCAGAAGAAACGCCAAATTCCCAACAGAAATCGGAACAATAATCGAATAATCCAGAACATGACGTCCCACCTTTCATAAAAATAAGAACCTATCTTGAAATCACATTCTCCTTGACCAAGATAGATTCTCTATTTTACTGAATAAAACTGAAAGAAACCTAAAACTAAGATAAACGCTCTTCCAAAACAAAGTCAATTGGTAGAGTAGCCAAAAAACGTTCCAATTGTTTTTCCCAGTAGTACCACTCGTGCTTACCTGGACTATGACTATAGGTCACCTCAAAACCAAGCTTTTTGAGGTTTTTCACTGCGAGGTTATTGGCAGAGTAGAGATAGTCTTGCTCCCCACACCAAGCCCATAGTTTGGTCTTTTGATCGGACTTTGCAGCCATGCTTTCAAGCGAATGAGGACTAGCTGTCCAGTCTTTAATCTCTCCAAAAACTCCTCTCCAGTAGGCAAGCGATCCCAGATCCTGACTTTCAGGAGAAAATTCCTGAAAACTAAGCGCACCAGAAAAACTAGCCGCATGGGAAAAACGATTGGTTGCGAGAGCTAGTTTGAAGGAACCATATCCACCCATGGATAGGCCTGCTATGAAAGTTTTTTCTCGCTTGCTGGTCATATTGGGGAAGAAACGTTTCATTACCTGAGGTAACTCTTCTGCTAGAGCTGTATAGTAGTTATAGCCATACTGAGTATCTGTGTACCAGCCATTGCTAGTATTGGGCATGATAACAATGAGATTGGTCCCACGCAACAAGCGCTCGACATTGGTACGTTTGAGCCAACTATTTTGGTTTCCTGACATTCCGTGCAAAAGATAAAGGACAGGAATATCTGTGCAATCTGGTTCAGTCACCCGACTAGCATCTGGATAGAGTACCGTAACGCCCCACTCCATATCCAAAACTTTTGAGTAATACTCAATATTCATAACTGCCATGGTTGTCTCCTTTTACTATTCTATAAGAAAAAGCCGAATTTCGACTTTTTCTGTAGGTATTCTGCTTATTATTTTGCTTCCATCACGACTGGCAAGATTGCTGGACGACGCTTGGTTTGATCAAAGAGGTACTTGGTCAGATTGTCACGAACCTTGCCTTTGAGATCTGCCCAGTCAAAGTCATCACCTTGAAGATACTCTTCTACCGTTTGGTTAATCAATTCGGAACTTTCACGGAGAATATCGCGGCTCTTCTTGAGATAAACAAATCCACGCGTGTGAACACGGGCCTTGGCCACAATTTTCTTCTCACGACGGTTGACAGTGATCGCCACGATAAAGATTCCATCCTCTGACAAGACCTTACGGTCACGAAGGACCACATTTCCAACATCTCCGATAGCATTTCCGTCAATCAAGACATCCCCTGCAGAAACAGCTCCAGCTGGAACAAAGTCTCCATGTTCATAAGACATGGTCGTTCCCTTTTTAGGGATGAAAATGCGTTCTGGCAACATTCCAACTGCCATGGCAGCCTTGGCATGCGCGTCCAACTCACGATACTCTCCTTGGATAGGGAAGAGGTAGTTTGGTTGCAAAAGATTGATCATCAACTGCAAATCACGCGCATTTCCGTGTCCGGATACTCGCAAGCTTTGGGTAATGAGTTTCACCACACCACCAGCTTGGTAGATCATGTTTTCAACACGCGCCATGACGGCTTCTTTGGCGATAGATGGAGTCGTTACGATATAGACCAAGTCCCCGTCTTTGATTTCCACATAGCGGTGGCGACCAATGGACATCTTACGAAGTCCATTAATAGGCTCACCCATACGGCCCGTCTCAAGGATAATCAACTCATGGTCTTCAAAACGAGACATTTCTTTTGGTTTAATCAAGAGACTTTCGTTGGCTAGAGATAATTTTTTGAGACGAATCGCAGTGCGGACGATATTTTCAATATCAAATCCAGTCAGAACAACTCGGCGACCTGTATCTGCTGCAGCATCAAAAACCTGCTGGATACGAGAAAGGTTGCTGGCAACTGCGGCAACGATGATACGACCTTCCCAGTCTGCAATGGTCTGGGTAATTTCGTCTCCAACTTCACTCTCGCTCGCCACCTGGATATTGCTATCAGCATTGGCTGAATCACTGAGGAGCGCCAAGACACCATCACGACCGATTTCTGCCAGACGAGCAAAATCCGTCGCATAGGATTCACTGGCTGTCTGGTCAAACTTGAAGTCGCCTGTGTAAACAATGCTACCTTCAGCTGTTTTCAGGACTATTCCCAAACTTTCTGGGATAGAGTGAGTTGTACGGAAGAAAGAAACCACAGTCCCTCCAAAGTCGATCTCCGTATCTTCATCAATCACATGGAAGTCATTGAATTTCTTAACCGTATCATTTCCTTTGACAAAGAGTTTGGCCAACTCAATGGTCAACTCCGAACCAAACACAGGTACCTTAGCCTCTGCCAAAAGATAAGGCAGGGCACCAATGGCATCCGCATGTCCGTGGGTCAAAAAGACCCCTGCGATACGATCGCTATTTTCAAAAAGGTAGTCCATATTTGGAATGACGACATCAACACCTAGTTGTTCATTTTCAGGGTATTTAAGCCCTGCATCCAAAACAAAAATAGAACCATCGATTTCAGCGATGTACATATTTTTACCATTTTCTCGTACACCACCTAGTGTTGTTAAACTAATATTACTCATTTTTCCTCCGAAACTTCATTTATCTTGATTATAGGGTGAATTTACCCTCTTATTCTAAAAGTTCCAAAACTTTCAGCCGAATCTTTTCCTACCATTATACCATTTTTTTGATTATTTTCAAAACGAAGATAGGTTTTTAACTAGAGATTAGTCACTACTGTGAATCGAATCCTTTAACTTTGACTTCTCTTTTGGATGCTTCATCTAAGATAATGGAGCGATTATACCATCAAAATATGGATTTTCTGAATCAATTTGATTTCAGATACCTTTCTCGAACTCTAAATTTCTCTTTTAGTTCAAAACAAGTTAAATTCTTGCTCTTCACCTCTCGACTTGAGAACTATTTTCTACAAAGACATGGTTTATCTACATCCAAAAGCAAGAATTTCCTGTTCGCTACAGAATTTAAAAATTTTTCAGCAATTATCCACTAAGATGGAGCTAAATGATAGGAAATTTCTTCAAAAAGAAAAAAGACTTAGAAATTCTAAATCTTTTTATCATCTTTAGTTTGGATAGATATAAGTGACATTTCCTAAAAATTCATGTGGATTAAAGAAGCCACGGTAATTCGCAATCTGCTTTTGACGTCTGTAGTTTGCTTCCAATACCTGGATGGAGTTTTCACTTTGAACATCTGTTACATAAGCAACGTGTCCATATTCACCACCATCCCAAACGGCGATTGCTCCTACTACTGGAACACTTCCTGTCTTATAGCCTTGAGCACTCGCGTAGATTGCCCACGTGTTGGCATTTCCCCACCAGTTGCTAGCCCAGGGAGCCAATTCTTTCACGCCCCATGTACACTGACCAACAGGATAAGAGTTGCCATAGTTTGTTGGAGTCTTTTCAACAACATCTTCTGTATCTGATACCACATTCGCAGCGCTAGCTGGAGCACTGTAGGTAGAGCTAACCTGAGCGGAACCACTCACTTCCAATACATCGCCTGGGTGGATAGTGTCAAAGATGGTTTTTCCATTCAAAGCTGCCAACTCATGCGGATCCATGCCGTTTGCAGTTGCAATGGCATAAAATGAATCACCATCTTGGACAACGTAAGAGTTGGCATGAACAGTTTGAGCCCCAACTGTAGCCAAAATAGCGGTAGAAGTCAAACCAAGAGTCAGTTTCGTAACTGTTTTTTTCATAACTAGATTCCCCTTATATTTTCTTGATAAGAAAATCATACTTGATTTACATGTCAGTTCGTTTAGAGTTATATTTTAGTCATGTTACAAAAATTTATACTTTTACTACATAAGGTTTAAAAGCAGACATCGTATAAAGTGATAGAAGAGAATAAAAAATGAATCATTTTCCCTAATTTTTACATCAGTGAACCACTCAAAAGACCGTCTTATCAACCACTCCCACATCAATCGTTTATCCGACAAAAGAGACCGAGGTAGCTCATCTCAGTCCCTTTCCATCTATAACTCCATTAAAAAATCATACATTTCTTGCACTGTCCCCAACGCCATCATTTCTTGATTTTTTACAGTTTGTTTGAGATTTTGATAAATCTGACTTTCAGCAATTTCCCTTTTCGGCGCTTCTTTATTGATTGTCATGACACCATCTTTAATCGTCACAAAACCTAGCTCTTCAAAGACTTGGATCATCTTGACCAGCAAGATTTGTTGGATATTGAGATAAGTCGCCAATTCTTTCAGCTTGTAGCGAATATCAAACTCTGGGAACTGGTAAATGGTCTTGTACAATTTTGCAAACTGTTCTCTAGTTCCATAACCTGTTAGATAGTAAGCCTTGTCAATGTCATTTTTGAAATAGACAGCTGAGAAATCCTGTTCCTGAAAAATGGTCTTCAGCAGGGTAATATCCTCGGGAATGGTTTTCACAACAACCGCGTCACTAGTCGCTAGATCTGGCAACTCTCCAGAGAAATCCAAGACTGGAACCCCTTCTGGCAAGACTGTATTCTTCCCACGAATGTTAAAGAGTTGAACACCTTCCACACGCGCATCCACCATCATCAACTGGAGAGCAGTTTGTCCATTCCATTGATTGACAGACAGGGTGACTGCCAATTCTAGGTTTTTTGTTTGAGCAAACTCTGTTGCCCATCTACCTTGTCCGAAGGCCACCACTTCGAAACTCGCCTCACCCTTGGAAATTTTTAGTTTGAGGTGGGCATTGCCTGCTCCCATAGTACGGGCACTTTCGACATGAAAATCCTTGATATAAAAGACAGGTTTCTGATTGTCCATTCCAAAGGGTGCCAAGCGTTCAAAACTTTTAACCGTTTCTAAACTAAGAGTCTCCAAGTCCAACTCTTCATCTAGATTTAACTTGTTCTTACCACTAGCATCTGCGCCTTTTTCACGGATATAGTCTTCCAAAACCTGAGATAAATCTGAAAGTTTCTCCACTTCCAGCGTCATTCCTGCTGCACCAGCATGGCCACCAAAGGCGATAAAGAGGTCTCGATGGGGATCTAAGGCTTCAAAAATATCGACCGCTTCCACACTACGAGCGCTACCCTTGGCACGATCTTCTTCTATATTAAGAACGATGACTGTCTGCCCTAGTTCTTCCAACAAACGACCAGCAACGATACCCAGAACGCCAGGATTCCAGCCTTCCTTGGCCAAGACCTGGACCATCTTCTCAGGATCCACCATGGTCTTAGCTTCTTCATAGATTGACTGAACGATTTCCTTACGTTCTTCATTTTTCTGGTGAATCATGAGGGCAATCTCATGAGCTTCCTCGTCGTCAAATCCAGTCAGCAAATCAATAGCTGGATTAGGATCATCCAAACGCCCCAAGGCATTTAAACGAGGGGCAATCTGAAAGCCAACCGTTTCTTCTGTCACTTCATTAGCAGCAATCCCAGCCATGTCTAGCATTTCTTGCAGACCGATGCGCTGAGTATGTCCCAGCATTTCCAGACCATATTGAACCAAGATACGATTTTCATCCGTCAGGCTTACCATATCTGCAATGGTACCGATAGCGACCAAATCAAGCAATTCCACTTGCACTTCTTCTAAAAGAGCGCAAGCTAGCTTGAAAGCCACTCCGCATCCGGCCAACTGTTTGAAAGGATAGTCCGCATCTGGATGCTCAGGGTGAACAATCGCATAGGCATCAGGAAGGGTTTCCGGCATAGAATGGTGGTCGGTCACAATGACATCCACTCCCATAGACTGGGCCAATTCAATGGCCTCGTGACCAGCAACTCCATTATCCACTGTCACAATCAAGGAAATTCTCTCTTGCTCGATAAAGTATTTATAGACACTGGCATTGGGACCATAGCCATCGGTAAAACGATTGGGTAGGTAAACACGGCACTCAGCACCAAACTGTTCCAAACTTTCCTTCACAATCGAAGCTGAAGTCATACCATCCGCATCGTAGTCTCCATAGATGAGAATGTTTTCCCCTTCTTCAATGGCCTGACGAATCCGTTCCACTGCCTTGTTCATATCATGGAGCAGATAGGGGTCATGTAAATCCTCTAAAGAAGGTTCTAAAAACTTCTTCAGACTTTCTTCATCCTGAATCCCTCTTTCAAATAATAACCGAGCCACCTCAGGACCCAGCCCAGCCTTCTTGGCTATCTTTGTAAAATCCGCATCCTCAACCTGCGGGGCAAACTGCCATTCATAAGTAGGAGTTATCAAAAAAACATCCACTCTTTCTAAGAATTCTATCGTTTCATTATAACATGATTTAGGCTTTTTCTCTATCCAGATTGCTTTTTTATAATATTTTAGTGAATTTTTTTCAGATATGATTTGACAAGAACATTCTTTTGTTGTAGAATCATGTTATAAAATCTAACACAAAGGAGATCTCTCATGGCTTTAGTAGAATTTAAAAACGTCGAAAAATATTACGGAGACTATCACGCACTCCGCGACATCAATCTCCGTTTTGAAAAAGGACAAGTTGTTGTCCTGCTTGGACCTTCCGGCTCTGGGAAGTCCACTCTTATCCGTACTATCAATGGTTTAGAGGCTGTTGACAAAGGAAGTCTCCTGGTCAATGGACACCAAGTAGCAGGTGCCAGTCAGAAGGATTTAGTTCCTCTTCGTAAGGAAGTCGGCATGGTTTTCCAACATTTTAACCTTTATCCACACAAAACAGTGTTAGAAAACGTGACACTTGCGCCCGTTAAAGTTCTAGGAATTGATAAAAAAGAAGCTGAAAAAACAGCCCAAAAATATCTGGAATTTGTAAATATGTGGGACAAGAAAGATTCCTATCCAGCTATGCTATCTGGTGGTCAAAAACAGCGAATCGCCATCGCTCGTGGTCTTGCCATGCATCCGGAACTCCTCCTCTTTGATGAGCCAACATCTGCTCTTGATCCTGAGACTATCGGTGATGTACTAGCAGTTATGCAGAAACTGGCACATGACGGGATGAACATGATCATCGTTACCCACGAAATGGGCTTTGCCCGTGAAGTTGCGGACCGCATCATCTTTATGGCTGACGGAGAAGTTTTAGTAGATACGACAGATGTCGATGACTTTTTTGACAATCCAAGCGAACCTCGTGCCCAACAATTCCTCAGCAAAATTATTAACCACGAAAGTGACAAAGTCAAATAAGGAGGCGCCTATGAAAAAGAAATTCTTTTTATCCGCATTATTGATTAGCCTTTTCAGCCTTGCTGCTGCCAAACCAGTTCAGGCTGATACCAGCGTCGCAGACATTCAAAAAAGAGGCGAACTAGTTGTCGGTGTCAAACAAGACGTTCCTAATTTTGGCTACAAGGATCCCAAGACAGGGACTTATTCTGGTATCGAAACGGACCTTGCCAAGATGATTGCAGACGAACTCAAAGTCAAGGTTCGCTACGTTCCAGTTACCGCTCAAACCCGCGGACCACTACTAGACAATGAACAGGTCGACATGGATATCGCAACCTTCACCATCACAGACGAACGTAAAAAACTATACAACTTCACCAGTCCCTACTATACGGATGCTTCTGGTTTTTTGGTCAATAAATCCGCCAACATCAAAAGCATTGAGGACCTAAACGGAAAAACGATTGGGGTTGCCCAAGGCTCCATCACCCAGCGCTTGATTACTGAACTGGGCAAAAAGAAAGGTCTAACCTTTAAATTCGTCGAACTTGGTTCCTATCCAGAATTGATTACTTCCCTTCACGCTCACCGTATTGACGCCTTTTCCGTAGACCGTTCTATCCTATCTGGCTACATTAGTAAACGGACAGAACTACTAGATGATAGTTTCAAGCCATCTGACTACGGTATCGTCACCAAGAAATCAAATACCGAGCTAAACGACTATCTTGATACCTTGGTAACTAAATGGAGCAAGGATGGTAGTTTGCAGAAACTCCATGACCGTTACAAGCTTAAACCATCTAGCCATACTGCAGATTAAGGAGGACACCCCATGACAGATTTATCATCTTGGACAGCCTATTTTCAGGATTTTGGACAATTTTTCAATGGTTTCCTCTTCACCCTTGCCCTAGCGGTTGGTTCCTTTATCCTCGCTATGGTTTTGGGCATCTTCTTTGGGGCCATGTCAACTAGCAAGCGCCCATTCTTGCGTGTTTTGGCTCGTATTTTTGTCGAATTCTATCAAAACACTCCCCTCTTGGTGCAGTTTGTCATCGTCTTTTATGGTTTGCCTCTTATCAGTGACCACACCATCATGATTCCGATTTATTGGACAGCTGTACTCTGCGTGGGACTCTATCACGGCGCCTATATTGCTGAGGTTATTCGTTCAGGGATTCAGTCTATTCCTAGCGGTCAAATGGAGGCCGCCTTGTCGCAAGGTTTTACCTATATCAGTGCCATGCGCTTGATTATCTTGCCTCAGGCCTTCCGTATCATTCTCCCACCTTTGACCAACCAAATCGTCAACCTCATCAAGAACACCTCTACAGTTGCCATCATCTCTGGAGTAGACTTGATGTTTGTGACTAAGTCTTGGTCGGCTCTCAACGGAAACTATATTCCAGCCTTTTTAGGTGCTGCTCTTCTCTACTTTGCCCTATGCTTCCCTGTTGCCCAGTTTGGCCGCAAGATGGAACAAGCCAACAAAAAAGCCTATTCACTTTAGGAGGTTACTATGAAATCTATTTTAGAAGTTTTGACCCCAGATAACCTAATCTTTATCTTTAAAGGATTTGGCTTAACCCTCTACATTTCTCTGATTGCTATCGTCCTCTCGACCCTTATCGGAACAGTACTAGCCGTCATGAGAAATGGGAAAAATCCTATCTTACGGATCATCTCCAGCATTTATATCGAGTTTGTACGTAACGTTCCCAACCTCCTCTGGATTTTCACCATCTTTTTGGTGTTTAAGATGAAGTCCACACCAGCTGGTATTACAGCCTTTACCCTCTTTACCTCAGCAGCCTTGGCTGAGATTATCCGAGGCGGTCTCAATGCCGTGGACAAGGGCCAGTACGAAGCAGGAATGTCGCAAGGATTCACCTCTGCGCAAATCCTCTACTACATCATTCTCCCACAAGCGATCCGTAAAATGCTGCCAGCCATCATTTCTCAGTTTGTAACTGTGATCAAGGATACCAGTCTTCTCTACTCTGTTATCGCCCTACAAGAACTCTTTGGCGCCAGCCAAATTCTCATGGGACGCTATTTCGAACCAGAGCAGGTCTTCAGTCTTTATATCCTGATTGCCTTGATTTACTTTATCTTTAACTTTGCTATTTCTAGCTTGTCTCATAAGCTAGCAAAACGTTGGCAACAAGCTGCGGAATAAAAACGAAATGTGAACTCAAAACAAGGGTTTACATTTTTTTCTATAAATGAAAAAGAGCAACCTAACATTATGCAAACGTTTTACTTTTTGGTAAAATGACTTTAAAACCATAAAGCAAGGAGAAAAATCATGATCCACGAACTTTGCAAAGAATTCTCTCAACTGGAACAAGTAGAAGCTATTGCTCTTGGTGGTTCTCGTGCAGGACAAGCCTACGATCAAAATTCTGACTATGACGTTTATGTCTATCTAAACTCTTCTATTGATGAGGCGACTCGCCTAAAAATTTTGAATAAATACTGCTCCTATATGGAAATTGGAAACCAGTTTTGGGAGTTAGAGGACGACTGTGTACTAAACAACGGTATCGAAATCGAGTTGATTTATCGTTCGCTGGAGTCGTTTGAACAGGAATTGAACTCAACCGTTTTTCAACATCAAGCCCAAAATGCCTATACAACTTGCATGTGGCATAATCTACTCCACAGCAAGATTCTATACGATCCGAATGGACACTATGCTTCTCTCCAAAAGACTTACCAGATTCCCTATCCACCGGAACTCAAAAAGCATATCATCGAAAGGCAACTTCTTTTGCTAGAACAAGCCATGCCTGCCTTCTCTCACCAAATAGAAAAAGCTATCAAGCGTCAAGATCTTCTCAGCATGAATCATCGTACGAGTGAATTTTTCGCTTCTTACTTTGACTTGTTATTTGCGCTCAATGAGCAAACCCATCCTGGTGAAAAACGAATGTTGGAGTACGCAAAGACCAATTGTACACTCCTCCCTAAGCAATTTGAAGAAACTATTCGCAAGTATTTCCAACTACTCTACCAACCACAACAAGGAGAACAAGCGGTCGTAACCTTACAAACCATCCTGAACCAACTAAAGGCCATTTTGCCATGAGTAAAAAATGAAATGTGAACCTGAAACTGAGGCTCACATTTTTCTTTATAGTTTACCGTAAAGAATCTAGTACACTTTACCACAATTCTTCTTGCCCAACTCATAAAAAGAGTGGCGATAGAAAAAGAGAACCTTAGTCCTCTTACTTAGACAGTTTATTCTGAGCATCGGCTACAACCTGAGCCAGACTTGTCTGACGCAGTTGGTTTTCCATAGCTGCTTGAACATCGAACAGCTTTTGGTCCAAAACTGCATGGATATTCGCACCAATTGGGCAATTAGGATTTGGATTGTCATGGAAACTAAAGAGCTTACCAGATTTTCCTAAACACTCTACAGCTTGGTAGACATCCAACAAACTGATCTCTTGAAGGTCTTTTATTATCTCAGTTCCTCCCGTACCACGAGCAACTGAAATCAATCCTGCTTTTTTGAGTTGCGATAAAGTCTTACGGATAATGACTGGATTGACTCCGACACTAGCCGCAAGAAAATCACTGGTTACCTTGCTGTCTGTATCCTGCATTGCAATAATAATCATCATATGAGTCGCAATTGTAAATCGGCTTGAAATTTGCATCTTCTTCTCCTTTCATTGATATTTTATTCATCTTTTCCCGTATAAACATTATACCGTTTTTGGTTTTCCTGTCAAATATTAACGACCGATTATCTTCTCAATGCAAAAAGTCCTGTATCCCTCTTGGCGACCAGAGCGGTAGAGGGCATACAAAGACTTATTTTTTATGCAATTTTACGGACAATCCCTTTTGTTTTATGACTTGACCAGACTGAGCTGATAGACACCCCAGCACCAACTAAGGTAAACACAGCTAACATAGCTAGATTATAAAAATAGTTATCTGGAAAATCACCGCTAAAGATTAATTGATTCACCACTCGGAAAGCAAAGGCAAACTCAACCCCTAGTTTGGCAACGACTTCCATCGCCAAATCAATTTGATTCACTAGAAAGACAGTAATCACCATCCAAATAGAAGAAATCACAATCCCCTTTCGAGATACCTTTCTTCCAAGGATTTCATATCCTTTAATGGTACAAATCCCCAGAACAATACCCGCTACCATAGCTACATAACCTAGGCGCGCGATAAATAGAGCAACTGCCCCACCAATCAAGGCTCCCAGCAAGGCACCAACTGCTCCAAGAAGAACATTTTCCTTTTGATTTTGATAAGAATCCACCTCAATCTGAAGATTGCTCTTCAGCAATTGATAGCTTTCCTCGTTGATAAGGAAAATTGAGTCACCTAATTGATAGAGACCAACGGGGCCCTCCTGACCGCTGTAGGCACACACTTGGACGAAATGATGGGTTTCAAGGAAGGCAACGAGGTCTGTTATGAGCGTCTGTAACTTTTCAATTGTTTTTGATTTGCGCATAGCACCTTTTACGACAAAAGAAACAAGGTACTGGTTGATAGACAAGGTCGACAAGTTTGGAAGAGATTCACTCTTAAACTCATCCCAAACCATTTCGTTTTCTTCTGAATCCGCAGGATTGCCATTCAAACTCACACTGACACAAAGTCGAAACTGATTTTTCACGTCAGTTTCTTGCAGGAAAAGTAAATAGCCTGACTGCGTGCCATAAATACTACGCGAATCTTCGTCAAATTGCAAGCCCAACTCCGAGGCAATAGCGTGTAACTCTTCTGGTTTCATTATTTGTCTCCTCTTATTTTGAATATCAATTAGTATGAAATTCAAATTATTTATATTCCGTTATTCTAACATAAATTTGAGAAGCCGTCAATTCGTATCCAGTTCGACTTATCGGAAAACAACAGTTCCTAGACTATCTGATTCCTAGCTAGAAGTCCTCTTAAAACCAATCTTTCTTGTCTCTTTCCATCCAGAGTTCAACATCCTGATCATAACCTTCTTGTTCACTGATTTGACCTAACAATTCGTGATTATGAGTATGGTGAATCCCATTTACCAAACTTTCATAGTAGACCTGAAAATAGGGGAGCTTCAAATCCTTAGCCAACTGCAATTCAGCTTCTACATCATAATCCACTCGGCGAAAATCAACATCAGACAAACCTGCCTCATCAAACTCTAAGATCATATACTGGGCCCGCAGGTCCTTACGCAACTTCGCGTCTAGAAAAAAAGGTTGTCCAATGGATCCTGGATTAAGAATCAACTGTCCATCACTTCCGTAACGAAGCAACTGCTGATGAATATGGCCATATACTGCGACAGAGGCGTGTGGATTCGTCACCAATCTATCAAAATCTTCTTGCTTTCCCGTATGAATCAACTCTCTACCCCAGTTTTTATCAGGAAGATGGTGAGTGACTCCCACCATCAAATCACCAAACTGACGATGAACTTGCATGGGTTGATTATTGAGGTCTTCGATTTCTTCAGGGCTGACCTCCTCTAAGATGTACTGACTTTGACGCAGGAGATAACGATGACTCGCTATTGTAGGATCTAACTTGCGATGCAGGCCTCGCCAGAGACTATTCTCCCAATTTCCCAGAACTCTTACTGTAATAGGCAAACTTGCTAAGAGATCCAATATCCTTCTACGCCCTGTTCCTGGCATCAGAATATCTCCCAAAAGCCAGTACTCATCTACCTCTGCCGCTCTTGCATCAGTCAGAACAGCTTCCAAAGCTGTCGTATTTCCATGTATGTCTGAAAGAACTGCTATTTTGGTCATTCTTTCTCCTCATTCTCTCTTACTTCTTTTGTTAGTATTATAGCAGAAAACACTCGAAAAGATCACTATCACTGATCACTGGATTAAATGGTAAGAGCCTCCAAATCGTGCTATAATATAAGTAGAGATTTCCCCTTCATTTAGGATTATGTGGTCTACAATATCTCTCAATTTTTCCAGATTGGAGGACTATTGCCATGCGGAATTATCTTAAGTATATCCCATACTACCTTGTCACTTTCTTTTTTTACTGGCCCCTCTATGAGCTCCTCTCTCTACTCATCTCTGACCCATATACACTGAAGGGACTGTACATTTATAACATCATCCTCTTCTCACCTCTGGTAACCTTTATCGTATCGCTACTTTATAGCTATCGATTTCATTTCTCACTTTGGTGGCTACTCGGTATTGGTCTGCTCTATTGCTTTACCATCATCACCTTTGGTGAGTTCATTCTTCTTTATCTCGTAGCCTATGAAATCTTCGCCCTACTTGGCTTGGCTTCTGGTGTGGGCATCAAGCATCTCTTCCAGCGAGAGAAAAATAAAAAACTTATACAAAAACCTTGAAAATTCTCGCAATCATGCTATAATAATGCATAGAGACAAGTCACTTAGTCCCTTTCTACTAGAGAGTGCGTGGTTGCTGGAAACGCATAGAAAGCCTAAACTGATACTACTCTACTGACTTTTATGCAAACATAAAACGGTGGCTACGTTAAAGCCAATCTGAGGTGTCAACAGTTTTTGTTGTGCATAAATGAAGGTGGAACCACGTTGCGACGTCCTTTTAGGATGTCGTTTTTATTTTGTCAGAAGGAGGAAGAATGATGCTTTATATGATTGGCGGATCGCCTTGCAGTGGAAAGTCAACAATTGCCTCACTTCTTGCTAGACAGTATCAACTACTTCATATCAAACTGGATGATTTGGTAGAAGAGATGATGAGTCAAGCAAGTGCAGACTCACAGCCAATTTGCCTTCTTAGGCAGGATAGAAATCCAGAACAAATCTGGATGAGAAATCCAGAAGAGATGGCAGATGAAGAATGGCGCTTTTATGAAGAGATTTTTCCATATGTAAAATCTTACTTGATAAAAAATCAAAACAGACCTCTCTTGGTGGAGGGAGCAGGACTTTTGCCTCACTTGGTAAAGGAGCTTGAATGTCCAGCGTCTTCCTATCTATGCTTGACTCCGACAGCTGATTTTCAAAAAAAGCATTATATACAGAGAGAATGGGTTCCTTATGTCTTAGAGGGTACAACCAACCCCGAGCAAGCTTTTGAAAACTGGATGCAACGAGACATTCTTTTCGCTCAAATGGTTCGTAAGGAAGCGGTGAGATTAGGCTATCATAGCCTCATAACAGATGGCAGTCAATCAGAGAATCAGAATGCGGAAGAAGTTGCTCGTCTCTTAAAATTGTCCAACAAAAATAGAATAAATATTTAAGGAGAAAACCATGATTAAGATTACTTTCCCAGATGGCGCTGTTCGTGAATTCGAATCTGGCGTTACAACTTTTGAAATTGCCCAATCTATCAGCAATTCCTTAGCTAAAAAAGCCTTGGCTGGTAAGTTCAACGGCAAATTGATTGATACAACTCGTGCCATAACTGAAGATGGTAGCATCGAAATCGTGACACCTGATCACGAAGATGCCCTTCCGATCTTGCGTCACTCAGCTGCTCACTTGTTTGCCCAAGCAGCTCGTCGCCTCTTCCCAGATATTCATTTGGGTGTAGGTCCAGCTATCGAAGATGGTTTCTACTATGATACGGACAATCAGGCTGGTCAAATCTCCAACGAAGACCTTCCTCGTATCGAAGAAGAAATGAAAAAAATCGTCAAAGAAAACTTCCCATCTATTCGTGAGGAAGTATCGAAAGATGAGGCACGTGAAATCTTCAAAAACGACCCTTACAAATTGGAATTAATCGAAGAACACTCTGAAGATGAGGGTGGTTTGACTATCTACCGTCAGGGTGAATACGTGGACCTCTGCCGTGGCCCGCACGTTCCTTCAACAGGCCGCATCCAAATCTTCCACCTTCTCCATGTAGCTGGTGCTTACTGGCGTGGAAATAGCGACAATGCTATGATGCAACGGATCTATGGTACAGCCTGGTTCGACAAGAAAGACTTGAAGAACTACCTTCAAATGCGTGAAGAAGCTAAAGAACGCGATCACCGTAAACTTGGTAAAGAGCTTGACCTCTTCATGATTTCTCAAGAAGTCGGACAAGGACTTCCATTCTGGTTGCCAAATGGTGCGACTATCCGTCGTGAATTGGAACGCTACATCGTCGACAAGGAGTTGGCTTCTGGCTACCAACACGTTTACACTCCACCACTTGCTTCTGTTGAACTCTACAAGACTTCTGGTCACTGGGATCACTACCAAGAGGACATGTTCCCAACTATGGACATGGGGGACGGTGAAGAGTTTGTCCTTCGTCCAATGAACTGCCCACACCACATCCAAGTTTTCAAACACCATGTTCACTCCTACCGTGAGTTGCCAATCCGTATCGCCGAAATCGGCATGATGCACCGTTACGAAAAATCTGGTGCCCTCACTGGTCTTCAACGTGTGCGTGAAATGTCTCTCAACGACGGTCACCTCTTTGTAACTCCTGAACAAATCCAAGAAGAATTCCAACGTGCCCTTCAGTTGATTATAGATGTTTATGAAGACTTCAACTTGACTGAATACCGCTTCCGTCTCTCTCTTCGTGACCCTCAAGATACTCACAAGTACTTTGACAACGATGAGATGTGGGAAAATGCCCAAACCATGCTTCGTGCAGCCCTTGATGAAATGGGGGTTGACTACTTTGAAGCCGAAGGCGAAGCAGCCTTCTACGGACCAAAATTAGATATCCAGGTTAAGACTGCCCTTGGAAAAGAAGAAACCCTTTCTACTATCCAGCTTGACTTCTTGCTTCCAGAACGCTTCGACCTCAAATACATTGGGGCTGATGGTGAAGAACACCGTCCAGTTATGATTCACCGTGGGGTTATTTCAACCATGGAACGCTTCACAGCTATCTTGATTGAAAACTACAAGGGTGCCTTCCCAACATGGCTGGCACCACACCAAGTAACCCTCATCCCAGTATCTAACGAAAAACACGTGGACTACGCTTGGGAAGTGGCTAAAAAACTCCGTGACCGTGGTGTCCGTGCAGACGTAGATGAGCGCAATGAAAAAATGCAGTTCAAGATCCGCGCTTCTCAAACCAGCAAGATTCCTTACCAATTAATCGTTGGGGACAAGGAAATGGAAGACGGAACAGTCAACGTTCGTCGCTATGGCCAAAAAGAAACACAAACTGTCCCAGTAGATGAGTTTGTAGCAGCAATCCTTGCTGATATCGCCAACAAATCTCGTGTTGAGAAATAAAACGTTTAACCTGGGATAAGAATTCCAGCTACCTAAAAAAGAGGTTGGGACAAACGATCCCGACCTCACTTTTTATTAGCAATTAAACTTTGACGCGGTAGCTGATTGAACTTTTTGTTCGTCTTTTAGACTCCAAAAAGCTCCTAATCATCCTCGCGGGGCTGGGACTACGAAATCGAGACTTTGTCTATCGATTTCTGTCCCACCGCCTTTTTATATTTTGTTTTACCTGAGCTAGTAGTGATTGGTTAAACCACCACAAATGGTATCTTCATAAACAATCCTTTCTATTCACTAACTGTTGGATATAGGATATCCTCCCAAGATTTGCTTCCATGAATTAGAAAAGTTGACTATCCTCAGTCCTTGTCTGCTTCTTTTTCTTTTACGAGATCTTTTTGTGAATCCTTTTCAGAAAGTTTTTGATCGATATACTTGTTAATGGTTTCGTAAAATTCCTTGGTCGTCTCACTATCTAATTTTGTCGAATTATGAACTTGATTGACTCTTAATTGAACAGATTGAATACCGTAAGAGGCTTGTTTTTGATGGAGTGTTTCTAATTCTTCGTCTGAAATCGGATCTCCAACAACCGTCAAGACCAATTCATTGTTCCTTGACTTGTAGACTTGATTAATGACTGTATGATTGGCGAACTCTTTTTCTACAAACTGTTTGATTCCTTCTTTTCGCGCTTGATCCATCGTCAGAGTCACTGCTGAGTAGCTGGCTGGAAGAATCAATAATACAATCAAGGATATCAACCCAATTTTCATTTTAATGTTTAGCTCTTTAAATGAACTTAAAGGAGATTTTCTCATCAAAATTCTTGTTCCAACAATGTTGGTTAGCATGATAAAGACACAGTTGATCAAGAAAAGATAGAGAGCCCCAAATACAAATCGTACATTTCCACTAGCTAAACCATAGCCTGCAGTACAGATAGGCGGCATCAGAGCTGTTGCTATGGCTACTCCTGGCACGATATTGTTTGCTTCTTTTTTCCTTGACCCAATTACACCTGCTATCCCACCAGCAATAGCAATGAGAACATCCCAAATGGTTGGAGAGGTTCGTGCAATCAGTTCGCTACTAGCATAAGATAAGGGAGAAATCCAGAAATACAGAGTCGAGACAAGCAAGCTGACCAATACTTGAGTAAATAAAACCTCTAGAGATTGTTTGATTAAACGGGTATCAAAAATAGCTAAACCAAAACCCAGTCCAACAATCGGTGTCATAAGAGGGGAAATCAGCATGGCTCCAATAATGACAGCTGTTGAATTCATATTTAGACCTATAGAGGCAATAAAAATCGCACACATCAAAATCACTGTATCTCTTAATCGAACATGAAGATCATCATATAATTTCTCACGGTATTCACGTGTTGAATAATTTCTGGTCATTGGTTACTCCTTTTATTTCATATAATCTTGTTTCTGCTTGGATGATGGTAGAGAGACTTCTGTTCAATCTTACATATTTTTCTTCTCACCTGTTATGTTTTTGAAAATTATCCTTTAAGCATCCGTCAGTCTATCTTTAACATTATATCAAAAATTTTACAGTCTTTCTTCGAAGAAATCTATCAATTGAACAGATAGAGAAAGGAAGAAATTTTTGTTTCCTTATACGAAAAAGAAAAAACGGTATCTCCTCTGAAAGAAGATGCCGTTTAATGATTAAACATGATTTGTTTGTTCGACAATCCATTGCTTCATTTTTATTTTCAATCAGAAGCCATAGATCCCAAACGTGATGATGGTTAGAAGAAACCCCTTGATCCAGTTGCCAAATAGTTGTGTTCCAGTCCCGTCAAAGTATAGACGTTACCCATACACCACCGTGTGTTTGGTTTTCAATTTTGCACCATGCAAATCGCCCAAGGTGTTGCGTTCCCCAAGGTAAGCCCGAAAATTATGGCTACTAAGATAGAGTATCCACTATAATCTAGGATTCCTCCGTCAAAATAACTTTCTTTCATTTTTACCTCTTTTACTTTTTGACTATATTCTAGTCGTTTCCTAGTGTAACATTTTTTACATCTGGACAATCTTACGGTAACTTCTAGACGTTATCATAAAAATAAAGATATAGACTAGAACAAAAATTCCACAGATGGATAAGGTTATCATCAACTATGCTCACTCAATCATCAGATTCCTATTGGAAAACTTGATGCGAACAGTTGTTCCTATCCCAACCTCAGACTCCATACGAATCCGGTGCCCCAGTTCCTCAGAAATTTTCTTGGATAAATAGAGACCAAGTCCAGATGACTGCTGGGTCAAACGGCCATTGTAGCCTGAAAAACCACGTTCAAAGACTCGGAGCACATCGCTGTTTTTTATCCCGATTCCCGTATCCTTGATACAAAGCTCTTGATCCTCCATATAGATTTCCAAACCACCTTGCTTGGTGTATTTGAGACTGTTTGAGAGGATTTGTTCAATGACGACCAACAGCCACTTCTTATCGGTCACGATAATTTTGTCAAGGTCATGGAGATTGACCGTCAGTCCCTTTTGGATAAAGAAAAGTGCGTACTTACGAACCATATCCTTGATCAAGTCCTCCACTTGAACCTGTTCAAAGACCAAATCATCGTGAAAACTCTCTAAACGTAAGTACTGCAAAACCAGGTTGGTATAGGAGTCAATCTTGAAAATTTCCTGTTCCAGTTGCTGCTTGACCTCACGATCAGAGACTTCTGCTACTAAAAGGCGACTCGCTGCAATGGGCGTCTTGATCTGGTGAACCCATAAGGTGTAGTAATCAAGCAAATCCGTCAGCTTGCTCTGCGCTTCCGACTTCTTTTGATACAATTCAGACTCACGCTCTTCGAGCTTTTCTGCTAGCGCACATTCCAAAGGAGACTTGGGGTCTCTCTCCGCATAGAGTACTTCCTGCCGGTAAACCTGAGCTTCTGCAAATATATCCCAAGCCAAAAATAAGAAGGTCAAAAAACTACTGAGCAGAAAGAAATAAAGAAAATAAGTTCCTAGACTAGCAAATAAAAACTGAAAGAGAAGGACGAGAAAGCCTAATGAAAAAATATAGGTAAAAACGCGACTGCGAGAACGCAGATAGGCTAGAAAAAATGGTTTCCAATCAAGCATGTTTCAGTCCATACCCTATCCCTTTCTTGGTTTCAATAAAACCAATCAAACCTTCTTCCTCCAGTTTCTTGCGCAAGCGAGCGACATTAACAGATAAGGTATTGTCGTCGATAAAAAAGTCACTGTTCCAGAGTTCCCGCATCAAATCATCACGCGCTACGATATTTCCTGCATGCTCAAATAAAACTCGTAAAATCTGAAATTCATTTTTGGTTAGGCTGATAGCTTTGCCATTGACATGCACATCCATAGACTTGGTATTGAGGATAACTCCTGCATATTCTAAAAGACTCTCATCCCTTCCAAATTCATAGGAACGACGCAATAATCCTTGTACCTTGGCTAAAAGGACCTGCTGGTCAAAAGGCTTGGTCACAAAGTCATCCGCTCCCATATTGATTGCCATGACGATATCCATAGCCTGATCTCTCGAAGACAGAAACATAATCGGTACCTTGGAAATCTTGCGAATTTCCTGGCACCAGTGGTAACCATTAAAGAGTGGCAGGCCAATATCCATGAGGACCAGATGAGGTTCCGACTGGACAAATAAACTCAACACTTCCATAAAGTCTTCTACCAAAACGACTTCAAATCCCCACTCAGAGAGCAGTTTTCCCAATTGTTGTCGAATAACTTGGTCATCTTCTACTAGTAAAATCTTGTGCATGCGCTCCTCCTTTGCTCTTGTTCAAAATATCAAAAACCTTAATAAAAAATCTATGAATTAGTAACTCAACTATTTGGCTATTTATCTTTCAAATCCAGATTCGGAAACGAAAGCTAAATAGAGAATAATCCCATTGATATCATACCTTATTTTTAACTATAGTTCCAGCCTTATCCTATATTTTCTTTTTTATGCTCATTTAGTTAGCGTTTCTTTAACTTATTTAATAGATCTAGCCTTCTTATTGACAAGCTAGCCATGATTTGTTAGAATATGAATGAACAAATAGGTTTATTCATTCATAAAGCAAAGGAGGTTAAATCATATTGGACAAAAAACAAGCTCTAAAAACAGCAGCTTATGACGTTTTTTCGAAAAAAGGTTACAAAGCGACAGGAATTTCAGAAATAGCTAGGCAAGCTGGTGTTGCAGTTGGTTCTTTTTATAACTATTACGAGAGTAAAGAAGCCATTTTTCTAGACATCTATATAGATGAAAACAACCGTGTTCGCCAAGCTATGATCGAAGAACTGGATTGGGAAATTGACATGATTGACCTCATTGGTCAACTATTTGCTCAGTCCAGAACTCTCGTTTCTTCCAATAAAATCCTTGCAGAATGGTACAATTCTGCCATCGCAGATGAGTTGCACAGCTACTATTCCTCGGAAGAAGGCAAAGTCGCAAATCCTTTTCATCAGTTTCTAGTTAAAACTTTTACAAATCGTATGCAGGCTGAAGGGTACTCGCCAGAAAAGATTCAAGAGATTTTACAAGTTTACAACCTATTTTACTACATGGATATGCATATTACGGAAAAAGATTTTCCAGATATTGGCAAAACTGTCGAAATACTTGCAACCAACTTCATAAAAGGAGTACTAAAATAAAGAAAATGGTTTTCTTTATTTTTTGGAAATATGTGAATGAATTTATTTTTTGTTCATTCAATAATTAAGATTAGGAGTCATAAAAAATGAAAAGAGGTAAAAAAATGTTTATTATCATTCTGTCAACACTTGGAGCGCTATGTATTATAACTTGGGGTGCCATCGCTTATCTTGGACGAAGCCAGACATTATCGATAAAATCCATCGAAAACCCCAGCGGAGATCTATATTTAATTCATATCACAAAACCGAGTCATCAAATCTGGAAAGCTGGGGCTTACGCTAAGTTTACACTCCCTGATACCTCGTCTACTGCTAGTAAATATGAAGCTAAGGGAGAGCAAACCAGTCGATGGCTAACCATTGCCTCCACACCTGATGAAGATGAAATCCTCATTTTAACGCATAATAGTGGTAGCCACTTTAAGGAAACCTTGACACATTTACCGGCTGGAAGTGAGATTGAGATGAGTTGGCTTGATTCCTCTTTAACCGTTAAAGATACGAATCAGCCACTAGTTTGCTTTGCATCTGATGTTGGTATTTCTGCTCTACGCCCCCTTATCAAAGAATGGGCTGGTAAATGTCCGATTATTCTCAACCATTTTGACAAAGGAGTTACTATTTTCGATAATGAGATGAAGGAACTGTCTCAAAAGACATCGAATTTTACTTATAAAACAAGTGATAAATTTTTTCAAAGTCAAGAATTTTTAAAACGTGCTATTGATGAATACGGCAATCAAGCCAGCTATCTCATCACAGGTCAGCCTGATGATGTAAATGAGATGAAGAATTTTTTAAAGGAAAATGGGATTGATAGCAAAAACATACAAATAAGCTCGTTTAGAGGTTTGAAATAGGAGCAATCTATCTTCTATGTATTTCAATCAAACCCTACTAGGTCATTCAAACAAGCCTACTAGCCAATTCTATGTAAATGTGGTAGGATAAACATAGAGAAAGGAGCTTTTATGGCCAATATTTTTGACTACCTCAATGACGTAGCATACGATTCCTTTTATGATTTCCCCGTGAACGAGTTAGATGTTCTTGCCTTGACCGAATTAACCTACCTTGCTTTTGATGGTGTAGTCACCCAAAAAAAACAGCGCCTCATAGATCTAGCACCTCAAATCCCTAGAGACACGACGATGCTGACCAATAAGAACCGTCTCCAATTGTTAGATCAGCTCGCTCAACATAAACGCTTTAAAAATTGCAAGCTATCAAATTTTATCAATGATATTGATCCTGAATTGCAAAAACAGTTTGCGGCTATGACCTATCGTATCAGTCTCGATACTTATTTGCTTGTTTTTCGTGGGACGGATGATAGTATCATCGGTTGGAAAGAAGATTTCCATATGACCTATATGAAGGAAATCCCTGCTCAAAAACATGCCCTCCAGTATTTACAAGACTTTTTTTCCCAACATCCTAACCAAAAGGTTGTCATAGCAGGACACTCAAAAGGAGGCAATCTAGCTGTCTATGCTGCCAGTCAACTTGATCCAAACTTGCAGAAAAATATTATCGCTGTCTATACTTTTGATGCCCCTGGGCTTCACAAGGAACTAACCGAAACACCTGGCTATCAAAACATGATGGAAAGAACGAGAGTGTTTATCCCGCAAGGGTCTATCATCGGGATGATACTGGAAATTCCGGATAAAAAAATCGTCGTTCGAAGCACCGCCTTAGGTGGCCTTGCTCAGCACGACACCTTTAGTTGGCAGATCGAAGACAAACACTTTGTCCAACTGGACGAGACCAATAGTGACAGCCAGCAAGTCGATACAACCTTCAAGGAATGGGTTGAGACGGTCCCTGATACTGAACTGCAGCTCTACTTTGACCTCTTTTTCGGAATCATTCTCGATGCAGGCATCTCCTCTATCAACGATCTTTCTTCCTTCAAGGTCATTGAACACATTCACCATCTCTTTGTCCAAGCTCAATCCCTCACTCCCGAAGAAAGAGAAACCATGGGACGACTAACCCAACTCCTGATCGACACCCGCTACCAAGCTTGGAAAAATCGTTAAGATAAGAAAGTCAATGAACCACCCGATTCGTTGGCTTTTTTAGAAAAAAGGGTCAGAAAAGTTAGTTTAAAACACAAACCTTGACGACAGATTCATTTTTTGTTAAAATGTAACAAATCTTATTACATCCAATATAAGATAAATCCATGAAAGGACTTCTACTATGAAATCATTAAAAGGTATTTTATTTATCGGGCTTAGTATGTTTCTGACTATCCTAGCTTGGCTCAGTTCAGGTGTTAGTCAGTTTCTAATCCCTGGTTTAGCTCTCACTACCCTCTCACTTACTTTTATACTAGCTAGCCGTTTACCCCTGCTTGAGGCTTGGTTTAACGGACTTGAAAAGATGTATCTAGCTCATAAATTCACCGCTTTTCTATCCATTCTCCTACTAACCCTACACAACTTTAGCATGGGCGGTCTCTGGGGTTCGCATTTGGCCGCCCAGTTTGGAAATATCGCTATCTATATCTTTATCAGCATCGTTCTGGTTGCCTATCTGGGACAATATATCCAGTATGAAGCTTGGAGATGGATTCATCGATTGGTTTATCTAGCTTATATCTTTGGCCTCTTTCATGTTTTGATGATCATGGGAAATCGCCTTCTCTCCTTTAGTTTCCTAGGTCTTATCTTTGGAATCTATGCTATTTTAGGCTTGCTTGCAGGATTTTATATTATTTTCCTTTATCAAAAGATCGGTTTCACCTATCTTGGAAAAATCGTAGGAATCAAACGCCTCAACCACAATACGACTGAAATTGAAATAGAACTCAGTCATCCTTTCACTTACGAATATGGGCAATTTGCCTTTCTAAAAATTTTCCAAAAAGGTTTTGAGACTGCTCCACACCCTTTCTCCATCTCAGGAGGGCAAGGACGAACTCTTTATTTTACGATAAAAAACTCTGGTGACCACACCAAGAATATCTATGACAATCTTCAAGTTGGTAGCAAGGTTGCAGTTGATCGCGCCTATGGACATATGACTATGGAACATGGTCCAAAGCAGCAAATCTGGATCGCAGGTGGAATTGGAATGACACCTTTCATCTCTTATATCCGGGAGCATCCTATCCTAGACAGGAACGTTCGTTTCTACTATAGTTTCCGTGGAGAGGAAAATGCTGTCTACCTAGATCTACTTCGTGACTACGCCCGTCAAAATGCTAACTTTGACCTGCAGCTAGTCGATAGCAATGAAAAAGAATACCTGACTTTGGATCAAGAAGAAATCCCTGACCAGACTACAGTCTATATGTGTGGACCTCTTCCTATGATGAAGGCCCTTGCCAAGCAAATTAAGAAAAAGAATCCCAAAGCAGAACTCATTTACGAAGGTTTCAAGTTTAAATAAGATCATTGTCCCTCTAACACAAAAGAGGGACTTTCTTTTCACTTTATTTCCCTCTTCTGTGCTATACTTAGTTTAGTACATTCTTTGAGATTGGAGCCAGTATGAAAATCCATAAAACCGTGAATCCCGTTGCTTATGAAAACACTTATTATCTAGAAGGGGACCAACACCTGATTGTGGTTGACCCAGGTAGCCATTGGGAAGCTATTCGCATGACTATCGAAAAAATCAACAAACCAGTCTGCGCGATTCTCCTGACCCACACCCACTACGACCATATTATGAGTCTAGACTTGGTTCGTGAGACTTTTGGAAATCCCCCAGTTTATGTAGCAGAGAGTGAAGCATCTTGGCTTTATACTCCAGTCGATAATCTCTCTGGTCTCCCTCGTCACGATGATATGGCAGATGTGGTCGCAAAACCTGCAGAACACACCTTTGCCTTTCATGAGGAATACCAGCTTGAGGAATTTCGTTTTACAGTTCTACCGACTCCAGGGCACTCTATTGGCGGTGTTTCCCTGGTCTTTCCTGATGCTCATCTAGTCTTGACGGGAGATGCTCTATTCCGAGAAACCATCGGACGGACAGACCTTCCTACCGGTAGCACGGAACAACTTCTCCATAGCATTCAGACGCAACTCTTTACTCTTCCTAACTACGATGTCTACCCTGGGCATGGTCCAGCTACGACTATCGCTCACGAAAAGACTTTTAATCCCTTTTTCTAGCAAGCAAAAAACCAAGGAAAATTTCCTTGGTTTTTGTCTTACCAAATAATCACACGGTCCTCTGGTGAACGCCACATACCATCGCCTTCTTTGACATCGTATGTTGTAAAGAAGTCATCGAAGTTTGGTACTTGCACATTGACACGGAGTTTGGCAGGCGCGTGCACATCGACACTGGCCATAAGTTTCATCAACTCAGGACGGCCTTTCATGCGCCAGATACGAGCAAAGTTGTGGAAGAATTCTTCAGAAGAGAAGTCTGGTTCTCTCTTAGCAGCTTCAAGGGCTGCAGCAATTCCTCCCAAGTCGGCAACGTTTTCTGATACAGTTAGTTTCCCGTTGATTCTTGCACCGTAAGATTCTTGGCCATCAAACTGGTCGATAACTTTCTGCGTTTTTTCTTTAAAGGCAGCATAGTCACTCTCTGTCCACCAATCCTTGAGGCTACCATTTTCATCAAAGGACGCACCATTTGTGTCAAAGGCGTGAGAAATCTCGTGGGCAATAACAGCACCAATACCACCGTAGTTAGCAGAAGATGACTGATGCAAGTCATAGAATGGAGCCTGTAGAATGGCTGCTGGGAAGACAATCAAGTTTTTCTGTGGATTGTAGTAGGCATTAACCATGTGAGCTGGCATCCCCCACTCCTTGTAATCAACCGGTTGGTTCCACTTGCTCCAGCTGTGCTTGATTTCCACACGCGCAAAGGCTAGGGCATTCTCAAAGAGACTGGCAGTTTCGTCCACTACTTTGTCCTTGTAGCGGGCTGGCAATTCCTCTGGATAACCGATATAAGGCTTGATGACATTGAGTTTGACAATGGCCTTGTCTCGCGTTTCAGGTGTGAGCCAGTCGTTCTTAGCCAAGCGTTCCTTATAAACGTCAATCATAGTCGCTACTTTTTTCTCTACGTCAGCCTTAGCTTCTGGGGAGAATTTTTCATGCGCATACCAGAGACCAAGAGCTTGCTTGAAAGGTCCTTGGGCCAAGTGATAAGCTGCCTTGACCTTATCCTGAGCTTCTGGAACACCTGAAAGGGCACGACCATAAGCACCTGACAGGACACGAATCTCATCTGTGAGATAGCTTGTTGAGAGATTGACCACACCCAAAATCAAGGTTGCTTTGAGTAGAGGCCACGCTTCTTCACTATAGAATTGATCTGCTGCTTGCCAGAAACGTTCTTCATCTACGATAACTTTATCTGGAGTTTGGCCAAGAACTACTTGGAAGAAATCATCCAAAGGTAGGGCAGGAGCAAATTTCTTGAAATCTTCATAAGCGTATGGATGGTAGAGTTTGGCATACTCTGAACTTTCTTCGTTAGAAAGCACTACAGCCGCAATACGACGGTCCAATTCCAATCTTTTCTCTAGTAAGTCTGCGATTTCCTCATCTGAAAAATCATAGGCTTTGAGAAGATTCGTAGTACTTTCCTTCCAAAGAGTCAAGAGCTCCTCACGCTGAGGATGGTCTTCAGCGTAGTAAGTCGTATCTGGCAAAATCGTCCCTGGTGCACTGGCCCAGAGAACATTGGTTCTGGCATCCATAAAGTCTGGTGATACACCAAATGGAAGGAAGTTTGGCTTCCCTGCTAGTTCAAACTCTGCCAGTTTGCTGGTGAAATCTGCAAAACTCTCCAAATCTTGGTATTCCTTGAGCATTGGCAAAACAGGCTTGATCCCATCTGCTTCTCTCTTGTCAAAATCACGTACCATACGATGGTACTTAACAAAGTTTGCGAGGATGGCATCCTCTGGAACATCCTCACCTGCCAACCACTTGTCCGTAGTCGCCAGCATCAACTCTTCAATTTCCTCGTCAAGGTCAATAAAACCACCTGTTCGAGATTTGTCAGCTGGAATGACAGCTGTTTTTTCCCATTCGCCATTGATTGCATCATAAAAATCGTCTTGATAACGTGTCATCTTGTTCTCGCTTTCATTTTTTCACTTATTCTTAGCTTAGCAAAAAACACTTGGGAATGCAATTAAAAATGGTTTCTCTTTTTTCTTCATTTTTCAGTTATTATTTTAAATTTTTCAAAAATTAACTTGACTTAATTTTTTTTTTAATGTATATTAAAAGATAGGAGGAAAACAACTGTATGATACGTATCGAAAACCTCAGTGTCTCCTACAAAGAGACGTTGGCACTAAAGGATATTTCACTAGTGCTCCACGGACCAACTATTACCGGAATTATTGGTCCAAACGGTGCTGGAAAATCAACTTTATTAAAAAGTATGTTGGGAATTATCCCACACGAAGGTCAGGCCTATCTCGATGACAAAGAAGTCAAGAAATCTTTACATCGAGTTGCCTATGTCGAGCAAAAAATCCATATCGACTACAATTTCCCTATCAAGGTCAAGGAATGTGTCTCACTGGGACTCTATCCATCTATCCCGCTCTTCCACACTTTAAAGGCCAGCCACTGGAAAAAAGTGGCGGATGCACTTGAAATCGTTGGACTCTCAGACTATGCTGATCGCCAAATCAGCCAGCTCTCAGGCGGACAATTTCAACGTGTGTTGATTGCCCGTTGCTTAGTGCAGGAAGCTGACTACATCTTTCTAGATGAGCCATTTGTCGGGATTGATTCGGTTAGTGAAGAGATTATCATGAACACGCTGAGAAACCTTAAAAAAGCTGGTAAAACAGTTCTCATCGTCCATCATGACCTCAGCAAAGTCCCCCATTATTTCGATCAAGTTTTGCTTCTCAATCGAGAATTAATAGACCTTGGTCCGACTAAAGAAACCTTTACCGAAGCCAATCTTAAGAAGGCCTACGGTAGCAAACTCTTTTTCAATGGAGGTGACCTATGATAGCAGAATTTATCGATGGATTGCAACATTTCCATTTCCTACAAAACGCCTTGATAACAGCTATTGTCATCGGAGTCGTTGCTGGTGCTGTGGGATGTTTTATCATCCTACGTGGTATGTCTCTCATGGGAGATGCCATCTCTCACGCAGTTTTGCCCGGCGTAGCCCTTTCCTTTATCCTGGGAATTGATTTCTTTATTGGAGCCATCATCTTTGGCTTGATGGCTTCCATCATCATTACCTACATCAAGGGTAACTCTATCATCAAGAGTGACACTGCCATTGGTATTACCTTTTCATCTTTCTTAGCCTTAGGTGTCATCTTGATTAGTGTTGCCAAGAGTTCGACAGACCTCTTCCATATCCTTTTTGGGAATATCCTCGCTGTCCAAGATACGGACATGTGGATCACCATTGGTGTGGGTGCATTGATTCTCTTGATTATCGGGATTTTCTTTAAACAACTATTGATTACATCCTTTGACGAACTCCTGGCTAAAGCCATGGGAATGCCCGTCAATTTCTACCACTATCTGCTCATGGTGCTCTTGACCCTTGTGTCAGTCACTGCCATGCAAAGTGTTGGAACGATTCTTATCGTGGCCATGTTGATTACCCCAGCTGCGACGGCTTACCTTTATGCGAATAGCCTAAAGAGCATGATTTTTCTTTCATCAACCCTAGGGGCAACCGCTTCTGTTTTGGGACTCTTTATCGGCTATAGCTTCAATCTCGCAGCAGGATCCAGCATCGTGCTCACATCTGCCAGCTTCTTTTTAATCAGTTTCTTTATCTCTCCAAAGCAACGATACTTGAAACTAAAAAATAAAAAAATCAATAAATAAGGGGAAACCCTTCTGGAGGAATCTAATGAAAAAATTAGGTACATTGCTTGTTCTTTTTCTTGCTATCATTGGATTAGCTGCCTGTGCTAGCGGAAAAAAAGACACAGCATCTACAAACCAAAAACTAAAGGTTGTAGCAACTAACTCTATCATCGCTGATATTACAAAGAATATCGCTGGTGACAAGATTGATCTTCACAGTATCGTTCCTGTTGGTCAAGACCCACACGAGTACGAACCACTTCCTGAAGACGTAAAGAAAACTTCTCAAGCTGATGTGATTTTCTATAACGGAATCAATCTTGAAACTGGTGGCAATGCTTGGTTTACCAAATTGGTCGAAAATGCCAAGAAAACTGAAAACAAGGATTACTTTTCAGTTAGTGACGGCGTAGATATCATCTACCTTGAAGGTCAAAACGAGAAAGGCAAAGAAGACCCACACGCTTGGCTAAACCTTGAAAATGGGATAATTTATGCTAAAAATATCGCTAAACAGTTGATTGCAAAAGACCCTAGCAACAAGGAATTCTACGAAAAAAATCTCAAAGACTATACTGAAAAACTAGACAAACTGGACAAGGAAGCCAAAGAGAAATTTAACAATATCCCTGCTGAGAAGAAACTCATCGTAACCAGCGAAGGATGCTTCAAATACTTCTCTAAAGCTTACGGAGTTCCAAGTGCCTACATCTGGGAAATCAACACAGAAGAAGAAGGAACACCGGAACAAATCAAGACCTTGGTTGAAAAGCTTCGCCAAACAAAAGTTCCATCCCTCTTTGTTGAATCAAGTGTCGATGACCGTCCAATGAAGACTGTTTCACAAGACACAAATATTCCAATTTACGCACAAATCTTTACTGACTCAATCGCTGAAGAAGGTAAAGAAGGTGACAGCTACTACAACATGATGAAATACAACCTTGACAAGATTGCTGAAGGTTTGTCAAAATAATCCATTAAAAACGTCATTCTCACCGAATTGGCGTTTTTTCAATTTCCGGTCAAATCATTGGAAAAATCTGACAATTCTCGGTAAAATAAAAGAAAAAAGAATGGAGTAGTTTCATGACCACTTTTCTCGGAAATCCTGTAACTTTTACAGGTAAACAACTGCAAGTCGGAGACAAGGCACTTGACTTTTCTCTTACGACAACCGATCTCTCTAAAAAAACGCTAGCTGACTTTGATGGAAAGAAAAAAGTCTTGAGTGTTGTCCCTTCTATCGATACTGGTATCTGCTCAACGCAAACACGTCGCTTCAACCAGGAACTTGCTAGCCTTGATAATACCGTCGTTCTTACCGTTTCTATGGACCTACCATTTGCCCAAGGACGCTGGTGTGGGGCTGAAGGCCTTGACAATGCCATCATGCTTTCAGACTACTTTGACCATTCTTTCGGACGTGATTATGCCCTTTTGATCAACGAGTGGCACCTCCTTGCACGTGCTGTCTTTGTTCTCGATACTGACAATGTCATCCGTTACGTAGAATACGTTGACAACATCAACACTGAGCCAGACTTTGAAGCTGCTATTGCTGCAGTGAAAGAACTAGACTAAAATCACAAGCATTATGACAGAAAGCTAGAGAAATCTAGCTTTTTTTGGTATACTAGATGGAGAGAATGAACAAGAGGAAACGAATGACTCCAAATAAAGAAGATTACCTAAAATGTATTTATGAAATCGGTACGGAGATGCAAAAAATCACCAATAAAGAAATTGCTGCCCGTATGCAAGTCTCTCCACCTGCCGTAACAGAGATGATCAAACGTATGAAAAGTGAGAATCTCATCCTCAAGGACAAGGAGAATGGCTATCTATTGACAGATATCGGCCTCAAACTGGTCTCCGAGCTCTATCGCAAACACCGGTTGATTGAGGTCTTTCTAGTTCACCATCTCGACTATACCAGCGATCAGATCCACGAAGAAGCTGAGGTCCTAGAGCACACTGTATCCGACCTCTTCGTAGAGAGACTGGATAAACTGCTTGGCGTCCCTAAAACCTGTCCCCACGGAGGAACCATTCCAGCCAAGGGAGAGCTTCTGGTCGAAATCAACAACCTACCTCTAGCAGATACCAAAGAAGCCGGTACCTATCTCCTGACTCGCGTTCATGATAGTTTTGAACTACTCAAATATCTAGAAAAGCATGAGATTCATATCGGTGACCAAATCCAGGTCAAGCAGTTTGATAATTTTTCCAATACTTTTACACTGGTCAACAAAGGTGAAGACCTCCAAGTTAGTATGGATATCGCCAAACAACTCTATGTCGAAAAAATCAATTAACCCCTTATCCTTGAAAGAAGTTCATTTCAGGGATTTTTTGTCATTTTAGTTGTAAGTCCCATTCATTTGGTGTAGAATGAAGCTAGATAAAAGAGGGAGGTCATCTTATGAAAAAGCTCTTTAGAATCCATTTTGTAGCCATTGTACTCTGCGATTTGCTACTGTTGGTAACTTTCAGACCCCGATACGAACTTTCTTTGGAGAGAGGTCTGATTTTTTGCTTCATTTTCATCCTTACTCAGGGACTACTGCTGTCTCGCTTAGTCTTCCGACTCAAAAAACAGTTCTCTGAGATTTATCCTCAGATGAACAAAAAAATTCGCCTCTACTACTTAGGGATTCTCTCCGTTGACCTTCTATTATTTGTCTTTTTAGCCATCACTGACCCTCAATATTTCTACTCTCTTACTCCAGTCTTTACTTCCTGTCATTCTACTTTATACTATATAACGGCTAGCCACCTAAGAGAAAACTATCCCGACTTTTACAACAAACACATCACCTTCTGGGAGTGTCTATAAACAAAAACCAAGCCAGCTGGCTTGGTTTTCTTATCTATTTTTAGTATCAAGAATGATGGTGACCGGTCCATCATTAACCAACTCCACCTGCATATCCGCTCCAAAGATGCCTGTCTGAACGGGCACTTCCTGAGCTAGCTTTTGGTTGAAAGCCTCATAGAAGGCAGCTGCCATATCCGGCTTGGCTGCTCCTGTAAAGGCGGGACGGTTGCCTTTCTTGGTATCCGCAAAGAGGGTAAACTGGGAAATAGAAAGGATTTCTCCTTCAATATCCTTGACTGACAGATTCATCTTGCCTTCTGCATCTGAAAAAATCCGCATATTGACAAGCTTTCTCACAGCATAGTCCAGATCTTCCTCTTGGTCCTCTGGGCCAACACCGACCAGTAATAAGAGTCCCTGATTGATCTTTCCATGAACCTGACCTTCGATACTGACTTGAGTTTTCTTGACTCGTTGAATGATGATTTTCATAATAGCCTTTCTAGTAACTGAAGGGAGAATTAGCCGTTAGTCCGTTTGACGGAGTAAACCTCTGGCACACTCTTAATCTTGTCCACAACTGTGGTCAGTGTAGAGAGGTTGGAAATACCAAAGGAGACATGGATATTAGCAAATTTCATATCCTTGGTTGGTTGAGCATTAACGGTTGAGATATTCTTGGTCGTATTAGAGAGAACTTGTAAAACATCGTTCAAAAGCCCTGTACGATTGAGACCATAGATATCGATGTGGGCAGTGTATTCCTTGCTTGAGAATTGATCTTCCCACTCCACATCAAGGAGACGTTGCTCGTAGTTTTCTTGGGCACGGAGATTCATACAGTCCACACGGTGAATAGCTACACCGCGTCCCTTAGTAATGTAGCCGACAATGTCGTCACCCGGCACTGGATTACAACACTTGGCAATCCGAACTAGGAGACCTGAAGCACCTTCAATGACCACGCCACCCTCATGCTTAACCTTGAGGGTTTCTTTGTTCTCGACCTTAACTTCGCCACCTTTGACAAGCTCTTCTGCTTCCGCCTTGGCCTTAGCGCGTTCTTCCTCACGACGTTCCTTTTCTGTCAAACGGTTAAAGACGGTAATAGCGCCAATTTCTCCAAAACCAATGGCTGCATAGAGAGCTTCCTCCGTCTTATAGCTGGTCTTTTGAAGGACCTCGTCCATGTGACGCTTGTCCATAAACTTATTGGCTACATAGCCGTTTTCTTGGAACTGTGCCATCAACATTTCACGGCCCTTATTTACAGATAATTCCTTGTCTTGATTTTTAAAGAACTGACGAATCTTGTTGCGCGCCTTACTGGTCTTGACCATGTTGAGCCAGTCACGACTCGGACCAAAGGAGTTGGGGTTGGTGATAATTTCAACCTGATCCCCTGTCTTGAGCTTGGTTGTCAGTGGAACCATACGGCCATTGACCTTGGCACCGGTCGCTTTTTCACCGACTTTGGTATGGATTTCATAGGCAAAGTCAATCGGTCCTGAATCTTTTGGTAGGGAGCGAACCGCACCATCAGGAGTAAAGACGTAAATCTCCTCCGCCAGATAGTTTTCCTTAACAGAGTCCACAAATTCCTTGGCATCATCAGCCTGGTCTTGGAGCTCCATCATCTCCTTGATCCAGTTCATCCCAATAGCAGATTCCTTGCTGTTGACCTGCCCTTTAATGCCTTTCTTATAAGCCCAGTGAGCTGCAACCCCGTACTCAGCCACCTCGTGCATTTCTTTAGTACGAATCTGGAATTCAATCGGCCCTTTTGGTCCATAAACGGTCGTATGGATAGACTGATATCCATTGGCCTTACGATTAGCGATATAGTCTTTGAAGCGGCCTGGCATAGGTTTCCAAAGTTCATGCACATAACCCAGCATGGCGTAAACATCACTCTGGGTATCTAAGATACAGCGAATGGCAATCAGGTCATAAATCTCCTCAAAGCGTTTCTTCTTATCCTGCATCTTGCGATAGATCGAATAGATATGCTTGGGACGGCCATAGATTTTCCCTTTGAGATTTCGTTCGGTAGCGTACTCTTCCAACTTGGTTACGACTTCGTCAACCAGAGCCTCACGTTCTCTGCGTTTTTCCTTCATCATATGAGTGATCTTGTAAAACTCAGTTGGATTAAGATAGCGGAAGGACAAGTCTTCTAACTCCCACTTGACGCTAGAAATACCCAGACGATGAGCAAGTGGTGCATAGATTTCCATGGTTTCTCTGGAGATCCGTTCTTGCTTGTCCTTTCGAAGGTGTTTGAGAGTCCGCATATTGTGCAAACGGTCAGATAGTTTAACCAAGATAACGCGGATATCCTCTGACATGGCCATAAGCATCTTGCGGTGGTTTTCCGCCAATTGTTCCTCTAGTGATTTGTACTCAACCTTACCAAGCTTGGTCACCCCATCAACGATAATCCGAACATCATGACCGAACTCTCTCTCCAGATCGTCCAGTGTCGCATCTGTGTCTTCAACTACGTCATGCAAAAAACCACAGGCAACGGTTACGGCATCCAGCTTGAGCTTAGCTAGAATGCCTGCAACCTGAATGGGATGGATAATATAGGGCTCACCTGATTTCCGAAACTGCCCACTATGACAATCAACTGCGTAAATCAAGGCTTTTTGTACAAAAGCAACGTCTTCCTTTGTTAAATATTCTTTCGTTAAAGCGACTACCTGATCGCCCGTAAAATTCACTTCTTTCGGCATCTATACTCTCCAATTCTTCCTACCATTTTATCACTTTTTTAAGGATATGAAAACTAGAAAAGCCTGTTTTTATGCCAATACCAATCATTAAAAAAACACTACCAGATTTCTCTAGTAGTGTTTTGACATTTCATTTGCTTAGTAGACAGTTTTTTCAGTTTCTACGTCGAAGAAGTGTGCTTTGTTCAAGTCAAATCCAAGTTCAACTGTTGCGCCTGTTTGCAAGTAGTCACGAGCATCCACTTTTGCAACAAATTCGTCTTTACCAACTTGGCAGTAAAGGTGAGATTCTGAACCAAGCAATTCTGATACTGAGATAGTAGCTTTGACAACTGATTCTGGGAATGTTTCAAGGAAAGCAGGTTCTGCATTCACATCTTCTGGACGGATACCGAAGATCAATTCTTTTCCTTCGTAGCCTTTGTCACGAAGAACTTTCAAAGCACCTTCTGGAACTTTCAAGCGGAAACCGTCAGAAACAATTTCGCTACCAACCAATTTTACATTGATGAAGTTCATAGCTGGGCTTCCGATAAATCCTGCTACAAATTTGTTAACTGGGTTTTTGTAAACTTCTTGAGGGGTACCGATTTGTTCAACACGTCCGATAGTACCTGTACCAGCAGGGTTCTTAGTAGCTGACATGATAACGATACGGTCTGCAAGAGTCATCGCTTCTGTTTGGTCGTGGGTTACGTAGATAGTTGTAGCTCCGATACGACGGTGGATTTTCGCGATTTCAGCACGCATGGATACACGAAGTTTGGCATCCAAGTTTGACAAAGGTTCGTCCATCAAGAATACTTTTGCATCACGGACGATGGCACGACCCATGGCAACACGTTGACGTTGACCACCTGAGAGGTCAGCAGGTTTACGATCCAAGAATTCTTTCAAACCAAGGATTGCTGCTGCTTCTTGCACACGTTTGTCGATGTCTTCCTTGCTGTATTTACGCAATTTCAAACCGAAAGCCATGTTGTCATATACAGTCATGTGTGGGTAAAGAGCGTAGTTTTGGAATACCATGGCGATGTCACGGTCTTTTGGAGCTACGTCGTTGACAACCACGCCATCGATAGATGCAGTACCTTCTGTGATATCTTCAAGACCAGCAATCATACGAAGAGTTGTTGATTTACCACATCCTGAAGGACCTACGAAAACGATAAATTCTTTGTCTTTGATGTCCAAGTTGAAGTCTTCAACTGAGTAGTGTTCGCTGTTTGGATATTTTTTGTAAATGTTTTTAAGATTTAATTCTACCATCGAGGTGAACTCCTTTTGTCTTTTGATAGTTTTATTATAGATGAAAACGCTTTACTTTTCTATGGCAAGATGACCAAAAAAATAAAAAAGTTCTGTGCAACTTGCACAAAACTTTAAAGAATATCTGGTAAAATCAACTGATAACACAAGGTCAGGTCGGTCAATTCCTTCAACTGAAGCCCTGTCAATTCTTCCCATCTATCAATCTTGTATTGGAGAGAATTGCGATGTAGATAGAGTTGCTGGGCTGTTTTAGTTAGGACAGCACTATTTTCCCAGAGAGAAAGAATGATTTCCTGAATCTGGTCCTGATCCAAGATCATCTGGTGCAGGCATTCCTTGGTTACCTTCAGGTCTACTAGTCTTTCTCCCATACTCCAAAGATAGAGCTGTGAAAAGGTATGTACACCTTGATGCCCCTGACGCCACCAAGTCTTAAACAAATCTCGCTCCGCTTTGATCAAGTCTGATAGGGCTTGAGGGCCTGTCTGAGGCCAAACCTGGCCTAACATGATCGACAGACGAAGACCAAAGTCATACTCAACCGCTTCAATCGTATCAGATAAGATTGAGCGAACAGAGGTGTACTTATCTTGTTGAAGCACAAATACATAATCCTGAGCCCCCACTTGTAGCACTGTTTGGAAGTTGGGAAAAAGAGTCCGCATCATGTCTAGCCAAGAGGCTAGATTTTCCTGTTGGAAATAGGAAAGATGACAATAAACCAGCTGAATTTTTTTAAATGTTTGCGGTGCCTGCCCCTTCCCCTCGATCAGATAGGGATACCAAGGATTGAGCGAATGAGCCTGCTCCTGCTGGGTCAAAAGGGCAACCAGCTGCTTTTCACGCTCGCTGAGCCCAGCTTCCTCCAGTAAAATCCACTGCTGAGAAGCTAAAGGGAGAGTGAGATAGCCTGGTTTCTCAATCGGCTGATCTGAAATCTGAGCTTCAGGAAACCAGTCTTGTAATTCCTTTGCAATCATGTCCTAGCCCTCCACTTTTTGGATGCACCAAGAAATTATGGTCTCTAGACGCTCCACATTTTCAGTCAGATGGAGATAGCCCATCACTGCTTCAAAACCTGTAGACATGCGGTAGGTCACCACATCAGCATTTTTAGCCTTTGTGTGGCTATTGGTATTGCGACCACGTTTGTAGATTTCTTCTTCTTTTTCCGTCAGAACTTGCTCTTCCAACATGAGGGCAATCAAACGAGCCTGAGCCTTGGCTGACACATACTTAGTCGCCTCTTGGTGGAGTTTATTGGGTTTGGTCATGCCTTTAAGGATGAGATGGCGACGGATATACATGGAGTAAACTGCATCTCCCTCAAAAGCTAGCGCAATCCCGTTAATGAGATTGACATCAATCACGAGTCCACCTCACTCCATCCTTGGTGTCAAGGAGCTTAATTCCTTGAGCCGCTAATTGATCACGGATTTGGTCTGCTGTCGCAAAGTCACGATTAGCACGCGCTTCTTGACGTTTTTGGATTAAGGCTTCAATGTCTGCATCCAAAACTTCCTCAACAAAGACAATCCCAAAGACCTCCAACATATCCGCAAGAGCTTCCTTAACACTTGCATCATAGTTTCCTGAGTTGATCCATTTGGCCATTTCAAAGACAACTGTGATACCATTTGCGGAGTTGAAATCCTCATCCATAGCGGCAACAAACTTATCTTTAAAAGCCTGTAACTCTTGAGCATCTACAGTCCCAGAAAATGGTTGCTCATAAGTGTTTTTTAGATACTTAAGATTGGTCTCGGCATCACGCACTGCTTTTTCCGTAAAGTTGATAGGTTTACGGTAATGCTGAGTGGCAAAGAAGAAACGCAACACTTGCCCATCAAGAGTTTTAAGGGCATCGTGTACGGTTATAAAGTTGCCCAAGGACTTAGACATCTTGACATTGTCGATATTGACAAAGCCATTATGCATCCAGTAGTTAGCAAAAGTCTTGCCTGTTTTTGCTTCTGACTGGGCAATTTCGTTGGTATGGTGAGGAAACTCCAAATCAGCTCCACCACCATGGATATCAATGGTATCTCCCAAAATCTCTGTCGACATGACTGAACATTCAATATGCCAACCCGGACGACCAGGTCCCCAAGGACTGTCCCAAGAAATCTCGCCTGGTTTTGCAGCTTTCCAAAGGGCAAAATCCACCGGATTTTCCTTGCGAGCTGTTTCTTCATCGGTACGACCTGAAGCACCCAGCTCCAAATCTTCCAAAGTTTTATTGGCTAACTTAGCATAGTTATGAGATTTTTCCACGCGGAAGTAAACATCCCCTTGACTCTCGTAAGCATAACCTTTTTCAATCAAGTCTTCCACAAAGCGGATAATGTCAGCCATAAACTCTACTACACGCGGATGGCGAGTCGCAGGTTTCACGCCTAAGGCTGTCACATCCTCACGAAAGGCAGCGATGTACTTGTCCGCAACCTCCAGAGGCGTGATACCTTCTTCCTTGGCACGATTGATAATCTTATCGTCTACATCTGTAAAGTTGGAAATATAGGCAACTTCGTAGCCACGGTATTCGAAATAACGACGAATGGTATCAAAAGCCACCGTCGAACGGGCATTCCCAACGTGGATATAGTTGTATACCGTTGGCCCACAGACATACATGCGAACCTTTCCTTCTTCGATTGGGACAAATTCTCGCAAATCACGAGACATGGTGTCGTAAATTTTAATCATGCGGTCCACTCCCTTCTCTATTTCTGACTTTTTCGGCTGAAAACCAGCTCTGCAAATGGGCCAAATTGTCTGAGGCTATCCAGTTGGTAAAAGCGCTGCCCTTTCTCTTGGGTAAAGAGGGGAACCCCCTTTCCTAGGATAAGGGGTGCTATCTGAATAATGAGGTGGTCGAAAAGATCCGCATCTAAGAGCGGTCCTACCAAGGAATTACCACCAATCACAAAGATATTTTTGCCTTTGTCAATCTGGCGAACAAAGTCCACCACATTCCCAGCTACTGGCTGGTAATTGCTGATAGGCAGGTGCCTATCATTCGTAAAGACATAGTTTTCCGTAGCTTGATAAAAACTTTCTACATCTTGCAAATCTTGGATTTCCTCAAAGGTCCGCTTGCCCATGATGGTGATATCCATTTGCCTGTAAAAGTCATCATAGCCTGTATCCTCTACAGAACCAAGCTGATGCAGCCAGTCTATCCTGTGCTGGCTGTCTGCCAAGTAGCCATCCATGGTGATACAGCCGTAAAAATATACTGCCATTCTTGTAGTTACCTTTCTAGTTCCTTTGCTATTGTCAAAGCGATAGTGAAAAAAGTCATGGCATCAGCTGTCCGCTCTTCATGGCGGGCATCCCAGGTTAGGTTATGATGATCCACATAGTCAGCTGTGTAGAAGAATTGATAGACTTTACTCTTGCGAAATTGACTCCAAGCCATGATAGCTGAAGCTTCCATGTCCACCACTTTGGCTCCAGCAGCCAAGCGACGCTTGACCTTATCAGGCGTTTCCCGATAAAAGGCATCAGTCGTCCAAGCCTTGGTGCGGATATGCTCGATATTGTGCTTGTCAAAGATGGCTTCCAGCTTAACTAACAGAGACTCGTCATAAGCGACTTCATCACTTGCAGGAGCGTAATGATAACTTGTACCTTCATCACGTAGAGCTGAACTTGGTAGAATAATCTTATCTGCCTGAATAGACTGATCTAGAACTCCGCAAGAACCCAAAACAATAAAGTTCTTAAATCCTCTTGCTTTGAGTTCTTCTAAGAGTCCGACAACCACCGGGGCTCCAATCGTAGCTATAGCAACTGCTACCTTACTCCCATCCTTTTCATAGATATACCATGGAAATCTACCATTTAGATTGGTTAAATAGCCACCTTCATAAACATCTTCAAACTGCTTTACTCGTTCAACGATTTCTCCATTAAAAGATAAAATAATCGTGTCACAGATTTCTCCACCATCACGAATACTTCGATCAGTTGGTTCGATAACAGCAGGTACATTTTCGAATTCTTCTAATAGCATTTTTCTACTCTTTCTCATTCAAATAAACTACCTGTGTCTGTTTGACAAAGCCGATTTTTTCATACAAGCGCTTGGCACCTACGTTGCTGTCCTCTACTGCAATCTGAAATTCCTTATCATTTTGCTCAATCAGTTGGTTGACTAGGGATTTTGCTAAATAGCTTCCATAGCCTTTTCCACGTTCAGGTTCCGATATTGCTAAACCGTAGAAGTAATTCGTATCGCTCGATAAATCAATGGTGCAAGTTCCAATGACCTGACCGTTTTTTAACAAAATATATAAGCGACTTTCTGAATCCTTCAGAGCTTCAGCGACATATCTATCCACAACTTCTCTCGATTCATGTTCCTCTGAAAATGCCTGAAATTTTAACTGGCTAATTTGCTCCTGATACGAACTATCTGCTAACAAAACTTCAAGATTAGAAACAGTTACTAACTGATAAGGTCTTCTATCCTTACCTAACCAGGTTTCTGTCTCTTCATCCTCGACCAATCCCCAGTTGCTGACAAAATCAGGATGACCCTCTAGAAAAATACGTTCTGTCTGAAAAGTAACTGAACGAATAGGGAAAGAAGCCGTTTCTTTCTCAAAACTCGTAAACAAAGCACGCGCAATTCCCTGACGGCGATGATTTGGATGAACCAGTATCGTCACTTCCACATCTTGGTCATCAGCATAGACAGTTAATAGACCAACAAGTTCGCCTTTTTCATAATAAAGGAAAAAGGCGGGCATGTTTGGGTCAAAATTAAGCATGTTAGAAAGATAGGGATCACGATAAGTTCCATCATAGGCTTGGCAACAGTCAATTAGTTTTTTCGCTTCAAATAACTCTTCTTGGCTCAACTTATTTCTTGCTTGAATCATATAGCTATCTTCTACAACCCCGACGATCTGTGACTGGCTTCTCTAGCATGCTCGAGTTTATTGACGTAGTACTCTCGTTTTTCTTCGACTTCGTGGATCGTTGGTTCATCCTTCTGTCCATGAACTCGGACGATCTTAGCCGGAATACCGACAACCGTCACATCACTAGGTACGTCTGCCACGACTACTGCAGCAGCACCGACTTTGGCATTTTCACCGATTTCTACCGGTCCGATGACTTGGGCATGGGCTGATATGAGAGCTCCTTTACGCACAGTCGGATGGCGTTTGCCAACATCCTTCCCTGTCCCACCAAGTGTTACTCCGTGATAGAGAAGAACGCCTTTTTCAACAATCGCCGTCTCTCCAATCACCAGACCTGAACCATGGTCGATAAAAACACCTGAGTCAATCTGGGCACCCGGATGAATCTCGATTTGGGTCCAAAAACGCCAAAACTGACTGTGCATCCGAGCTAGGAGTTTGAAGCCGTGCTTCCATAGAAAATGCGAGAGACGGTGGGCAGCTAAGGCCTTGACACCTGGATAAGTCAGCAAAACTTCCAAACTGTTGCGTGCCGCTGGATCATTTTCTTTTACAATATCAATGGTTTCGCGCCACCATCCCATACATTTCTCCTTTTCTTATTCTGAATCTTTTGGTGTTTCTGTAAATTCTTTCTTCGGTTTGTGGTCCTTGTGATGACGTGGACGGTGAGGTCTCTCAGACTTTTCACCTTTTTCATCATGCTCAGGTTTTGGAGGACGAGGAAGAAGAGCTTTCATAGAGGCATCGATACGGCCTTTTTCATCAATCTTGATAACCTTAACATCGACTTCATCACCGATAGCTACCAAGTCCTCGACACGGTTGGTACGAGTCCAAGCCATTTCAGAAATGTGCACAAGTGCATCTGTCTTATCAAAGAGGTTGACAAAGGCACCAAATTTCTCGATACGAACAACCTTGGCATGGTAAACTTCATCCACTTTGGCTTCACGAACCAAGCCAGCAATAATTTCTTTGGTACGGTTAATGGCATCTTGGTCGCTAGAGTAGATGGACACATTACCTTCTTCGTCGATATCGATTTTAACGCCTGTTTCAGCAATAATCTTGTCAATAGTTTCGCCACCCTTACCGATGACAATCTTAATCTTGTCCACATCAATCTTGATGGTATCAATTTTCGGAGCAGTTGGAGCCAATTCTGGACGAACTTCTGGAATCGTTGCTTGAATCACATCAAGGATTTCAAAACGCGCTTTCTTGGCTTGAGCAAGTGCCTCAGTCAAGATTTCTGCAGTAATCCCTTGGATCTTGATATCCATTTGAAGTGCTGTAATCCCGTCACGAGTACCCGCAACCTTAAAGTCCATGTCTCCAAAGTGGTCTTCCAAACCTTGGATATCTGTCAATACTGTATAGTTATTTCCATCTGAGATGAGACCCATGGCAATCCCTGCTACTGGCGCCTTGATTGGCACACCACCAGCCATAAGGGCAAGAGTACCCGCACAGATAGAAGCTTGAGAAGAAGAACCGTTTGATTCCAAAACCTCAGCTACCAAGCGGATTGCGTATGGAAATTCTTCCAAGCTTGGCAAAACTTGCGCAAGAGCACGCTCACCAAGAGCACCGTGACCAATTTCACGACGACCAGGTGCACCATAACGACCTGTTTCCCCTACTGAGTATTGAGGGAAGTTATAGTGGTGCATAAAGCGTTTCTTGTACTCTGGGTCCAAACCATCGATGATTTGAGTTTCACCCATTGGCGCCAAGGTCAAAACTGAAAGGGCTTGAGTTTGTCCTCGAGTAAAGAGACCGGAACCATGTACACGAGGAAGATAGTCAACCTGCGCATCTAAAGGACGGATTTCATCAACCTTACGACCGTCAGGACGCACCTTGTCTTCTGTGATCAAACGGCGCACTTCAGCGTGTTCCATTTGTTCCAAGATTTCAGCCACATCACGCATGATACGGTCAAATTCTTCATGGTCTGCATATTTTTCTTCGTAAACAGCAGTCACTTGGTCTTTAACTGCTTGAGTTGCAGCTTCACGAGCCAATTTTTCTTCTACTTGGACCGCTTTTTGGAGGTCGCTGTTGTAGGCTGCAATGATTTCAGCTTGCAAGTCAGCATCCACATGAAGCAATTCCACTTCTGCTTTTTCCTTACCGACCGCAGCAACGATTTCTTCTTGGAAGGCAATCAATTCTTTAACAGCTTCGTGCCCTTTGAGAAGAGCTTCCAACATGATTTCTTCTGACAATTCTTTGGCACCAGACTCAACCATGTTGATAGCATGCTTGGTACCAGCTACTGTCAATTCAAGAAGCGAACGCTCTGCTTGTTCTTGACTAGGGTTGATGATGATTTGGCCGTCGACATAGCCCACTTGTACCCCAGCGATTGGTCCATCAAATGGAATATCTGAGATAGAAAGGGCCAAGGATGATCCAAACATTGCCGCCATTGGAGCAGAGGCATTTTCATCGTAAGAAAGGACGGTGTTGATCACTTGCACTTCGTTACGGAAACCTTCCGCAAACATAGGGCGGATTGGACGGTCAATCAAACGCGCTGTCAAAGTCGCATCTGTTGAAGGACGTCCTTCACGTTTCATAAAGCCACCAGGAAACTTCCCAGCCGCATACATTTTTTCTTCGTAGTTGACTTGGAGTGGGAAAAAATCCCCAGTTGCCATTTTCTTAGACATAACGGCCGCAGTCAAGACAGTTGACTCACCATAACGCACGACAACAGCGCTATTTGCTTGCTTAGCAACCTGACCAGTCTCTACGATTAACTCACGACCCGCAAAAGTCGTTTGAAACACTTGTTTTGTCATTTTAATCCCCTTTGGATTGATGAAATTATACGCCTTGCCTACAAAGATCAAGATACCAAGGACGTCAAAAGCAAAGTAAAAATAGGAAACTGACGAAGTCTTCGATGAAGACAAGACAGTTTATCTTTTTTTACACAGCTTTTCGGCCGGGTTCAATTACACAAGATATTCTGGACGGTTCGGCTTGCCGAACATTTCTGTAGAAAAATAGGAAGGTGACGCCGCACTCGATGAGTGCTAGGAAGCTTATCTTTTTTCTACAGAAATGAGACCCAAATTCAATTAAGTAGTTTTTTTGAGACACCTATTATCATATTTTGTTTAAAAAATAATCCACTTTAAACAAATTTCTACAATCTAAATACCCTCATCTTTGTATCAAGTACGTACAGAGTCTATTTTATCATATTTTTCTTAAAAAGTGCGGGCTTTTCTATTAAAAAGGAACCATTCCCCCATGAAAAGAGGAATGGTTTGTTGTTTATTTTATTTAGCAAATTCTTTGGCTTTCGCAACTGCCATTTTTCATTTAAAAGCATGTAAATGACAAGCTGCCGTCTCAGTGGTTAAAGAATCGATTACCCTAAAGACTGATGATTAAACAAGGCATGGGTTGCTTGGTGGATGTATTTTGCTGTTTCAGCATTGTTCATGGTGTAGAGATGCACACCTGCGACATCCTGGGTTACCAAGTCCACGATTTGATCCACTGCATAGGCAAGTCCTGCTGCTCTGAGCGACTCAGGGTCATGCTCATACTTGTCTAAGATGGCTTTAAATTTGCGTGGAAGATGGATATTCTCACAAGTCTTCAAGAGACGGAGAGCCTGATTTCGATTCAGAATTGGCATAATCCCTGCATGAATGGGAACATCAATCCCAGCCAAGATGCACTTGTCTTGGAAATCATAGAAGCGCTCATTGTCAAAGAAAAGCTGGGTTACAAGACTAGAACATCCTGCATCTACTTTCTTCTTAAGATTTTGAATATCTGAAATCTGATTTGGTGAATCTGGATGCCCTTCTGGATAACAAGCACCAACAATATCAAAGTGAGGGGCTTGCTCCTTGATAAACTCAATCAAATCAGTGGCGTAGCGAAAATCCTTTTGTGGTTCCACGTCTGGAATAATATCCCCACGAAGAGCCAAGATTTTCTGCACCCCAACCTTATCCAAGTCGACAATGGTTTCAGCAACCTTTTCCTTGGTCAGATAGATAGCTGGCAAGTGGGCAATCGTTGGAATCGCCAAGTCATTCTGGATAAAGTCAGCCAAACGAACCGTTGTTTCCTTGATATTAAATTTATTATTGCTGGCGGTCACACTGATAAAGTGCGGTGTCAGCTCCCGCATATCTTGAAGAGCTGAAATAATTTTATCATTACCCACAGCTGGGTTTGGAGGGAACACTTCAAATGAAAGTGACGGAGTTTGGCGTGACATAGTCATTATCCTTTTCTTTTTGATTTCATGATTGCTGAGCCAGCTAGGGCCAAGCAGTTCCTTGATCAGTCAGTGTCAAGAGAGAAATCTTATCTTACAATTTCTCACGCGCAGCTTTTGCTGCTTCGACAAGGCGGATCAAGCTTTCTTTTGTTTCTGGAATACCGCGTGTTTTCAAACCACAGTCAGGGTTGATCCAAACTTTCTTGCTTGGTACTTTGGCAAGAATAGCATCGATTGTGTGGTCAATTTCGCCTTCATTTGGCACACGAGGAGAGTGGATATCGTAAACCCCAGGTCCCACTTCTGTTTGGAAGTTTTTCGCTTTGAGTTCGTCCAAGATTTCAAGGTTTGAACGGCTTGCTTCAAAGGAAATAACGTCCGCATCCATGTTGTCGATAGCTGGGATGATATCTGTAAATTCTGAGTAACACATGTGAGTGTGGATTTGAGTATCTGGCGCAACTGTAGAGTGTACCAAGCGGAAGGCTGGAATAGCCCAGTCAAGGTAGTCTTCGTACCAGTCGCTACGACGGAGTGGCAATTTCTCACGAAGAGCAGCCTCATCGATTTGGATAATCTTCACGCCTGCAGCTTCAAGGTCAAGAACTTCATCCTTAATAGCAAGAGCGATTTGAAGAGTAGAATCCTTGATAGAGATGTCTTCACGTGGGAATGACCAGTTGAGGATGGTAACCGGTCCAGTTAACATACCTTTAACAGGTTTGTCAGTACGGCTTTGTGCGTAGCTAGACCATTTGACAGTGATTGGGTTGAGACGAGTGACGTCACCCCAGATGATTGGTGGTTTCACCCCACGCATACCGTATGATTGTACCCATCCATTCTTAGAGAAGAGGTAACCTGACAAGTTTTGACCGAAGTACTCAACCATGTCGTTACGCTCGAACTCACCGTGTACAAGCACGTCAAATCCAACTTCTTCTTGCCATTTGATCCATTCGTCGATAGTTTCAGCAAGGAAAGCATCGTATTCTTCTTGTGACAATTCACCTTTACGGTAAGCCAAACGTTTAGCACGGACTTCCTTAGTTTGAGGGAATGAACCGATGGTTGTTGTTGGAAGTGCTGGAAGTTTGAAAGCTTCTTCTTGGATGGCTTCACGTTCTGCAAAAGCTGGCAAACGAGTGTAGTCTGCGTCTGTCAATCCAGCGATGCGCGCACGAAGTTCTACATTTTCACCCACACGTTCAGTCGCAAAGAGTTCTTTGTTAGCAGCAAGTGCTTCTTCACCTTGACCGTCGCGGATAGCATCCAAATCACGGATCTCATCCAATTTTTCAACTGCAAAGGCAAAGTGATTCAAGATAGCTGGTTCAAATTCTTCATTAGCAGTTGTAAATGGCACATGAAGAAGGGAGCATGAGCTTGTCAAGACAATGTTTTCAGCTGGGATTTGCTCAAGAACAGCCAAGCTTTTTTCGTAGTTGTTGCGCCAGATGTTCTTACCGTTAACAATACCTGCATAGAGAGTCTTGTCAGCTGGGAAGCCACCTTTCACAAGTTCAAGAGTTTTCTTACCCTCAACGAAGTCCAAACCGATGGCGTCAATTGGCAATTTCACAAGGTCAGCGTAAACGTCACGAACGTCACCGAAGTAAGTTTGAAGCAAGACTTCAAGACCTTTCTTGTCAGCCAAGAGTTTGTTGTAGAGGTTCAAGAAGAGAGCTTTTTCTTCAGCTGTCAAATCTTTGACAAGAGCCGCTTCGTCCAATTGAATACGAGCCGCACCAAGTTCAGCCAATTTAGCAAAAACTTCTTGGTATGCAGCCACTAAGCTGTCTACGAAGTCTTCTGCTTTCACGCCTTCTTCAAAGTCTGATAATTGAAGGAAAGTGAATGGTCCTACAAGGACTGGACGAGTGTTCAATCCAAGTTCTTTTGCTTCTTGGAACTCATCAAAGATCTTGTGACCAGCCAATTTTACTTGAGTATCTTTTTCAAACTTAGGAACGATGTAGTGGTAGTTGGTGTTGAACCATTTCTTCATCGGAAGGGCACGAACGTCCCCTTTTTCTCCTTGGTAACCACGTCCCAAAGCAAAGTAACGTTCAAGATCAGATAATTCTAAGTTTTGTACTGATGCAGGAACTACGTTGAAAAGGAAAGCAGCATCCAGGAAGTTGTCATAGTGAGAAAAGTCATTTGATGGAATTTCAGTGATGCCTTTTTCTTTGACGATGTTCCAGTGTTTTGCACGCAAGTCTTTTGCTGCTGCAAGGAGTTCTTCTTCTGAGATTTCTTTTCTAAAATATTTTTCAGTTGTAAATTTTAATTCGCGGAATTCACCCAAACGAGGGAAACCGATGATCGTAGTTGACATGATGTGTCCTCCAAAATTTGTTGTTGAAACTATCTTAACAGAAAAGAAACTGTCTGTATAATTGTAAATAATTAGGCTTTGATATAGTTTGAAACTATATCACTCTTTTGATCAAAAGAAAAAGACTTGAGACCAGTGTCTCAAATCCTTTGTATAGCTTGTTTTGTGGCTGTATTTTAGTTAGAATACTAAAACGTGTTATTAATAATTCTTATAAGTGACTATGGCTTGTTATTAGAAAAGACTATAGGTCTATCCCCTTGTCTCGGAGATTATCTAAGCACTCCTCATAGTATCCTGTATCATGCTCACTATAGATGGGACTGGTTAGCTTCTCCTCGGGTAAGTCTTGATAAGGAGGGCAGGTCTTGCCACGGTAGTTCTTATCCAGCCACTCTGGACTGACATTGTAGCCACGGTCAGCCATCTCCTCCATGATCAAGTCATGATAGGCATAGAGACGATAGGGCGAGTGAGTAAAGACATAGTCCACCGTCGCATGCTTTCTGCCCCAGCCATTGCCACGTAGGGCGCAGCACTCTCGATGTTGCCCCAAAAGTTGAGGACGAGGAAGTTGCGAAATCAAAGCCTCATGCCAAAGTCTCATGGGAGTCTCCTTTCAGTAAAGTCGAATGTTGCAAGTAGGTATTTGGATAGCGATCAAGCAAGTCTCGAGTCTTAGCAATCAAGTCTTCCTTAGAAGCCTGACCAAAGCGGTAGCGATCCAGCAAGAGCATATAGTCTTTGCGCTCAACATCTGTCGCTTTCTTTTTGAAATAGCCCCAAATATGCTGAAAGGCATTGCAAACCTGACCCCTATGCTCAGGAATTTGGCAAGCACGGTCAATCAGTTCTTGAACATGGCTGACCTCCACCACTTCATTCTTGAGATATTGGCGAATCTCATTATAAATATTGCTGGAATGGCTCAAAACGAGGTATTTGTTTCTAGCCCAGAGTTGTTGGCAAAGGGCACGTTGGTTGTTATTATTCATAATTGACATTATACCATGATTACTCTAAGAACTCTGCCATTTTTACATCGTAAGCATTTTGAAGATTGAGCCAAGTTTTCATCGAAATATTGGTAAGTTTCTCTAACTTCTGAGCAATCTCATTACTAATTGACTGCTCACCTTTCACTAATTTTCTGATCATCTTTGGCGATACCCCCAACTTCTCCGCAAATTCTTTCTGGGTCATGTTATAATCTTCAATTAGCTCTCCAATATATTGACCTGGGTGGAAAGCAATTAGGTCTTTGTATTCAATAATTTTATTAGTCATATTCACCATTTAATCACGTGTTGTTCAATATTACTATTAACTGATTTATCTTTTTTAGAAATTTCAAGAATAATTTCTCTATGAAGTTCTTTTATATTTTTAATTAGCATGCCTCGACTAAAATTTTGAATATTAGTCTGAGATAAAACAATTTCGATTATTCTATTATCAATGACCTTTTGATAATATTTTTGGTTCACGCTAGGAGGAGTCAATATAGGTGACCATCCATCTAATTTTTCAGATATATATAACTGATTATTAAGCATTTCATCATCCATGTGAAAATTTCCTCCAAATCCAATCCCCTCTTTACTTACTCCTATAACTAGAACGTTACTTTGATTTTGCTGAATAACTTGTTTGTTCCCAGTTAAAAGCCATAAAAATTCAAAATAATCTTCTGCACTCGGACAATCCTCTAATGAAAAATAACCATTCTCTTTTAAAGTTATTACCGGCTGTGCTGAACCTGTCATTCCAACCAAAACTTTATTATTTACTTTAAAAACCTTTGACGTTTTTTCACTCGTAATTTCATCCGAATTACTCATTCTCATGTCTCCTGAAATAATTGCAAAATTTCTAAAAACAGTTCCAATTACACAAGACAATGTCATTCACCTCCTTAATAGCAAGTTTATCCAAAAATACATTTCTTAATTTTAAAAATTGCTCCTTAAAAACAGATACAAGGATGTTGGTATCTGGATCTCTTTCTGCAATTTCCTTCCCATTGCGAGGAAGATATGTATAGCCCATACGCATGAGATGTAGAGCTGCTGGGATTTGTACCCTGGTTAGTTCAGAAAAATCTTTTCTCTTTGCCATAAAAAACCTTTCTTAAGCTTTGTAAGAATAGTTTATTCTAAACGCTTCATTCTATTCAACTGTTTCAACTATTAAAAATTTATTTTCTCTATTATTATATCATGTTTCAGATGGATTTTCCCATACGCTCCTACTCCAACTGGCTTTTAACCTTCTTCTTAGTCAAGGTACGGTCATTTTTATTGGAGAGAGCTTTGATACGAGCTTCGAGAAGGATTTTCCGCCCGGCCTCTGTTCGTGTATAGACGAGGTGATAACGTCCGATAGTTGGTCTCAGAAAGTCGAGGAATTTCTGTGCTTCTTCCTTGCGCTTGTCAAAAAGACTAGGCACGACATAGTAAAGTGACTGACCTTGTCGGACTTTCTCTGCCTTCAAGAGATAGCGCTGATTGTCCACTGGAGCAAAGAACTCTCCCACAGTCTGCGCAAACAGCTCCTTGTCCCTCATGCTTCCTCCCTTGAGATAGGCGAAAACCATATAATTTTCCTTGTCCTCCTCTACATGAACACGGGATTGATCGTCCGTTAGATGCTCTGAATCTAGCAGAGCCTTTCGGATCTGCTCACCCAGAGATTGCAAACGTTTATAGGGACTTTTATAACGGAGGTAGCGCCAAGATGCAAAGACCAAAAAGAGGAGACAGGCTGCTGTAAGCCACCAAACACCAATCAGTCTCAGTCTAAATAGCAAGACCAACAAATCTACTGCCAACAAGAGCAATGACATGCGAACCCATTTTAATGCATCAAGCAAGAGCATAACTGGGATTTTCTGTTTTTGGGTTGCGACTTCTGTAACTATCTCGAACTGATCCGCTACGACAAGAGCATCTTGCCATTTTTTTCTCAAGCCTGCTCGATCCTTGGAGAGACTCTTAACTCGCTCATTGTACTCACTAATTTGCTTTTTCTTAAAAGGGGGCTTTGGAAAATCCAAACGATCCAAACCGGTCTCAATACTCTCCTGATTATAAGCCAATCCAAGAAAATGCTCCATCCGTCGCGACAAGGTCTGCAGATCCTGATTGCTCTCTGGTCTAGGCTCCTCACCAGGAAGAGTGATAAGTGCTTGCGCTTGAACGGCTACCAGATGCCAGATGTTGCTGGTCTTTTCTGGATGCCCCGGCCAGATACGAATGGCACGCCCGCGCATCTGGTTACTCAGCATAAAGCTCCCCACAAAGCTTCCGAGGATTAGGGAATTAACACAAGGAGCATCCCAACCCTCTCCGAGGAGAGATTTGGTTCCGACTAGGACTTGAATCTGTCCTCGTTGAAAAAGGTCCGTCACTGCCGCTACGATTCCCTTAGCTGAGCTCGGAAAACCTACCTGCACATAATCTTTTGGATCTAAGTGACCAATAGATGAGAAACTAAGAGGAACCTGAGGCAAGAGCTCCTTCAACTCTGCTGCTACATCGGTAGGCAAAATAACGACACTACCTGACAAGACAGCCAAAGACACAGGTATCTCTTGCTCCTGAGCTTTTCGACGAATGCTTTCAAAATAAGGGAGAACCCCCAACTGAGAAATGGTTGCCTGATTATCTCCCAGATAAGTAGCAAAATCCTTGCGAATATAGTCAGCTAGTACTAACTGTCTCAGTTCCTGACCTAGACTCTCATACTCCGTCAAAAAGATATCGGTAATGGCAGACAACTTCCCTAGAGATTGGGTTAAAAGCTGGTCAGAAGCCTTAGACTTAACCAGATAAACCTGACGTTTTTCCACCAACCCACGCGCCTTCAAGTCAGCCTCTAACTTTTTCCTATATCCATCTGGATCCTCATACCAATCTGGTGTCTGATAGAGTATGCTCTGCAACAGCGTCTCCAACCAGTAGGAGGTCAATGTTGGAAGCCTCTGGGTTCCCAGTAAATTTTGCAAAGAGGGAGGGATCGTTAACCCCTGAGAATGCATATAAATCAACATAGCAGACAAGTACTTGGGATCTTCTAAAAGCAAATCAGATGAAATATCCCCTTTGAGGACCTTAGACCCTGCTACAAATGTTTGAAAATCAGGATCGACTATAAGGTGATGAATATAGTCCCACTTAGTCTCCTCAAACTGTTTGAGACGTTCCGCCTCTTCAGCTGTTGGTGAGCACATATAGACAAAATCCTGATGAGGGCAAAGAGTGTCTTCCTTGACTAGTTCAGGTACCGTGATTTCTTGATCGATCTCCCCGCACATTCGGATATAGCGTTCCCAGAGTTCAGGATCGCTGTCATATGGTGGTGTCGCTGTCAGGGAGATGAGTTTCAGCGGTCCATACTGCTTGCGAAAGGCTTCCAGACTTTTCCACCATTCATTGCGCAGGTGGTGGCATTCGTCCAAACAAAGAGTAGCAACTTTCTGAGCTCTTAGGCTTGCAAGCAAATCAAACCCCACAAAATCCTCTGCTTCTCCATCTTCTTGTGATTGAAGTTGGTTCATGGCACTATGAAAAGCCTGATAGGTCACAATCGTTAATACCTTCATCTCCTTTAAGTTTTGGGAAACGAGGTCTGAAAGCCTCTGACAATCCTCTAGAAAAGCAGTTTGTATTCTATCCACCCATTGTTCACGAATGGTTACAGTCGGAACTAAGATGAGGGCTGGGTTGCCAAAACGAGCGATTAGCTCGATACCAATGGTTGTCTTTCCAGACCCTGGAGCGGCCACTAGATGAACATGGCCGTCTGCTTGATAGTCCTGAAAACGATCCAAGACCTGTTTTTGATATTGGCGCCAGCTTCCTTTAAAGTTTAAACCTAACATGATACCCCTCATTCTATACCATCATTTTCTTATTCTCATTTTACCACACTTATTTCACCAGTCAGATAATCCAGATAGTTTTTCTCCATAAAATATGGTATAGTAGAATCATACTATCTATGAGGAGTTTACATGTCACAGGATAAGCAAATGAAAGCTGTTTCTCCCCTTCTACAGCAAGTCATCAATATTTCATCTATCGTTGGGGGAGTCGGCACCTTGATTTTCTGTATTTGGGCCTATCAGGCGGGTGTTTTACAATCCAAGGAAACCCTATCGGCCTTTATCCAGCAAGCTGGGGTTTGGGGACCACCACTCTTTATCTTTTTACAGATCCTACAAACCGTTGTTCCAATCATTCCGGGAGCTTTGACCTCAGTGGCTGGGGTCTTTATTTACGGCCACATCATCGGAACCATCTATAACTATATCGGAATCGTGATTGGCTGTGCCATTATCTTTTACCTCGTCCGTCTCTATGGAGCTGCCTTTGTCCAGTCCGTCGTCAGCAAGCGCACCTATGACAAGTATATCGGTTGGCTAGATAAGGGCAATCGTTTCGAGCGGTTCTTTATCTTTATGATGATCTGGCCTGTCAGTCCAGCTGACTTTCTCTGCATGCTGGCTGCCCTGACCAAGATGACCTTCAAACGCTATATGATTATCATCATTCTGACCAAGCCCTTTACTCTAGTGGTTTATACTTATGGTTTGACCTATATCATTGATTTCTTCTGGCAGATGTTTTGAGAATAGAAAATAGCCTGATACTAAATATACTTTAGTATGGAAATCATGCCTATTTTTCGATAGTGAATCGAGGACTTACCCAGCCTTTCCGTCGTGATAAAAACACCTGAAATCTAATGGTTTCAGGTGTTCGGGAACTTTGAGACATTAGGCTCAAAGTTTAGGTATGGAATTTCGAAGAAAGTCGCTACCGTCCGTCATCACTTAAGGAAAGGCTCAAAAAAATTGCCTTCAAAGAAAACATCCGTTTGGTTTCCCAAGCGGATGTTTTCTTTGTTTTATTTTGCGACACTTTTAGCAAGGACAAAGTTTCCAAGTGTGGCGGAGCCATTGCCTGCGACTGCTGGAGTGACAATGTAGTCACGCACGTCTGGTACTGGTAGATAGCCATTGAGAAGAGCTGTGAATTTCTCACGTACACGGTCCAGCATGTGTTGCTGTGCCATCACGCCACCACCAAAGACGATGACATCTGGTCGGAAAGTCACTGTCGCGTTGACAGCAGCTTGAGCGATATAGTAGGCTTGGACGTCCCAAACAGAGTTGTTGAGTTCGATGTTTTCACCACGAATACCTGTACGAGCCTCCAAACTTGGTCCAGCCGCAAAGCCTTCCAAACAGCCCTTGTGGAATGGACAGACGCCGTTAAATTCTTTTTCTACATCCATTGGGTGTTTAGCCACATAGTAGTGACCCATCTCAGGGTGACCGACACCACCGATAAACTCACCACGTTGGATAACACCTGCACCGATCCCTGTACCGATTGTGTAGTAGACCAAGTTCTCGATACGGCCGCCAGCATTGTTGCGGGCAACTACTTCACCGTAGGCAGAGCTGTTTACGTCTGTGGTGAAATACATGGGTACATTAAGAGCACGACGAAGGGCACCAAGCAAGTCGACATTTGCCCAGTGAGGTTTTGGAGTCGTTGTGATAAAGCCATAGGTTTTGGAGTTTTTGTCGATATCGATTGGACCAAATGATCCGACAGCAAGACCAGCAAGGTTATCGAATTTTGAGAAGAACTCAATGGTTTTATCGATGGTCTCGATAGGAGTTGTTGTAGGAAATTGTGTTTTTTCTACAATGTTAAAGTTTTCATCACCGACAGCACAGACAAACTTTGTACCGCCTGCTTCTAAGCTTCCGTATAATTTTGTCATGATAAACCTCTTGTTTTTATTTTCTTTATTATAGCATATTTTGAAAGTCTAGATTTCTCTATATTTTAGATTTTCCTCTGTAAATCTTACCATTCAAGCAAAAACGAACAAACATGTCATTTGTTCGTTTTGTTTTTAGATTTGATTCTTGAAGAGGATTAGGCTTTCACTTCGATGATCGCGTCGCCCTTGACAACTGAACCACTTGCGACTGGTGTTACAGAAGCGTAATCTGCAGTGTTGGTTACGATAACCATTGTTGTGTCGTCAAGACCTGCGGCAGCGATTTTGTTTGAGTCAAAGGTTCCGAGAATGTCACCAGCTTTGACCTTGTCGCCTTGAGCAACCTTTTGTTCAAAGCCTTCACCGTTCATTGTCACCGTGTCGATACCGACGTGGATCAAGATTTCAGCTCCGTTAGCTGTTCTTAGGCCATAAGCATGTCCTGTTGGGAAGACAATTGTCACTTCAGCATCAGCTGGTGCGTAAACAACATCTTCACTCGGTTTTACAGCAATACCTTGTCCCATAGCTCCACTTGAGAAGACTGGATCATTCACATTTGAAAGAGCAACGACATCACCAACGATTGGTGTTTGGATAACACCTTCGCTTGGTGAAATCACAGTACCAGTTACTGCTTCTTCAGTCAAACGATCTGTTTCAGCTTCAGAAATTGCTCCTGCAACCTCTTCTACTTCATCTTCGTAACCAAACATGTAAGTAAGAGCAAAACCAAGTGCAAAGGATACAGCTACCATAAGAAGGTATTGTAGAAGTTGTCCATTCCCAATGTAAAGCATTGTACCAGGGATGACTGTGATACCATTACCAGTACCAGCAAGTCCAAGGATTGAAGCAAGTCCACCACCGACTGCACCAGCAATCAATGAAAGGAAGAAAGGCTTACGGAAACGCAAGTTAACCCCGAAGATAGCAGGCTCAGTAATACCTAGGAAGGCAGAAAGAGCAGCTGGGAAAGCAAGAGTTTTAAGTTTAGGATTTTTAGTTTTCACACCAACGGCAACAGTTGCAGCACCTTGAGCAGTCATAGCTGCAGTAATGATAGCGTTGAATGGGTTAGCGTGGTCAGCAGCAAGCAATTGAACTTCAAGCAAGTTGAAGATGTGGTGAACACCTGATACGACGATTAATTGGTGAACTCCACCAATCAAGAAACCACCAAGTCCGAATGGCAAGTTAAGAATAGCTTTTGTTCCAATGAGAATGTAGTTTTCAACAACGTGAAAGACTGGTCCGATAACAAACAATCCAAGGATTGACATTACAAGGAGTGTTACAAACGGTGTTACCAAGAGGTCAAGTACATCTGGAACAACCTTACGAACTGCTTTTTCAAACTTAGCTCCGACAACCCCGATGATGAAGGCTGGAAGAACTGAACCTTGCAAACCTACAACAGGAATGAAGCCAAAGAAGTTCATAGCTGTTACTTCACCACCTGATGCTACAGCCCAGGCGTTTGGAAGCGAATCAGAAACGAGCATCATACCAAGAACGATACCAACAGCTGGGTTACCACCGAATACACGGAAGGTTGACCATACAACTAAACCTGGTAAGATGATGAAAGCTGTATCTGTGAGGATTTGGCTGTAAATGGTAACATCTTCTGGAAGTGTCATTCCAAGAGCAGTCAAGAGACCACGAACACCCATGAAGAGACCAGTTGCTACGATAACTGGAATGATTGGAACGAAGACGTCACCGAAAGTACGGATGGCACGTTGGAACCAATTTCCTTGTTTTGCAGCTTCTGCTTTCATGTCTTCTTTAGAAGATGTTGGCAACCCAAGAGCTACGACTTCATCGTACATCTTGTTTACTGTACCAGTACCAAAGATGATTTGGTATTGACCTGAGTTAAAGAAAGCACCTTGAACTTTTTCCAAGTTCTCGATAGCATCTTTGTTAATTTTCGCTTCATCTTTAACCATCACACGGAGGCGAGTCGCACAGTGGGCTACACTGTTGACATTCTCACGTCCGCCAAGGGCTTCGATGACCTTTTTTGCAATATCCTGATTGTTCATTTGCAAAAATCTCCTTATATAAAATTTTGTAAAGTGTTTGAAAGCGATTTTATCCGCCCTACGACTATTATTTTATCATGTTTCTAAAATATGTCAAGCGTTTTGCAGAAATTTTTATTCCCTTTCTTTTTCCTCTGATTATTTTTGCTCGTTTTTGAGGGAAATTCTCTTTTTCCTCAAAAAAATATCTTTAAACTTGAGGAATAAAGGTTTTTATTTACATTTTCTTTCATTTTTTCGTGAAAATTTGTTAGATTTCCTTTACTTGATTTATGGCAACCGTTTGACATTTTTTGCTATTTTTTAACATAAAAGACTTGCTTTTTTGGTCGAAAACGTTTACTATTAAGGTAGTAGAACTTTAGGAGGAAAGATAAAATGGAATGGACAACTGAGCGCCGTTATAGACGCTATGAAGACTGGTCTAATGATGAAATCAAGCAAATCAAGGAAAAGATGGCACAATCTCCATGGCATACTCATTACCATGTCGAGCCTAAAATGGGGCTTCTCAATGACCCAAATGGCTTTTCCTATTTTGATGGTAAATGGATTCTCTTTTACCAAAACTTCCCCTTTGGTGCAGCTCATGGTTTGAAATCTTGGGTGCAGCTTGAAAGTGATGATTTAGTGCACTTTACAGAAACTGGAGTCAAAGTTTTGCCTGATACTCCATTAGATAGCCACGGGGCCTACTCTGGATCTGCCATGCAGTTTGGCGATCAGTTGTTCCTATTCTATACTGGAAATGTCCGTGATGAAAACTGGATTCGTCACCCTTACCAGGTTGGTGCTCTTTTGGGAAAAGATGGCAAGATCTCGAAGATTGACAAGGTCTTGATTGACCAGCCAGCAGACTCTACCGACCACTTCCGCGACCCACAAATTTTCAACTTTAAGGGGCAATATTATGCTATCGTGGGTGGACAGGACTTGGAGAAAAAAGGCTTTGTTCGTCTCTACAAAGCTATAGATAATGATTACACCAACTGGCAAGCAGTTGGTGACCTAGACTTTGCCAACGACCGTACTGCCTATATGATGGAATGTCCAAATCTGGTCTTTATCGGTGAACAACCTGTACTTCTCTACTGCCCGCAAGGATTGGATAAGAGTGTTCTAGACTATGATAATATCTATCCAAACATGTACAAAATCGGGGCTTCTTTTGATCCTGAAAATGCTAAAATGGTAGATGTCTCTCCATTGCAAAATCTAGACTATGGTTTCGAAGCTTATGCAACGCAAGCCTTCAACGCTCCAGACGGACGCTCTCTAGCAGTTAGTTGGCTTGGACTACCAGATGTAGCCTACCCATCTGATCGTTTTGACCACCAAGGAACTTTCTCATTGGTCAAGGAACTCACTATCAAAGATGGCAAACTCTACCAATACCCTGTCGCAGCTATCAAGGACCTTCGTGTCTCTGAAGAACCCTTTTCAAATCGTGCTCAAACCAATAACAGCTATGAACTCGAGCTCAACTTGGAAGCCAATAGCCAGAGCGAGATTGTCTTACTTGCCGACAAAGAAGGCAAGGGACTTTCAATCAACTTTGACCTTGTAAATGGTCAAGTGACAGTGGATCGTAGCCAGGCTGGTGAGCAGTACGCCCAAGAATTTGGAAGCACTCGTTCTTGCCCAATCGACAAGCAAACTACTACTGCTAACATCTTCATCGACAATTCTGTTTTTGAAATTTTTATCAATAAAGGAGAAAAAGTATTTTCTGGTCGCGTCTTTCCGAATGCCGATCAAAATGGTATCCTGATCAAATCTGGAAACCCAACCGGAACCTACTATGAAATAGATTATGGTCGCAAAACTAACTGATGTCGCAAAACTTGCTGGTGTCAGCCCTACTACCGTTTCTCGGGTTATCAATAAAAAAGGTTATCTATCTGAGAAAACCATTCTCAAGGTCAATGAAGCCATGCGAGAGCTAGGCTACAAGCCTAATAATCTGGCTCGAAGCCTCCAAGGAAAATCTGCCAAGTTGATTGGACTTATTTTCCCAAACATCAGTCATGTCTTTTATGCGGAGTTGATTGACAAATTGGAACACCAACTCTTCAAAAATGGCTACAAGACCATCATCTGTAACAGCGAACACGACTCTGAAAAAGAACGGGAGTACATTGAAATGCTGGAGGCCAATCAGGTCGATGGTATCATTTCTGGAAGTCACAACTTGGGAATCGAAGACTACAATCGTGTGACGGCACCGATCATTTCCTTTGACCGAAACTTGTCTCCAGACATCCCTGTCGTCTCCTCTGATAACTATGGTGGCGGGGTTCTCGCAGCCCAAACACTGGTTAAGACTGGAGCCCAGTCTATCATCATGATTACAGGAAATGATAACTCGAATTCACCGACTGGACTGCGCCATGCTGGCTTTGCCTCTGTACTCCCAAAAGCGCCTATTATCAATGTTTCCAGTGACTTTTCGCCCGTCCGAAAAGAAATGGAAATCAAGAATATCTTGACCCATCAGAAACCAGATGCGATTTTTGCTTCAGATGATTTGACAGCTATTCTAGTGATCAAAATCGCTCAAGAGCTGGGAATTTCTGTTCCTGATGAGCTCAAGGTCATCGGCTATGATGGGACTTACTTTATCGAGAACTACTATCCTCACCTGACAACGATTAAGCAACCTATGAAAGAGATTGCCCAACTCACTGTTGATCTTCTTTTACAGAAGATTGAAGGCAAGGAAGTAGCGACAACTGGTTACTTCTTACCAGTCACCCTATTACCAGGAAAAAGTATTTAAGTACAAAATACTCAGACGAATTCGTCTGAGTTTTTTATGATCTTAAGTTTTCGAGATAGCGCTGGGCTGTCTCTAAGTTAAAGGTTTTATCTGCGATGAGGCGCTCAACGAGGGGAGCAACTTCGGACTCACTAGCACCTGCTAGGAGAGCTAGCGATTTGGCCTGTAATTTCATGTGGCCTTGCTGGATGCCCGTACTGACCAAGGCTTTGAGGGCCGCAAAGTTTTGGGCAAGACCGATGGACACGATAATCTGAGCTAATTCCTTGGCTGAAGGATTTCCTAGTAGTTCATGACTAAGGGCTACACGTGGGTTGAGACCGATAGAGCCACCCTTGGTCGCTACCGGCATGGGTAGGGTCATCTCACCGACCAATTCTTCTCTTTCCATATCCAGTATCCATTGACTGAGACCTTGATAGCGTCCGTCTCGACTGGCAAAGGCGTGGGCCCCAGCTTCGATGGCACGCCAGTCATTACCAGTGGCAATCAAAATGGCATCGATACCATTAAAAATCCCTTTATTATGGGTAGCCGCTCGGTAAGGATCAGCCTGCGCAAACTGGCTAGCCACAGCTATTTTCTCCGCAATTTCTCGTCCTTGGTCCCTTTGGGGACTCAAGTAGCGAAAGGCGATACGACAGCTTGCAGTCACCAGAGAATCGGTCGCGTAGTTGGACAGGATTCCCATGAGACTCTGTCCCTGACTGAGTTCTTCTAAGACTGGCTTCAAAGCTTCCAGTATGGTGTTGAGCATATTGGCTCCCATAGCTTCCTGGGTATCGACATGGAGATAGACAACGAGAAAGTCTGTTTCACCTTTGATCTGCTCTACATGCAAATCACGCGCGCCCCCACCACGTTTGACGATAGAAGGATAGGCTTGATTGGCAAGTTCCAAGAGCTCCGCCTTCTTGCTGGCAATCTTCTCTTGCGCTTGTTCAGGTTCAGCAACTTGATAAAGGGCTACTTGACCGATCATCTGGCGCTCATGAACCTGAGCAGTAAAACCGCCTGCACGCTTGATGATTTTACTAGCATAGCTAGCCGCAGCAACCACAGACGGTTCTTCTGTCACATAGGGAACTGTGTAGTCCTGACCATTCACCAAAAGCTCTGGAATAATGGAATAAGGCAGAGAAAAAGTTCCTACCACATTCTCACTCAGCTGGTCTGCAATGGCCAAGCTGACTTGTTCATCCTGCTCTAGACTGGTTTGCTTTTCAGGACTAAGGAGCGCCTGAGCTCGCAACAACTCCAGGCGCTCTTGGTATGATTTTTTAGAAAATCCATTCCAACTTATCTTCATTATTTTTCAACCTTGCTATAACGGCGTTGGTGGTCGACAATTTCAACCAAGGCGTAGTCTTGATGTTCATAGCCTGCAAATTGGGCTGAACCAGACTCATCCAACTGCACCTCTTCGAAGAAGACTTTTTCATAGTCTACAACTGACAATGCTGTACGTTGTTTGAGTTTGCTCAAGCGGTCCTTATCAAGGTAAGCCTCATAGCCTTCGACCAATTCACCACTAAAGAACTCTGAAACCGCGCCGCTTCCGTAACTGTAGAGGGCAATTTTATCTCCAGCCTTCAAAGTCTCTGCATTTTCCAAAAGGGAGAGAAGCCCGAGGAAGAGGGAACCCGTGTAGATATTTCCAATCATCTGACTGTAAAGGATGGACTTATCAAAGTTCTCTTGCAAACTATCCTGTTTTTCTTTAGACAAAGTTTTGTCCATCATCTTGCGCAAGCCTTTTAGGGCCAACTTAGGATAAGGCAAGTGGAAGCAGATAGCCGCAAAGTCATCCATCGTCCAATCATAGCGTTTCTTGTATTCATCCCAAGTCGTTGTCAGGCAATCAAGATACTGTTGGGTCGAGTACATGCCGTTTACATAAGGAGTGCTTGAGTAGTTCGGACGCCAGAAATCCATGATGTCTCGCGTTTGAGCAACGTTATCATTGTTAAAGGCCATGATGCGCGGATTTTGAGTAATTAGCATCGCCACACTTCCAGCACCCTGGGTTGGCTCACCTGGAGTTCCCACACCATACTTGGCAATATCACTGGCAATGACCAAAACCTTAGACTCTGGAGAATTTTCCACATGCAATTTAGCATAATGAAGGGCAGCTGTCGCTCCATAGCAGGCTTCTTTAATTTCAAAGCTACGGGCGAAAGGCTGAATGCCTAACAAGCCATGAACAAAGACTGCCGCTGCCTTACTCTGGTCAATCCCTGACTCGGTCGCCACGATGACCATATCGATTTCTTCTTTTTCTTTGTCTGTTAAAATAGAGTTGCTTGCACTAGCTGCCAAGGTAACAATGTCCTCAGTCAGTGGCGCAATACTAATTTCATTTAACAAGAGTCCCTTGCTAAATTTTTCGGGGTCAACTCCCCTCGCTTCTGCTAAGTCTTGTAATTTCAAGACGTATTGACTGGTCGCAAAACCAATCTTATCAATACCGATTGTCATATTTACCTCTGTTTTTTCATTCATTGTAAAAAATCGTTTCATTCTATTTTATCACAAATAGGGACAAAAGAGAGAAAAAAGACTTGATTCAACAAATCAAGTCTTTGCTTTGACTGCATTAGGAAGAGATTCCTCGTTGTTTTCGGATGTAGTAATAAAGCTTTAGAATTACTGTTCCACTTGCCATTCCAATAGAAATAACAAGAGCTAACATAACCACCAAAGTCGCGCTGGCAATAGCATGGCTGTAATCTCCTGTCACAAAGAAAGCTGTCGTTCGATAGGATAAATAACCCGGCACCAAGGGGGCAAGAATGGCCAATACAAAGACCACCGCTGGTGTCTTATAGACAATACTTAAAATCTGGCTGATGCAAGAGCCAATTACTGCTGCGATAAAGGTCGCAATAATAACATTGGTTGGTTCTTTGAGCACGAGATAGAGGAGCCAAACGCCCATTCCCAAAATACCACCAGGTAGGAGCATGGAGCGTTGAACATTCAGTACGATTAGAAAGGTGATAATGGCGAGTAAACTCGCCACTGCTTGGAGCAAAATACTTGTTAGAGTCATCTTATGTCATCAAAACCAGGGCGACAGAGGTGCCAGCCCCTAAAGCGAGGGTAATGAGCAAAGATTCAAACATCTTGCTCATACCAGAGTTAATATGGTTGGTCATGATATCCCGTACCGCATTTGTCAGAGCAATACCTGGAACAAAGGGCATGACCGCTCCTGCTATAATCAGGTCTGCCGTCGAAGGAAATCCTGTGTAGCGGGCCCAGAACTGGGCAATCAATCCGAAAACAAAGGCACCCGCAAAGGCCGTTACAAAAGGAATGCGGACAAACTTCTCTACGTAGAGAGAGAAGGCAAATCCAAATAAGGTCGCAATAGCGGCGCCAAAAGCGTCATAGACATTGCCCCCAAACATAATCGAGAAGAAAGGGGCACTGAGGGTCGCTGCTACGGTCACTTGGAACTTGGTATAAGGAAGGGCTTGATTGCCGATTTCTTTCAGCTTTTTAAAGGCTGTCGAGAGATCAATCTGACCTCCGACAAGCTCCCGTGATACTTGGTTGACATCACAGACTTTCTCAATGTTATAAGAGGATGAGGTCACCCGTTTCATCCGAGAAATATTGGTGTTTTCGATAGAAAAGAAAATAGCTGCGGGCATGGCAAGAACATTGCAATCCATTATTCCTTGTGAATGGGCAATACGGATCATAGTATCCTCAACCCGATGAATCTCTGAGCCGCTTTTCAGGAGAATGGTTCCTGCTAGCATAATCACATCAATGACGGCATTCAACTCTCTCGATTCGTCCATTTTCTCCTCCTTTTTTCTACTTCCTATATTTTATCACAAAATCTTGTGAAAAAAAATCTTTGTCATGAAATCATGACAAAGATTCGTCTAATCTCGAGAACTCTCGTGAGTTCCTTCACTATTGGATGAACTGCTAGAAGGAGTATTCCCTTGTTGATTTCCTTGTTGGTTCCCCTGGTTTGGACTTGTAGGAGAACCTTGGTTCCCACGTTGGGCAGGATTAGAGGATGAAGTTGATGGTGGTGTTTTTGGTTTGTAGATGGAAAGTTTGATACGCGTACTTGCAAGATCAACCTGTTCTCCTGCTCTTGGCGTTTGACTGACAACAGTTCCTTCTGCCGTTCCTTCAGGAGCAGTCGATACTTCAACAACCTCAATATTTGCTTCCTTCACACCGACAATCTGAGTCAAGTTATTCTTTGTAAACTCGAGACTTGAACCGATGTAGTTCGGCATGCTGACACTAGTCACCTTCTTAGCTACTGTTAAGGTAATCGTAGTGGCTTTTGAGAGATCATAGGTCGAACCCGAAGCAGGGGTCTGTCTGAGGACGATTCCAGGTTCGCTTTCATTGGATTCTTCCTCTTCCATCTTGATTAGATTTTCAGGAACCTTCTTCTCCTTGAGTTCAGCTACAACTTCCGTATACTTACGTCCGACATAATTGCTCAATTGGAAGGATTGCTTACCAGAAGAAACAATCAAATTGACCTTGGTTCCTTCTTTTCGGCCGCTACCAGCTTCTGGATCCGTTCGAATAACTCGTCCTTCTGCTACTGTATCGCTGGCCTCTGACTTTTCTTCACCGGCTTCAAACTTGGATTTTTTAAGAGCTTCCTTAGCCTCTGCAACAGTTTGTCCGGCTACGTCAGGAATAGGAATCGTTGCTGGTGTTCTTGACAAAATCCAGACCAAAGAGGCTGCAACCAATAGAAGACTGGCCAAAAGAATCATATAGCGAGCCTTAAACTTCCGTTTCTTGGCAGGCTTTGGCGCTGGAGCTGGCTCTGCGACTGGTTGAGTTGATTTCTTTGGTTGAGGGCGTTCTTCTTGCGCCGGAGCTTTAGGAATCGATGTCAGTGTACTTTGTGGAACTTTAGGTAAAGTCTTAGTGTCTGCCTTACTCGCATCGTCAAAGACCAATTTCGGTTCATTCCGACGATTATAAGACAAGCTAGTTGACAAGTCCACATACATTTCTGAAACAGACTGATAACGATCTGACAGCTTCTTAGCAGTTGCCTTGATGACAACATTTTCTAAAGCCTGAGGGACAGATGGATTTTCAGCTATGACGGACGGAAGTGGCTTCTGGAAATGCTGGAGAGCAATCGTAACTGCACTATCCCCATCGTAAGGAATATGACCAGTCAGCATTTCATAGAAGATAATCCCCATTGCATAGATATCACTCTGGAAGGTCGCTTTAGATCCACGTGCTTGCTCAGGTGACAAATAATGAACAGAGCCTAACATTGAGTTGGTCTGGGTCAGACTAGTCTCCGCAAAGGCTACAGCAATCCCAAAGTCCGTGACCTTAGCTGTGCCGTCAGGTGTCAAGAGGATATTTTGAGGTTTCAAATCCCGGTGAACAATTCCTCGAGTATGGGCTAAGCGCATGGCCAAGAGGATTTGCCCCATGATCCGAACTGCTTCTTCATTTGAAAGAGGATAGTGTTCTTTGATATAACGCTTGAGGTCAAGGCCTGCTACGTATTCCATAGCTAGGTACTGTTGACCGTCTTCCTCACCAATATCTGTTATCCGAACGATATGAGGATGGTCCAGATCCGCCATGGCTCTCGCTTCACGCTGGAAACGTGCCACAGCAATCGGGTCCGTCTGGTAGTTGGTCCTCAGGACCTTCACTGCCACTTCTTCCCCGTCTAGGATCAAATCCTTGGCCAGGTAAACATCTGCCATGCCTCCCCGACCAATCTGCTTGACAATCCGATACCGCCCGGCAAAAATCTTGCCGATTTGGATCATTCTGCTGCCTCCTCGTTCATGTAAACAAGGGCAACCGTAATGTTGTCTAAACCTCCTGCATTGTTAGCGAAGCGAATGAGGGTTGCCGCCTTGTCTGCTAGGGAAATATCGCTGGTTACGATATCATAAATCTCGCTTGCCGAAATCATATTGGTCAAACCATCACTATTGAGCAAGAGATAATCTCCTGACTCCAGTGTAATCATCCCAAAATCTGGCTGGATTTCATCTTTTTGTCCGATAGACTGGGTGATGATATTCTTTTGAGGGTGAGTTTCTGCTTCTTCTGGAGTCAATTGACCAGCCTTGAGCAATTCGTTGACCAAGGAATGGTCACTTGTCAACTGGTGGTATTCTTCTCCACGAATCAAACCGATACGAGAATCTCCAATGTGAGCATAGATGGCTTGGTTGTCAATAAAAGCAACAGCTTCTAGCGTTGTTCCCATGCCTCTGTAGGCTTCGTCCTGACCTAGTTGATGAATTTTTTGATTTTCAATCTCCAGGTAGTGGGCAAACCACTCACGAACTTCATTGACTGAGTCAATTTGGGTATCCACCCAAGCCACACCAAGGTCTGTTACCGCCATCTCACTAGCGATATTTCCTGCACGGTGTCCTCCCATCCCGTCAGCCAAGATGATCATAGTGCGTCCTGCTCGGTTGACAAAGTGATTGACATAGTCCTGATTATTTGTCCGTTTCTGACCAACATCTGTTAATAATGCTATTTCCATTGTGTCAGTTCCTTCCTATTCTGATATCTTGCGAAATTGGCTGATAAAGAATCCATCACTTCCATACAATTCAGGAGTGATCAGGATGCAGCCATCTTTCAGGATATCTTTACATTCGTGTTCTAGTTTAACCTGCTCGAACTCGGGATGACTTTCTAAAAACGCCTCAACGACTTGAAAGTTCTCCTCAGAGACAATAGTACAGGTACTATAAGTTATTATACCACCTTTTCGTAGCGTTTGACAAACACTACCTAATATTTCCAGCTGAATTTCCTGTAAGGAGGTGAAATCTGCCGTTTCTTTATTGTATTTGATGTCTGGTTTACGACGTAAAAGTCCAATTCCAGAACAGGGAGCATCTACTAAAATCTTATCAAAAGAGTCCCGACCGAAAAACTCATGCACTTTTCTGGCATCCAATTTTTGCGTTTGCACTTGATCTGCTACTCCTAAACGCTCCGCATTTTCTTGGATCAAGTCCAACTTATGATCATAAAGATCCAAAGCCGTCACCTTACCGGATGTGAGGTAAGAGGCCATATGGGCTGTTTTCCCACCCGGAGCAGCACAGGCATCTAGAACCTGCTCATCACCTTGTAGATCAAGAGTCGGAGCAACCAGTTGACTGGACTCGTCTTGGATGGTAATGGCCCCTTCTGCGAACAAATCATGTCCTGCAAAGTGGCCGTGCTCCTTGACCAGACCAGTAGCAGCCAAAGGGGAATCAGTCGCCTCTAACAAGGCTTTGATTTCCTCTTTTCGGCTCAAATCGGCTACACGAATACTGGCTTTGTTGCGCACCAAGAGACTTTTAAAGATGGCTTGTGCTCGCTCTTCACCGTATTCTTCCTTGAGTTTAGACACGAGCCAAACTGGGAGAGAATAGGCAATGGAATCACGCTTATTTTTTCGTTTGATGCTGTCAATATCTGGCCAACCTTCTCGCAAGATACGACGAAGGACGGCGTTGACCAATTTCTCACTGCCTTTTTTACGTAATTTAGCCAATTCCACTGCTTCATTAACAACAGCGTGATTAGGAATCTTATCCAGATACCGAAGTTGGTAGGCGCTCAGGAGGAGCAGGATATAGAGCCAGTTATCAAGCTTATCTCTGTCTTCGATAAAGTGGGACAGGTACCATTCCAGGTTGAGTTTTCGGGCTACCGTTCCGTAGACAATCTCTGTCACCAAGCCCTTATCTGCTGCTGAGAGTTGACTCCCCTTGAGGTGTTTATTTAAGGCAATATTCGAATATGCTTGGTTGACTAGAACATCCTCTAGCACTGCTAGAGCTAGACTTCTAGCCGTTTCTACTTTAGTCACCAAATCGTTCTCCTACAGTCAATGTCCGTCCCACTCCGTTGAGGAAGGAAGCGATATCCATCTTAGGTTTACCAGCTGGCTGCACTTGCTTAAGAGACAGAGCCCCTTCTGCCGTAGCAACGATCAATTCCTTCTTGCCAATAGAGAGGATCTCGCCTGGAGCTCCCTGACCTTCTACTGGCAGGGCTTCATAGATCTTAAAGCGGTCTCCTTTGAGAAAAGTGTGGGCAACAGGCCATGGATTCATGCCACGTATTTGGTTGAAGAGTTGACGATTAGTCTTATTCCAGTCCAACTTTTCTTCTTCAGGTTTGATATTTGGCGAGAAAGTGACTTGGCTTGGGTCCTGAGGCACAGGTTTGATCTCCCCAGCAATATAGCCAGGAAGGGTGTCCAAAAGCAAGTCACGACCAACAATCGCTAATTTCTCAAACAAGGTGCCGACATTGTCCTCATCTGTGATAGGAATACTGCGACGGGAAATCATATCCCCTGCATCCATTTCCTTAACCATCTCCATAATGGTCACACCAGCTTCCTTATCCCCTTGAATCAAGGCATAATGGATAGGCGCACCACCACGGTGTTTTGGAAGAAGGGAAGCGTGAACGTTGACCGCAAAATCCATGCTATCAAGGAGTTTACTTGGGAGAAATTGTCCAAAAGCAGCAGTCACAATCCCATCCGCTCCTAGCTTCATAATGGCTTCCATCTCTGGACTTCCAGATAATTTTTCAGGCTGGTAGATAGGAAGATTTGCTTCTTTGGCAGCCTGCTTGACTGGGGTTTCTTGGATTACTTTTTTACGGCCGACAGCGCGGTCTGGCTGGGTCACAACAGCTAGAATCTCGTAACGGTCGTCTGATATCAACCCCTTCAAAACTGTCGCTGAAAAATCGGGAGTTCCCATAAAGATTAATTTTGTCATTTCTTCTCCTTCTTATAAAAATTGCTGCGGCTCATGGTCAATACTGAGACGAAGCTCGCTATTTTCCCGTTCTTGAGTCAAGGCCAAAACTCGATTGAGAGTTGGACCCAGCTCATCTTCTAAACGGTATTTAATCAAAATCTGGTAATGATAAAGGTTGTGGGTACGAGCGATGGGTTTTGGCGTTGGTCCAAGGATTTTACTAGTTTCCGATAAACCTGAGCGTAATATTTCCATAACTTCATAGGCACGTTTGACAACCTCTTCTTCTTTCTTGTGAGAGAGGGTAATCCCAATGGTGAAATAATAAGGTGGGTAGCCAAGTTGGCGTCTGATACTCATTTCATAGGCATAAAAGCCTTCATAATCCTGATCTTTTGCAAAACGAATGGCATAGTGCTCCGGATTGTATGACTGAATCAAGACCTGCCCAGCTTTTTCCGCACGACCTGCCCGACCAGCCACCTGAGTTAAGAGTTGGAAGGTTCTCTCAGAAGAACGAAAATCAGGCAGATTCAAGGCCGTATCCGCATTGAGTACTCCAACCAAAGTCACATTTGGAAAATCCAAGCCCTTGGCAATCATCTGAGTTCCCAGCAAGATATCCGCTTCCCCTCGGCCAAACTGGTCAAGAAGAGCTTGGTGACTGCCTTTCTTGCGGGTCGTATCCACATCCATCCGCAGAATGCGAGCCTGAGGAAAGAGTTCTGCCAGTTCATCGTAAGCTTTCTGAGTCCCCGTCCCGTAGTAACGAATACTGCGGCTTTGACAGTTGGGACAGACATGAGGAATCCCCTTTGAAAATCCACAGTAATGGCAGTTCATGGTCTTGGTATCCATGTGGAGAGTCAGAGAAATATCACAGTTGGGACAGCTATCTACCGTTCCACACTCCCGACACATAACAAAACTAGAATAACCCCGACGGTTGAGCATGAGGACTGCCTGTTCTTTTTTATCCAAACGGTCTCGAATGGCCTCTAGCAAAGGAGGCGTAAAGTTTGATGTCTCATTCTGCCCGATATAGTCCCGAAAGTCAATCACTTGAACTTCAGGAATAGTGGCTAAAGGATTGGCCCGTTGGGTCAGACGTAAGTGTTGATAGACACCTTTTCCAGCACGCGCACGGCTCTCTAAGCTCGGTGTCGCTGAGCCAAGGACTAGGGCTGCTTGATTGTACTGGGCCCGTAGAATGGCGACCTCTCTAGCATGATAACGGGGATTGCTGTCTTGTTTGTAGCTAGCTTCATGCTCTTCGTCGATAATTATAACACCTAGATTTTTCAAAGGAGCAAAGATAGCTGATCGAGCGCCAACAACAACTTGGGCATCGCCACGCTCAACCTTGCGCCATTCGTCGTACTTTTCACCATTGGACAGGCCTGAGTGAAGAATGGCTACTTTCTCACCAAATCGAGCAATAAAACGCTCCGTCATTTGTGGCGTCAGAGAAATCTCAGGCACCAGCAAAATAGCCGTCTTACCCTTATCCAAGGCTCCTTGGATAATCTGCAAGTAAACCTCCGTTTTCCCACTTCCTGTAATCCCTTGAAGGAGGAATGGAGGCTGTTGACTACCAATAGCACTGACAACCGCATCGCGAGCTTGTCTTTGCTCTGGGTTCAGCTCCAAAGGTGTACTTGCTTCAATGCCTTCAAAATAAGCAGCTGAACGTTGCACTTCCTTTTGGACTAGAGTTAAAGCTCCTTGCTCCACAAAAAAGTTGACTTGCTCCCGTGAGTAGGATTCTAACAAGCTAGCCAGAGGAGCACTTTCAGGATGGGCTAGCAAATAGTCTCTCAGCTCTGCCTTTTTCTTAGCACGCGTAGAAATCTCAATCTGCTCTAGTCGAGTAGCATCAACCTCATACCAAGACTGGGTCTTGACCTTCTTCTGATCGACAGCCTGATACTCTAAGCGGAGCAGACCTTTTCTGGACAAGCGCATCATTTCTGCCTGTTTGGCAAGGTCTAGAGAAGAAAAGGCTAGCGAATCTTCTGAACCAAACAAACGCTCTCGGTCTGCCTGACTGAGACCTTCTAAAGGATAAAGAATCTTATCATAACTGGAGTTTAAAAATCCCGGCAACATGGCTTTTAGAATGGAGATTTTATAAGAAAAGACAGACTTGCGTAACTCCTCAGCCAGCCAGAGTTGCTCTTGAGTCAAGACGGGAGAAAAGTCTAGCACCTCTGCAATCTCCTTCAAGTCCTGACCTTCCATCTCTTCATCCGACTGGGACTCCAGGCCAAGCACAATCCCTTGTATCAAACGATTACCCTTGCCGAAGGGGACATGAACCCGCATACCGACTTCCAGCATCTCTACAAATTCCTCAGGGACCTTGTAACTGTATGGCTGGTCCGTCTGCATTAGGGGAACATCCACGATTATCTTTGCAATAGCCATCTTCTCACCTCCTTCTTGTCAGTACATTCTTGCAATAGAAAAAATAAGATTGAGTCCCCCCAACCTTAAATTTTTTCACCATCTTCTTTTTCTTTAGCGATTTGCTCTTTGATTTTCTTTTCTTCTTCTTCTTTGCGGCGTTTTTCTTCTTCGATACGGAGACGAACCGCTTCACGTTTTCCTTCTGGATCTGGGTGAATGGTTACATTTCCTGACTCGATTTCTTCCAAAGCGCGAAGAGTTGATTTTTCAGACTTAAACTCTTGAGTTGCTGGTGCACCTGCTTCTAGTTCGTGGGCACGTTTTGCTTCCAAGATTACGAGTGAATATTTTGATGGTACCTTGTCGAGCAAGGTATCAATAGAGGGTTTTAACATCATTTGCTTGTACCTGTTTCCTATAGTTTATCGAGTAGTTGGAGATTTTGGCAACATCTCCTGGTAGTGACCAATGACACGGTCCACACGGAAGTGTTCTGCTTCGATCACACGCTTGACACGTTCAGCAGCGAGGGGCACCTGATCGTTGACAATGGCATAATCATACTCACGCATGAGAGCAATTTCTTCCTTGGCTTTTTCGATTCGTTGGGCAATCACTTCTGCACTATCTGTTCCACGACCTACCAAACGATCTTGCAATTCATCCAAATCTGGTGGCGTTAGAAAGATAAAGACAGCATCAGGAACCTTTTTCTTAACCTGAAGAGCTCCTTGGACTTCAATCTCAAGAAAGACATCGATTCCCTTGTCCAGAGTTTCATTGACATAGGTTAGAGGAGTTCCATAATAGTTACCGACATATTCTGCATATTCCAACATCTGACCTTGACGAATTAGCTCTTCAAACTCTTCACGAGTACGGAAGAAATAGTCCACTCCGTCCACTTCACCAGGACGTTGCGCGCGCGTCGTCATCGATACAGAGTATTGAAATTGATTCTCAGAACTCTCAAAAATCTCTCTTCTAACCGTTCCTTTCCCAACTCCTGAAGGACCAGAAAAAACGATTAGCAAGCCTCGGTCTGCCATTATGTCTCCTTTAGTTAGTCTGTGAAATAAAGTGAAATTTCTCTCGAATACTGATGATAAGGTCAGTTATCCTTCTACAGTCTTTCTATCTAGTGTAACAAAAAAGCAGTAATATTTCAACTGCTCTTTCTTATTTATTTAGCATAATCTACTGCACGAAGTTCGCGGATCACGGTTACCTTGATATTTCCTGGGTAATCGAGATTGTTTTCAATTTTCTCACGAACTTTGTGAGCCAAGATTGTGACTTTGTCGTCTTTGATTTGTCCTGGATTAACCATGATACGGATTTCACGTCCTGCTTGAAGGGCGAAGCTGTTTTGCACCCCTTCAAAGCCATTGGCGATTTCTTCCAAGTCATGGAGACGCTTGATATAGCTTTCAAGAGATTCACTACGAGCACCTGGACGCGCTGCACTCAAGGCATCTGCTGCAGCAACGATCACCGCAATGACGCTTTCGGCTTCCACATCGCCGTGGTGGCTAGCAATGGTATTCACCACAACTGGGTGTTCCTTGTACTTACGAGCCAACTCCGTACCAATCTCAACGTGGCTACCTTCAACTTCGCGGTCAATAGCTTTCCCGATGTCATGAAGGAATCCAGCACGACGGGCAAGAGCTGCATTTTCACCAAGTTCACTGGCGATGATACCAGATAACTTAGCAACCTCAATCGAATGACGCAAGACATTTTGTCCATAAGAAGTACGGAACTGCAAACGTCCCATAATCTTCATCAAGTCTGGATGAAGGTTTGGCGCACCAATCTCATAGGCAGCAGCCTCACCATATTCACGGATTTTATTGTCAATCTCTTGACGGTTTTTCTCCACCAACTCCTCGATACGAGCTGGGTGGATACGGCCATCCTTGAGCAACATTTCCATGGTCATACGAGCAATTTCACGACGAATCGGATCAAATCCTGACAAGGTCACCACTTCCGGTGTATCGTCGATAATTACATCAACCCCTGTCAAACTTTCAAAGGTACGAATATTACGTCCTTCACGACCGATAATGCGTCCCTTCATGGTATCGTCTGGTAGGTGAACTGTAGAGTTTGTTGACTCCGCCACATACTCACCAGCGATACGCTGCATAGCCTGAACCAAGATATCTTTCGCAATCTTGTCTGAACGTTCCTTGACTTCTTGCTCAGCCTCACGGATGCGGCTAGCAATTTCCTTAGTTAAGTTTTCCTCTGTTTGAGCCAAGATAATATCTCGAGCCTCAGTTTGGGAAAGGGAGCCGATACGTTCAAGTTCAGCTTCTTTTTGTCTTTCGACTTCCTCTAATTGCTCTTCACGTGCATCAAGGTTTTTTGCTCTATCAGAAATACTTTGTTCTTTTTGTTCAAGTGTTTTTTCTTTGTTCGTCAAATTGTCGTCCTTACGGTCAAGGCTCGTAGCTCTCTCCGTCAAACGACTTTCAATTTGCTTGAGCTCCTGACGTTCTGACTTAAATTCAGCGTCCACTTCTTCACGGTATTTTCTGGCTTCCTCTTTGGCCTCCAATAGTGCTTCTTTTTTAAGAGACTTGCTTTCGCTCTTGGCTTCATTTAGCAGTAAATCCGCTTCGCGCTCAGCTTGTCCTCGTAAATTAGTTGCTTCTTGTTCAGCATTTAGAAGCATCAACTCTGCAGCCTCTTGAGATGATTTCATCTTAGCTGAGATGCTGACATATCCAATGACTAAACCAATGATGACGGCAAAAACAGCAATCGCAAGTGTCATGATTTCCATGTTTTTACCTCATTAAATTTGTTTATCGAATGACATACATTCCTTAATATTCTATCATAAAAAACCGATTTTCACAAACCCAAATTAAAGAGTTTTGTGTGAATTTTAGAAGAAAGTTCTGAAATCGCCAAACAAACTTTCTAACACTTAAAAATGACATTTTCATTAAAACATACAATAAAAAAAAGCCTACCTTTTAGTAGACTTAGTAATGATCTTTGAAGGACAAGAAAGCCACGCTATCTCCATCTATCATATAAATCAAGCGATTTTCTGCATCAATGCGCCGTGACCAAGCTCCTTGATAGTCATATTTGAGCGGTTCTGGTTTCCCCATTCCTACAAAAGGATCGCGTTGAATATCTTTGATTAATTTATTGATTCTTTTTAATGTTTTCTTATCTTGGTTTTGCCAATAGCAATAATCCGCCCAGGCATCTTCTGTAAACTTGAGCAGCATTCCTCACTCCTCAATCACATGCACCTGAGTGCTTCCAGCACGAACTTGAGCCATTCCTCGCAAGACCTTGTCAGAAAGTTCCTTATTTTGAGCGATTCTCAGGGTTTCCTGAATACTATCCCACTCGCTCTTTGAAAGGACTACAATATCCTCATCTGGATTTTTATTGACCACCGTTAAAGGCTCAAATTCATCGTTTACCTTCTTCATGTAGTCTTTTAAATGATTTCGGAATGTTGAGTAAAGAACTGCTTCCATAACCATACCTCGTTTTACCTCTTTTCCACTATTATACACGAAAAGAAAGAAATTGTCAGGAACTTGTACAAGATTTTTCTTTTCTATCTATTTATTCGAAAATCTTCTAAAAAAGCCTACCTTTCAGTAGACTTAGTTTGTTTCTATTCTAATGGGTACTCTGCCGAAATTCTGCTCTGCGATGCTTGGCTGTCCTAGTTGGTAAATCTGGTCTGCCTTTTGCGTCATGGTATCCCAAGGTTCTTTGCCAATTCGGCTGACTAGATGAACCTGCTCTTTCAGAGACTTGAGATGCTGTCTGCCTTTTTCGGTAAAGCCAAGAACATGAATGGCTTCTGGCAAGTCGCTTTCTCTGGCCTGCACCAAGATATAGGTCAAGAGGCGTCTGACACGCGCCTTGGTATAACGCTTGGTCGCAACCGCCTCGATCAATTCGTCAACAGTCTGAGCTGTCTTTATGGCATCCTTGATGCGCACAGCCATTTCTTGATTGACCTGATAAATGGTGGTTAGGTCTGGATTTGACAAGATTTGATAGCGAAGCAAGGGAAAATGGTCATCCCAGCTCACCTTACAGGCCTGCTCAAAGAGGGTAACAGAGGGCATAAAGCGTTCTAAGAAATCTTGGTCTGATTGATGCTGGCGGAGGGCTGTCGCCGAGGCAAAGTCCACCTCCTTGTCCACAGAATGATATCCCGCTCCCTGACGTTGAATTGGATGAAGGCTGATGTTTCGCCCTGCTACCGCCTTGGCATAGGCAAGAGCAAGGACATGATTGGGCGTGTTGCCTGAAAAATTAAGACCGGCAAACTCCTTCCACATGGCTTGGGTTTTCTGGGGATAGGAGAGAGAGTCAGGCAGATTATCCACAAATTTCTCCATCTCAACGCCTTGCTCTGTGTATAGGTCAGCGATTTTCTGGTAATCCAGAACTTCCTCTGTCCCAAAAGCTAGCCTATCAATACCCAAGCGAGCCAAGATATCCACAGCCCCTTGACCAAAGAAATCCGCCGCCTGAACACTGACTAAAAAAGGCAATTCCACTACCAGATCAGCTCCATTTTCCAATGCCATCTGGGCCCTTGTCCACTTATCCACAATAGCAGGCTCTCCACGCTGCATGAAATTCCCAGACATGGCAACGATTTTCAGCCCCTCTGCTTGATCCAGCAGGTATTTATGCCCATTATGAAAAGGATTGAACTCCGCTATAATACCTATAATGGTCATGGTAATCTCCTACTTCTGCGCCACAAAAAACCAACGGGTGCTAGTTTCTGTAGGCTCCTTATCCTCAAAGTCTGCGTAGAGTTTGAAGGATTTGAAACCAGCCTGCTCCAGTAAAATATCATAGGTCAAAACTTCGTATGTACGCTCCTCATGCACTTCATCGTGGCGACTAAAGGAACCATCCGCTTCCTTGATAAAGAAGGTCAGTTCATGCACGATAGAGTGAGGCGCTTCGTCCTCATAGGTATCCCAAAGCATGGCAAAGTCTTCTGCATTTTCATGGTAAGAATAGCCTGGAAAAACCTCATCTGTCTGGTAGGTCGAATGCACATCAAAGATGAAGACCCCATCTTCATTAAGGGCATTATAGACTTCTTTAAAGACGTCCCCGACTTCAACCTCATCTTGCATGTAACAGATTGAGTCCGAATAACACGTGACAAAGTCGAATTTCCCTGCCTTGGATAAATCCAGCATATTGCCTTCCATAAAATCAATCTTTTGCTTGGCTGATACTGCTCTCTTTTCGGCAATCTTCAACATATCCGCGCTTAAATCAAGCCCAGTCACATCAAAGCCTGCTTGAGAAAAGCGAACGGACTGGATACCTGTACCACAAGCCAGCTCCAAGAGTTTCTTTCTCTCCTTAGTCTTGGGCAAATGACGGAGGGAAAAATCCGTCCATTTATCGTATAAACTATCATCCATCACAGCATCGTAAACAGCCGCAAAGGTTTCGTATGTTGCCATAATCATGATACCAAGAGCATCTCTGGAAATACCACTCGCTCTCACCTTTCTAACGATTTTCTTCTAAATTAAGCAAATAAACCCAGTTGACTGCAACTGAGTTCATCTCCTATGCTAAAGCTTCTGAGAGATCTACTGAATCCGCCTCATGCCATAGTTTTTCTAGGTTATAGTGGGCACGCATTTCTTCTGAAAAGATATGCACAACAACTCCACCGAGATCTAGCAAGACCCAGCCTCCAGCTGCATCGCCTTCGACATGGCTGCCTTTAAAGCCCGCTTGGGCTACTTTTTCACGGATATTATCAGCGATAGCATCCAACTGACGGCTATTCATTGAGCTCGTGATAACAAAGTAGTCTGTCACACTGGTCAAATCTTGTACATCAAGTGCCAGGATATCCTCCGCACGTTTCTCATCTGCCGCTTTCACGACTAGTTCTAATAATTCTTTTTCGTTCATTTAGTCCTCTTTCAAATAGTACACAAAGGCGTTATAGGTTTCAAGAGTTTGGGGATAGATAGGCAATCCCTGGCGAGCCAAATGTTCCACAGTGCGAGCTGTTTCATAGGCTACCGCCTTATTGAGTGACAAACTTGCAATCTCACGCGCCTGGTCCACCCCTGGAAAGGCACGATTGTGCTCGATATAGTCTGCGACGTAGATGACCTTGTCTAGGTCCGTCATCTGGCCAGCTCCAACTGTATGGATTTCTATTGCACGCAAAATTTCAGGATCTTTCAAATCTAAATCTTCCTGAATCTTGTAGATACCGACCATCCCATGCCAGACATTATTGCCCCAGTTTTTAAGGTCAGGGTCTAGCTGATAACGGTCAATCAAGTCCATAAATTCTTGATCTGATAGCTTTTTAGCATAGTCATGAAGGAGACCTGCCAAACCAGCTTTCTCAACATCCACACCAAAGCGCTGAGCCAATTCAATGGCTGCATGCTCTACACCCAAACAATGGGTTAAACGTTTTTCAGGTAGGAGCTCTGCCATTTTTTCCAACAATTCTTCACGCGAACAGTTGATATAGTCTTGGTATGCCATCAGTAAAGCCCTTCTTTCTCAATATAGTCTAGCACTGGTTTTGGCAAGAGAAAGTTAGGTGTGCGACCTTGGGCGATGAAATCACGTACCATACTGGATGAAATATCCATGAGAGGCACATCCACCCAGATGACTGGATAAGAAGTCCCAGCCTTGTATCGTGGTCGCTGAACTCCTACAAACTGAACTAGTTCCACCAACTCATCAATTCTATACCACTTAGGCAGATAATCTACCATATCTGCACCGATAATGAAATAGTAATCTGTATCTGGATTCTTCTCTGTCAAAATCTTCATGGTATCGTAGGTGTAGGAAATACCCTTACGCTCCAGCTCGATGGTCTCAATAGCTAAACCTTCGATTCCGTCAATTGCCAATTCAAGCATCTTGAGGCGGTGGTGTTCAGGAATGGTTTCCTTTTTGTCTACGTGAGGTGGTTGGTATTCAGGCATGAGCAGAACTTGATCCAATCCCAACTGCTGGCGTACTTGGTCCGCCACGATAAGATGGGCGTTGTGAACAGGGTTAAAATTTCCCCCTAAGATTCCAACTTGCTTGCGTTTTTTATCCTTGATTTCTGGCTCTAACTCCACTTTTGTAAAGGGAGTTAATAATTCGATTGCCATAGGCTAATCTCCTTTAGTCTTCTGTAAAAACAGTTTTTTGGAGTATATTTTTAAATTTCTTTAACTTTTTTAGAAATCTTACGATTTTCTTTCTTGCTTGATTGTTTATACAAAATCAAGATACGTCCAATTTTTTGTACTGTATCCACACCGATTTCTTCTTCCAAGATTTCAGCTACTTCGTGAATGTTTTCATCTGTGTTTTGCAAGAGAGTAACCTTAATCAATTCACGAGCATCAAGTGCCTGACGAACGCTGGTTTTGATTTGGTCGTTGAGTCCATTTTTCCCGATTTGGATAATGGGTTTGAGGGTGTGTGCCTGGCTGTTGAGGAAGGCACGTTGTTTCGATGTTAATGACATATTCTTTCTTCCTTTTTGGATAGTTATTTTAGGTGGTGGGGGACGGTCGGAACTAATTTTTCAAAGGCTTCATCTTTGAAAAATGGATTTCCTGACCTCACAATTGAGCCTAGGTCTCAATTGTGCCCCTTGCCAATCTAACGATTGGCAAGCACACCACGGCAATAACTATCTCTGTATGAGCTCACTTTGTTCGCTCAGCGATTTTATTTTAAATAATTGCTTTTCGTGTGGCGACTGCGACGCCTTCTGGTGCCCAGACGGCGACTTTGGCAGTGCCTGTTACGCGGATCCAGCCGAGGCCTGAGATGACTAGGTCTGTCTTGTCCTTAATGGTAAATACATGCTGGACTAATTTTGGGAAATCCTCTTTTTCTTTGCTATTTGGTGGTGTCAGAAGGGTTCCCAGGTGCTTGTCGTAGAAAGCACTAGCACCTTCAAGCTTGGTACGGTGGAGTTTGAGTTCATTGTCAAAGAAGGCTGTAAAACCTTGCTTTTCTCCTGCAATAAAGTCAAAGCGTCCGAGACCACCTAGAAACAGAGTTTGTTCAGGATTGAGCTGATAGGTTTTAGGCTTGATTTCCTTTTTAGGGCTGACATACTTGAGGTTTTTAGCTGTCAAGTAGTGGGCCATCTGGTGGCGGTGGATGATTCCCGGCGTATCGTAAATATAAGATCCGTCGTCAAGCGGAATCTCAATCTTGTCCAAGGTTGTCCCTGGGAAGCGTGAAGTCGTGATGACATTCTGGTCACCCGTTATTTCTTGGATAATGGCATTGATGAGGGTTGATTTTCCTACGTTGGTCACCCCGACTACATAGACATCACGGCCCTTTCGATAGTGCTCGATTTTGTCAATGACTTCCTTAATGGCATGCTTGTTTTGGGCTGATGTCAGAACGACATCTACTGGACGAAGTCCTTCCTCGTGGGCACGTTCCATGAGCCACTGGCTAATCTTGCCCGGTTTAACAGACTTGGGCAGGATATCTTTTTTATTTCCAACCAAGAGGACATCATTACCCGATACAAAGCGTGGCAAGCCTGGGATGACAGAGCCATTAAAGTCAAAGATATCAATGACATTGACCACCAAGGCATCACTGTCTCCTACCTCGTGCAAGAGTTTGAGGAAATCATCGTCCGTCAACTGGACATCTGTGATTTCATTGTAATGACGGAGACGGAAACAGCGTTGGCAATAGACTTCGCCTGTCTCCAACCCTTTTTCGAGTGCCGACTGGGGCGTAAATCCAAGACCGGCCTTGTCTGTCGTCTGAATGGTTGCTCCACAACCAATACAGAGAATTTCTTCCATAGTTAAATTCCTTTTTTATATGTAATCGGTCCGTACTTTTCAGTAATTTGCTTCATGACACGACGCTCGCGAGCTCGGTTAATCTGCGTCTTGATAGAGTCATGTTGGACCAAGGGTTTGACTAAGATTGAGCGAATACCTGCACGATGGGCTGCCCGAATATCCGTCATGAGCTGGTCGCCGACCATGACCACTTCATTTTTCTCATAGTGGAATTCCTTCATGGCACGGTCTATTCCAAAGGTGAAGGGTTTAAGAGCCCAATAAACATAATCAATTCCAAATTTCTCAACTGCGCGTTGAACTCGTTTTTTGGTATTATTTGATACCACGATGATGCGAATACCTGCATCCCGAAGGTCATGTAGCCACTGTTTCATCTCTGGCGTCCCATCAGGGTTGTTCCAAGCAATGAGGGTATTGTCCAAATCGACCAAAACAGCCTTTATCCCCTGCGCCTGCAGGCTTGGGACAGTCAGATCATATACTGCTTCCACAGCAAAATCTGGCATATAGTTTTCAATCGCCATTCTGGCTCCTTTTCTTAACTTTTTTTCGCAATTTTTCTCAAAATCAATGACAAGACCAACCATAAGACCGCACTAGCCAAGCTGATGTAGACCCAAGCATAGGGCTCGTCTGTGAAGGGGAGGGGAACATTCATCCCGAAGAAGCCCGTCACTACTGCCAAGACTGCTAGTAAAACTGAAATAATGGTCAAGGTTGTCAAGTTATCATTCAGGTTATTATTCAAAATGTTGTTGTAAGAGGCTGAGAGTTGTTGCAGAACTTGAGAAATCAAATCGGTCATCGAAACCAGCTGATGAGCCTCAATCATGGCATCATCAAACTGTTCTCTCTCAACTTCGTTAAATCTGCGATAAAGGGCATGTCCTTGGATATGTTCTAGCAACATGCGATTCTGCTTGGCAGCCGCTGTCAGATAGACCATACCAGTCTCCAAGTCGGAAAGGGCAAAGAGGTTTTTCTTGGTCGTTCGCTGCCGCAAGAGGCCATTGACCTCATCCTTACTCTTATCCATCTGTTCGATGACAGGATAGTAGGCATTGCTGATGATTTCCAGACTAGCAAAGAGAAATTTGTAGATAGAAAGCATATCATGACTCTCTAAATAACGTGTCATCTGTTCAATCACATAGGCATTTTTCTTATTACTAATCGTAATCAAGCGCTGATGTTCTACGATAAAGGTCATGGGAAAGGCTTCATAGTATTCCTTGTCCTTTTTCAAATCCAATACATTGTAGATAAAGGTGACGGTTCCACTTTCGCGGTGGTAGTCCATGTGGGCACGCTCGTTTCTATCCAGTGCGTATTCAATGGTTTCCTTGTCCAATCCATAGATTTCAGAGAGATCTTCTAGTTTTTTCAATTTTCCCAAATCTAGGTTAATCCAAGTGCATCCATTGCCCAACTGCTTTTCTACAAACATATTTTCTCCTTTACCAAACTCTTTCTATTGTACCACAAATCTGCCAAAATAGCAGACCTACTCTGTGCGGGAAAAGTTGCTGACAACAGTGATATTTCGGTTTGGAACAAAGTGAAGGGCTTGATCCTCACTTCGAAGTTGGGTCGTGCGGATTCCTACACTGACAACCTTGCCAGACACGGTAATCGGTCCATTTGTGAGAACCACCTCGTCGCCCACATCTAGTTGGCGTTCAAAGAGGATGAAAAAGCCATTGATGACATCGGATAGAAAACCTTGTGCCCCCATCCCAATGGCAACCCCAGCAATTCCTGCCCCAGCAAGGAGGCTGGAAACTGGCAAACCTAAAATGGACAGGATACAGTAGATTAAAAAGAAATAAAGGGTATAGTTAAAGATATTTTCAAGCAAACGAGAAATGGTCTTCTGTCTGCCAGCATCTCGATTTGAAAATTTAAGCGAGGGCTTGACAATCTTTCGGACAGTCGCATGGAGGATCTTTTTGGCTATATAAAATAGAAGGATAAGAATCAAAAGAGAGATCAACTTGGTCAAAAGATTCTCTAATAGGCCTGTGAGATCCAATTTGTCAAGATAACGTTGAAAAAATTCTTGCATACAAAACTCCTTTTTCCTATTATACCATAAAATCGTTCTTCTCTTTTCTTTCATAATTATTCAATTATCAGTTCTATTTTCAAAATATTACTTGCCTCTATAGCATATTTATACTATAATTATAAACAATACATTTTGAAGGAGACTGCTATGAAACGAATCATTAGAGCCTGGACCAAGGCAAGCCTCATCAAACGAATCCTTATTGGAATGATTTTTGGAGCGACATTGGGGATGCTCTTTCCAAACCTTACAGGAATTGGTCTGCTTGGAGATCTCTTTGTAGGCGGACTGAAAGCCATCGCTCCTATTCTAGTTTTTGCTCTTGTTGCCAATGCCCTTTCCCAGCACCAAAAGGGACAAAACACCAATATGAAGACGGTTATTTTCCTATACTTGCTTGGAACCTTTGCTGCTGCATTGGTGGCCGTTCTAGCTAGTTTCTTACTGCCTGTGCAAATCACCCTGACCAGTGCAAATACTGAAGTTGCTGCTCCTGATGGCATCACGCAAGTTCTCAGCAATCTCCTGCTCAAACTGGTGGACAATCCCCTAAATGCCATTGTCCAAGCTAACTATATCGGAATCTTATCCTGGGCAGTCGTCTTTGGCTTGGCTATGAGAGAGGCAAGTAAACACAGCAAAGAATTACTGAAAACCATGGCGGATGTTACCTCTAAAATCGTGGAATGGATTATCAATCTAGCACCCTTTGGGATTTTAGGTTTGGTGTTTAAGACCATCTCTGACAAGGGCATTGCCAGTCTGGCTAACTACGGTGTCCTCCTAGGACTCTTGATTGCTACCATGGCCTTTGTAGCTCTCATCGTCAACCCACTCATCGCCTTTCTCTTTATGAGGAAAAATCCCTATCCCCTTGTTTTGAAATGCCTACGTGTCAGTGGTATTACAGCCTTCTTCACTCGTAGCTCTGCTGCAAATATCCCTGTCAATATGAAACTCTGCCAAGACTTGGGGCTGAATCCTGACACCTACTCTGTCTCCATCCCGCTTGGTTCAACCATCAATATGGCTGGCGCTGCTGTTACCATAAATGTCCTGACTCTAGCTGCCGTCAATACACTCGGAATCTCGGTAGACTTTGGGACAGCATTTGTGCTCAGTGTCGTGGCTGCCATTTCTGCCTGCGGTGCCTCTGGAATCGCTGGGGGATCCCTTCTCCTCATTCCTGTCGCTTGTAGCCTCTTTGGGATTTCAAATGACTTGGCTATGCAGGTTGTCGGAGTCGGTTTTGTGATTGGGGTCGTTCAAGACTCCTGCGAAACAGCCCTGAACTCTTCAACAGATGTCCTCTTTACAGCGGTTGCTGAGTATGCTACAAACCGAAAAATTCGTCCCTAGTCTCTGACTCCTCGTTAAACACTCGATTCTATTAGTTTAGGAAATTTTCATGTCCCTCACTCAACGTACAACAAAACTGATCTTAGCGACCTGTCTCGCTTGTTTTCTCGCTTATTTTTTAGATTTATCATCAGCAGTTTCAGCTGGAATTATCGCCCTCTTAAGCCTATCTGACACACGCAGAAGCACGCTGAAATTAGCACGCAACCGCCTCTTTTCCATGCTCCTAGCGCTCGCTATCGGCGTTCTAGCCTTTCAGCTGACAGGCTTTCACATCTGGAGCCTGGGCCTTTATCTGGCTCTCTACGTCCCTCTTGCTTACAAAATGGGTTGGGAAATCGGCATCACACCTAGCAGTGTCTTGGTCGGTCATCTCTTGGTACAGGAGTCTACCTCCCCAGATCTCTTGCTCAATGAAGTTCTCCTCTTTCTCATCGGGACAAGCTTTGCTCTGTTGGTCAACCTTTACATGCCCTCTCGTGAGAAAGCCATTCAAAGTTACCACCTTCAGGTCGAAGAAAAGTTAAAAGACATCCTGCTTCGCTTTAAATACTATCTGTCAAGAGGAGACGGGCGCAACCAAGCCCAACTCGTTGACCAATTAGACAAGCTCCTCGATGAAGCCCTCAAACTGGTCTATTTGGACCACTCGGATCATCTCTTTCACCAGACGGACTACCATATCCACTACTTTGAGATGAGGCAGCGACAAAGTCGTATCCTGCGAAATATGGCCCAGCAGATTAATACCTGTCATCTTGCCGCAAGTGAGAGTTTGATTTTGGCCCAGCTCTTTTCTAAGATTGCTGCCCAGCTAAGTCAGACCAATCCTGCTCATGACCTACTTGATGACATCGAACGCTATCTGCAAGTCTTCCGCAATCGGAGTCTCCCTAAAACACGCGAGGAGTTTGAGACCCGTGCCACCCTACTGCAACTACTACGCGAAGCCGAAACCTTTATCCAGGTTAAGGTTGATTTTTACCAGAAATATGGAAACTAGAACGCAAAGAACCTCAGAGACCTTCCTCTGAGGTTCTTTTGTTTTGCATTTGGAAGAGAAGTTTATTTAACCATTTCCCCTTTGAATTATCAAGATAGGGATGTTTTCTGGAGAACATGAGTCCCTAACACGGCTAGCCATATTTAAAAATTCACAGACTATTTCAACAGTAAGATTAACTTTCGTAACAATCCAAGTTAGAAAACTTTATACTTTCCACCCGCATATCCGCAAGGAATGTAGCCTGCTTGATATAAAGCACACAAATCATCGAAAAATCTTGACTCAGCTTGGGGAACCTCTTTTTTGATGGTCAAGTACCTAGCTATGCCAATGATATCAAATAGAATCTGATCTTTCATGGATGCTACTAGTTTACCTTCCCCGATCAGGTTATCTAATCGTGCTTCAATTTCAGGAATTATTTCCTCTTTTGCGCTAATTCCCAGTGAGTTCCAGTGCTTATGAATATCACTATGATTTTTAAAAATATAAACACTAAAATCACCACCTTTCTCTAACACAAAATTCTCCCACTTCAAACTATTGATGTTCTTTTCTGCTTCCTGCAATTTCTTTATCTGTTTGATGGGAACAGTCGTTTCTCTGCTTTCCTTTAAGAAAGGAAGCGAGATTAAACTTTTAATAACGTCATCATTTATTTTCATAAATAACCTCCATTTTATATGAAAACTCCGATTTCCTCACATTCTCTCTTCCTGCAACTGTCCACTTTTCACCAGCTTTTTATAGTATCGTTTGCTATACCATTCTCGGTCCGATATCTTTAAATAAGCCTTATACTCCTCTGGGTATTTGTGGATATAGTAGGCTTGAAAGATATGGACATTGATCATAAAGGCGATAAAATGAGCTCCAATGACAAACCAAACTGGCAAAAATAAGCCTAAAATATAGAAATACCACTGAAGAGGGACTTGATATAGCAGATGATAGACCAGCGACACTGGAAAGAGAACTGCCGCGGTTCCAGCGAGAATCCTGACTAGCTGCTTGAGGATTGACTTTTCCTCTTGATCATTTAGTCTGCGCTTGAGATTCTGGATGCTATTGAGGATAATCCAGAAAAAGAGGGCTATGCCTATCCCAAGTTCAAGCCAGAAACCCAGCCATGTATAAGCATCATAGGCCACTGCACTGGCAAAGTACAGTCCTGATATGAAAGCGCAAATGGACATGGCAAAATAGAAAGGAAAGTAGGTCCAAAGCTGGCTGGTCAAGCGTTTTTTGGGCCAAAAAACAAGCACCATTCCTACATAGGATATCGCATATACCGTCAGATTAAAGGACTTTAGAAAGCTACTCATGTTATGAATCAGCAATCCTGCTTCCAGGGAAATGACCTTAACATCACTATCTACACCTATAAACTCCGGTATCCCGATTAATACGCCATAGATCAGAATCCCTGAAAAGCAAAATCCAAGAATAATCACTGTAAAGAGGCGGTTGATGATGCCCATATGAATGGGGTTGGGCATACCTGCGGTCAGGGCAAAATCCCCCTGGGTCACGATTCGCTTACTTCTTTCAAAGTCGGCACCGAAAATACGGATGTCTTTCATTTTTTATCTCCAAATGTCATCTGGCAGAATGCTGTATATTCTTGAAAATCTTCCATTTGAGGAGGGCATCACATAGCAACTCTCGTAGCAGCTACACCTCGCCCCGTTAAAGATACAGCACTCACTTTCTGGGATTTGACTGTTCCCTAACACCTAGTTACACGTTTCGTTCTCCGGTTCTTTCTTGAACAAGATTTTCCCTTGGCTGTATAGCTTCATAATCTTCACAAAACGAACGGGATTGTTTTGGTTATAAAACAGAAAGAGCGCAAAGAACATTATACCTGCTCCCCAAAAATCATAACCTCGTTCGATCGGTTGCCCAAATTTTTGAGTGCAGTCGTAAAAAACATACAAAAGATAGATAACAAAGGCAAGTATGATGTAACGAGTGATTCGATAGATCGTAGCAGATGCCTCAGCTGGATCAAAGTGTTCGTCCCTCACCATCAAATTATGTGACACTGCGTAATAAAACACCTTCTCCGTTGTTGGTTGAGCCTTGCGCACATTTTTATAAAGTCCTCGCTCAAGAATAGCGGTAAACAATAGAAACTCAGCCAGCCACAATAGTAAAACATAGCTCAAACTGGTCCAGTTATAGACACCAATATCCAAAGCTGAAAGGAGGCCATAGAGACCAGGTCCACCTGCCATCAGAAAAATAACCATTTCAGGAATGTAAGCATTGGTCTTATAAGCACCTTCCGTATTGAGCAAGACACTCTTTGGAGCAGCCAAGGCCTCCCCAGTCTTTTGGTCATAGTAAACCGCCTGACCATCGCATTCTCCGATAAAAACCCGACGACGTCTCAGAAAAAACATACTTTACCTCTTTCTATCTCACTCTTTCAAAAACGGATCTTAGTCCTTCTGTACTTCCTTGATGACAAATTCTTCATCTGTCCCCATACTCACTTCCAGATAGACATCTGGATTGTCGTCTGCTCGACAGATGAGGCTCAGTTTTCTGGCATAAAAGCGATCCAGAATATCAAATATTCTGGGTAAATTGTTTTGGTTATAAAGAACAAATGTCAAGCCTAATAAAAGTCCTGTTAGGACAATCTTGACAATCTCTCCTCCGATGGGAGTGCCCAACCTCTCTTGGTAATTCCAAATAAAATTATAGGCGTAGAAAAATCCAACTAAGGGAACCAGAGAAAGCAATGCTCTTATCCAGCGAGTAGCATTGCGACTCTCTTTTTCACTCATCTCCGCCTCAGCTTCCTTTGTTTCCTCTGACTTTTCCATAAGCGCCAGACAGATAGTTTGAGTAGTCACCTGAGCTCTGTTGACATTTCTATACAAGGCGCGTTCAACAAGGATAGTGATGAAAGCAAACTGCCCTAGCCAAATGAGAAGAACACTCCAGAAGGTAGACATAGTATAGGTTCCTTGTATAAACAAGCGGAAGAAGGAAATCAACCCACTACCACTTGATAAGAAGAGGACAACTAATAGGGGGATGTGGCGATTCATCTTGCTAGACTTTTCTGTATCCAAGAGCTTGCTCTTTGGTGCCTCCAAAAGTTCGTGGGTTTTGCGATCATAATAAATCGCTTTATCATAGTATTGGTTAAAAAATATCCGACGTCTTCCTAAAAACATCTCTTTCTCTCTCTAGTTTCTTTCAGGAAAAGGTGCACATTTCTGACCTTCCCCTTTTGACTTGCATAAAAACAGTCTCTCATCCCATAGATAAACTGTCCTACTAGTATACCATAAACCCCATGGACTAGCGTTTGGAAAACAATAAAAGACCACCTCGAGGATGGCCGTTTATACATTCAAACAAAAAATCCACGAATCGAAACCATTCGCGGAGTTTTTTAAGACGCATTTAAGCAAAATTCCATACTAATTAATAGCCGTAATCTACGACACGGAGTTTGGCAAATCGATTCTATTTGCCAAACGTAGTTAGTAAGGCAGTTAGCTAGTTCGCCAAATAGCGACTAGCGTCCAACAATTAGGAACTTTAGTTCCAATTGTTGGTGCTGAGTTACATTTTTTCCTCCAACTCAACATCTGGATACTTGTCTGCAAACCAGCGAAGGGCAAAGTCATTTTCAAAGAGGAAGACTGGTTGGTCGAAGCGGTCTTTGGCCAAGATATTGCGGCTTGAGGACATCCGTTCATCCAAGTCCTCAGGCTTGATCCAACGAACCGTCTTTTTACCCATTGGACTCATGACTACTTCCGCATTGTACTCCCCTTCCATGCGGTGCTTAAAGACTTCAAACTGGAGTTGTCCGACAGCTCCTAGCATGTACTCACCAGTTTGGTAATTCTTGTAAAGCTGAATGGCTCCTTCTTGCACCAATTGCTCAATCCCCTTGTGGAAGGATTTTTGTTTCATAACGTTCTTAGCAGAAACTTTCATGAAAATCTCAGGGGTAAAGGTTGGCAGTGGTTCAAATTCAAACTTGTTTTTTCCAACCGTCAAGGTGTCTCCAACCTGATAAGTCCCCGTATCATAAACCCCGATGATATCACCTGCAACAGCATTGGTCACATTTTCACGACTTTCGGCCATAAACTGAGTGACATTAGAAAGCTTGGCAGTCTTACCAGTACGAGGCAGATTGACACTCATTCCACGCTCGAATTCACCTGATACGATACGAACAAAGGCGATACGGTCACGGTGACGAGGGTCCATGTTGGCTTGGATTTTAAAGACAAATCCTGAGAAATCCTTGTCATAAGGATCCACAATTTCGCCATCTGTTTTCTTGTGACCATGTGGTTCTGGAGCAAACTTAAGGAAGGTCTCAAGGAAGGTCTGCACCCCAAAGTTAGTGAGGGCTGACCCAAAGAATACCGGAGTCAAATCACCTGCAAGAATAGCTTCCTCTGAAAACTCATTTCCAGCTTCATTCAAAAGTTCAATATCCTCTTTGACTTGCTCGTAGAATGGGTTGTTGCCAAAGAGCTGGTCCCCATCTTCTAGACTGGCAAAACGCTCATCCCCTTTATAGAGTTCCAAGCGTTGGTTATAGAGGTCATACAAGCCTTCAAAGGCTTTCCCCATCCCGATGGGCCAGTTCATCGGATAACTCGCAATACCTAGGACTTCTTCTAGTTCTTGCAAGAGGTCCAGTGGCTCACGACCATCACGATCCAGCTTGTTCATAAAGGTAAAGACTGGAATCCCACGGTGTTTGACAACCTCAAACAATTTCTTGGTTTGGGCCTCGATACCCTTGGCAGAATCCACCACCATGACCGCAGCATCCACCGCCATCAAGGTACGATAAGTATCTTCTGAGAAGTCCTCGTGCCCTGGTGTGTCTAGGATATTGACGCGTTTGCCGTCGTAGTCGAATTGCATGACCGAAGAGGTCACTGAGATTCCACGTTGTTTCTCGATATCCATCCAGTCAGACTTGGCAAAAGTCCCTGTTTTTTTCCCTTTTACAGTACCAGCCTCACGAATCTCGCCCCCAAAGTAGAGCAACTGCTCAGTGATGGTTGTTTTCCCCGCGTCCGGGTGGGAGATGATGGCAAAGGTACGGCGTTTCTTAATTTCTTCTTTAATAGTCATATCTTCTCTTTCTTTGATTTTCTATTTTTAGTTGTTTCAGTAGCTAAGAATGATGTTTACATTGGATTTTACTATTCCTTTCAACTCTCCATTATATCGAATTTTGGGGAGTTTTTCAATCGCTCATCCGATGAAAAGGTAAGCTAGAGTACTGATTTTACCTTATTTCTCTTTTGCCACCGTTTCTTGAACAAGATATCAAAGAGAACCAGAGCCAGCGAAAGGATGACGGACACAAGAAGGTATTTTAGCCACAAGGGAGCATCTGGAATAAAAGGTGTCTTGTTTAACAAACCATAATTTCCACCAGTCACCTGATTAACCCCAACTAGAAAGAGATTGAGGATAAAGGTATAGGCTACAATCATATATTTCTTGAGCAAGGTCTTATCATAGTGATTCATCAAGTAAACCAAGGAATTCACTAGAAGGGCATAGTGCCCAATCAAAAATGAAAAACTGGTAATGTTGGGGAAATCATAGGGGTCAAAAACCGGGTAAACCAAGGCAAAGACCGCTCCACTTGCTCCTAAGAGGGCAAAATACTGCTTGCTCCGCCATTTATCTGGCAAGAAAACCACCGCAAACATAGCCAAACGGCAATGGTAAAATGGAAGACTATTAGAAAATGGAATCCCAAAGCCAACATACCAGCTATATAGGGCTAGCAACTGGAGGATCTGAATCCCCTTAAACAAGCGGACAAATTTCGGATTCTTGTGATAAGCAAGTGCTCCATAAATACACAGCACTAAGAGAAGCATCATAGCTCCATACCAAAAGAGCGGAATAGGAGGAGGAACCGTCTGAGATCTGGTGATAAATTGATGGAACATATTTCCATCCTAATTCTTATTTTTTTCTTTTCTCTAGTTTAACCATTATAGCGAATTAAAAGCGATTTTTCAATTTCTATTTCTTTTCAGTTTGGCTCCCTTATTTATAGGAAAATATGGTAAAATAGAACAGACTAAAAATCATCATTTCACGAAAGGATGCAAGATGAAAATTACGCAAGAAGAGGTAACACACGTTGCCAATCTTTCAAAATTAAGATTCTCTGAAGAAGAAACTGCTGCCTTTGCGACAACCTTGTCTAAAATTGTTGACATGGTTGAGTTGCTGGGCGAAGTAGACACAACTGGTGTCGCACCTACTACAACGATGGCTGACCGTAAGACCGTACTCCGCCCTGATGTGGCCGAAGAAGGAACTGATCGTGATCGCTTGTTTAAAAACGTACCTGAAAAAGATAACTACTATATCAAGGTACCAGCTATCCTAGACGATGGAGGAGATGCCTAATGACTTTCAACAATAAAACCATTGAAGACTTGCACAATCTCCTTGTTTCTAAGGAGATTTCAGCAACTGAACTAACTCAAGCAACACTTGAAGATATCAAGTCTCGTGAGGAAGCCCTCAATTCATTTGTCACCATCGCTGAGGAGCAGGCTCTTGCTCAAGCTAAGGCTATTGATGAAGCTGGAATTGACGCGGATAATGTCCTTTCAGGAATTCCACTGGCTGTTAAGGAGAATATTTCTACTGACGGCATCCTCACAACTGCTGCCTCAAAAATGCTCTACAACTACGAGCCTATCTTTGATGCGACAGCCGTTTCCAATGCAAAAGCTAAGGGCATGATTGTCATTGGGAAAACCAACATGGACGAGTTTGCTATGGGTGGATCAGGTGAGACTTCTTACTACGGTGCCACTAAAAATGCTTGGGACCACAGCAAGGTTCCTGGTGGTTCATCAAGTGGTTCTGCGGCTTCTGTAGCTTCTGGGCAAGTCCGCTTGTCACTTGGTTCTGATACTGGTGGTTCTATCCGCCAACCTGCCGCCTTCAACGGGATTGTTGGTCTCAAACCAACCTACGGAACGGTTTCTCGTTTCGGTCTCATTGCCTTTGGTAGCTCGCTAGACCAAATCGGACCTTTTGCACCTACTGTTAAGGAAAATGCTCTCTTGCTCAATGCTATTTCCAGCGAAGATGCCAAAGACTCGACTTCTGCTCCTGTCCGTATTGCCGACTTTACTTCAAAAATTGGGCAAGACATCAAGGGCATGAAAATTGCTTTGCCTAAGGAATACCTCGGTGAAGGAATTGACCCAGAAGTTAAAGAAACCATTATCAAGGCAGCCAAACACTTTGAGAAACTTGGCGCTATCGTCGAAGAAGTGAGTCTTCCTCACTCAAAATACGGTGTTGCCGTTTACTACATCATTGCTTCATCAGAAGCATCCTCAAACTTGCAACGCTTTGACGGTATCCGTTACGGCTATCGTGCAGAGGATGCGACCAACCTTGATGAAATCTATGTAAACAGCCGTAGCCAAGGTTTCGGTGAAGAGGTGAAACGCCGTATCATGCTTGGTACATTCAGTCTTTCATCAGGTTACTATGATGCCTACTACAAGAAAGCTGGTCAGGTCCGTACCCTCATCATCCAAGATTTCGAAAACGTCTTTGCGGATTATGACTTGATTTTGGGACCAACTGCTCCAAGTGTTGCCTATGACTTGGACTCCCTCAACCATGACCCCGTTGCTATGTACTTGGCTGACCTTTTGACCATTCCAGTCAACTTGGCAGGTCTCCCAGGAATTTCGATCCCTGCTGGATTTGCTCAAGGCCTACCTGTCGGTCTGCAATTGATCGGTCCTAAGTACTCTGAGGAAACCATTTACCAAGCTGCTGCTGCTTTTGAAGCGACAACAGACTACCACAAACAACAACCCGTGATTTTTGGAGGTGACAACTAATGAACTTTGAAACAGTCATTGGACTTGAAGTCCACGTAGAGCTCAACACCAATTCAAAAATCTTCTCACCTACTTCTGCCCACTTTGGAAATGACCAAAATGCCAACACTAACGTGATTGACTGGTCCTTCCCAGGAGTTCTGCCAGTTCTCAATAAAGGGGTTGTCGATGCCGGTATCAAGGCAGCTCTTGCCCTCAACATGGACATCCACAAAAAGATGCACTTTGACCGCAAGAACTACTTCTATCCCGACAATCCCAAAGCCTACCAAATTTCTCAGTTTGATGAGCCAATCGGTTTCAACGGCTGGATTGAAGTGGAGCTAGAAGACGGTACGACTAAGAAAATCGGTATCGAACGTGCTCATCTAGAGGAAGATGCTGGTAAAAACACCCACGGTACAGATGGTTACTCTTATGTTGACCTCAACCGCCAAGGGGTGCCATTGATTGAGATTGTATCTGAGGCTGACATGCGCTCGCCAGAAGAAGCCTATGCTTATCTAACTGCCCTCAAGGAAGTCATCCAGTACGCTGGTATTTCTGACGTTAAGATGGAAGAAGGTTCCATGCGTGTGGATGCTAACATCTCCCTTCGCCCTTATGGTCAAGAGAAATTCGGTACCAAGACTGAGTTGAAAAACCTCAACTCCTTCTCTAACGTCCGTAAAGGGCTTGAATACGAAGTCCAACGCCAGGCTGAAATCCTTCGCTCAGGTGGTCAAATCCGCCAAGAAACACGCCGTTACGATGAAGCTAACAAGGCAACCATCCTCATGCGTGTCAAAGAAGGTGCTGCAGACTACCGCTACTTCCCAGAACCAGACCTACCACTCTTTGAAATCTCAGATGAGTGGATTGAGGAAATGCGTACAGAATTGCCAGAGTTTCCAAAAGAACGCCGTGCGCGCTACGTATCTGATCTTGGCTTGTCAGACTACGATGCTAGCCAGTTGACTGCAAACAAAGTCACTTCTGACTTCTTTGAAAAAGCTGTTGCCCTCGGTGGCGATGCCAAACAAGTCTCTAACTGGCTCCAAGGTGAAGTCGCTCAGTTCTTGAACGCTGAAGGTAAGACACTGGAACAAATCAAATTGACACCAGAAAACTTAGTAGAAATGATTGCCATCATCGAAGACGGCACGATCTCTTCTAAGATTGCCAAGAAAGTCTTTGTCCACCTGGCTAAAAATGGCGGTGGCGCGCGTGAATACGTGGAAAAAGCAGGCTTGGTTCAAATCTCAGATCCAGCTATCTTGATTCCAATTATCCACCAAGTCTTTGCTGATAACGAAGCTGCTGTTGCCGACTTCAAGTCAGGCAAACGGAACGCAGACAAGGCCTTCACAGGATTCCTTATGAAGGCAACCAAAGGCCAAGCCAACCCACAAGTTGCTCTTAAACTACTTGCCCAGGAATTGGCTAAGTTGAAAGACAGTGAGTAATTTACTCTTTATACACTTTTTTCTACTTTTAAAACGAGAATGAGACAAGGGGAATAAATGAATAAATTTTTACGATTGCTATTTGTCTTAGTCATCATCGCTATGTTAGGTGCTTCTATACTACAAATTTTCTTTCCATCATACATGGGAAGCCACTCCGGGTACGGAATATCTGCTGGTTGGCAACGAGAAATTGGAATATGGAATTTAGCTGTATTGATTATTATTCTCGCTATCAATATTAAATACGATTGGTTCTATCTACGAATCGCACTTTTTGCTCTCATTATTGGCGGAATTGGAATAGGAACAAATCACTTACTCAATTATATGGAGTATCACTCTCCTGTAAATGCTATCGGTGCTTTTGAAAATTACTTGCTAGCAATAGGATGGATTGTGGGATGGCTCCTCGAGCGCCATTCCATAAAGAAGCTAAATGCTAGTAAATAACGCCTAGTATATCTTAGATGATTTTTAAAGGTTATTAAATAGTTTAATAATCATTCGAATTCAGAATTCTACCTTTTCAATCATATAGTTAGGAGACACATGAAAAAGTTTTACGCTCTTTTAATGACCTGTTTATTACTTGTTTTTCTATCCGTGCCTCAAATCGTTGATGCGGGTGTCGGACATTCCAGAAGTGGGGGGAGCAGCCGCAGTAGTAGCCGCTCAAGTGGAGGTGGAAGTCGTTCTGGTGGCTCATCCTACCACTACTACCGCTCTGGATATGGATCATCCTCTGACAGTTCTGCTAGCTCTCCCTATTTAGGATTTATGTTCATATTAGTCGGAGGAATCATACTAGTTGTTATCGTCAAATCCTTGCAGAATAAGTCTGGAGATTCGAGTTCAACCTACACTAGTAATGATTATCAAACGCTCCATCGTCGAGTTGAACACAACACACTGGCCATTAGTCGTGTGAAATACGGGGATTCAAACTTTGACGCGGAAGCCTTCACATCTTGGGTTAAGGAAGTCTACCTTAAATTGCAGGTTGCCTGGACTGAGAAAAATTGGAACTCTGTCCGCGCTTTAGAAAGTACCAGTCTCTACTCTCAACATAGTACCCAACTCGAAGACCATATTCGTGCTAAAACAACTAATGTTTTAGAGAAAGTTTGTATCGAAAATGTTCGCATCAAGGAGTTCATTGAAAATCCTGACGGAAACGATACCTTAGTGGTGATCCTGTCATCTACCTTGCGGGACTATGTCATTGACGATGAGACTCGCCGTGTCCTTGAAGGAGACCCTAAAAAAGATCTCTTCACCGTGTATCAATTGAACTTTATCCGTCAACACGGTAGCCAAACCCAAGCAGTCAATCCAGACCAAGTTGTGAGCGACCACTGTCCAAACTGTGGCGCCCCATTGAAAATCTCTGCAGTTAGCGAGTGCGACTACTGTGGTGCCAATCTCTCTCGCAGTCCAAACCAATGGGTACTGGATACCTATGATGTTGTGGATGAAGACGAGCTTTATAATTAGGAGGAATTATGGGATTTATACGTGCAGCCTTATCAGCAGGCTTAAATAGTTTTAATGATAGTAAATTCAAGGAAGCCATTGTCCTTCCAGATAATGTCTCTGGCGATGCCTTGGCCGTCAAGGGACAATTACTCACAAAAGACCCAGATGGACGTTCTCGTCACAGCAATCAAAATACTGGACTTTTGTCAGATGGCAGTGTGGTTATCGTTCCTCAAGGTTATAGCGCTGTTTTGGTAAACAACGGTACCTTCCTTGGTGAAGTTCTCGAAGCTGGTAGCCACGAATGGCAAGCTGGTGATAATGCCTGGCTCCTTGAAAAAGGTGGTTTAAAAGGCACTTGGGAAAACTTTAAAAACCGTTTCTCTTTTGGTGGACAAGTCATCACTCAACAAGAAATTATCTTTATCCGCATGCAACCTATTGCAGGTAATAAGTTCGGCACACAAAATGCGGTCGAATACTTCAGCGAACGTTACCAACAACTGCTCAACATCCGTTTCTATGGCTTGTTTGATGTAAAAATAGCAGATCCAGTCCTCTTCTACGTGAGTTCTGTTAGCCGTCAAATTACTGACGGACAGCCATTTACTCTCCAAGATGTAGCTCAAGGAACGCTCCGTCAAAATATCGCACCGAAAATCGCGATTGCCATTGCCAAATACACCAACGAAAACAAGGTAGATATCTATAGCCTCAATGCCAATCAAGACACCTTTAACGAACTCGCTAAACAAGAGGTCAACAAGGTTTGGACAGGTCTCTACGGGATTGAAGCAACTAACATCTTGCTTGAAGACCTCAGCTACGACCAAGAAAGTCTTGATATCGTTCGCAAGCTTGATAGTGAGCTCGTGGCAATGAAGTACAACACGATTGAAATCGAAGAACGCCGTGCTCGTAACGAAGCGCTTATTGCTGCAGCTGCCAACGAAGGGAATGGCAATGGGATGAACATGTTTATGGGCATGAATCTTGGCCAAACTCTGGGTGGTCAACTAAGCCAACAAGTTCAAAATCAAGCACCAGCTCAAAACACTGGACAAACTGCCAGCAAGAATTTTTACATCGAAGTCGATGGAAAATACGTCCTCGTTACCAAAGACGAAGATGGAAATATCGTACCAGTCAACTAATTAAGCTCCTTCTGACATTTGAGTAATGTTGTCTTTTATGGTACAATAAAGAGTAAATTATTTTATTAAAGAGGTAAAAACATGATTGAAGCAAGTAAATTAAAGGCTGGTATGACCTTTGAAACAGCTGACGGAAAATTGATCCGCGTTTTGGAAGCTAGCCACCACAAACCAGGTAAAGGAAACACAATCATGCGTATGAAATTGCGTGATGTCCGTACTGGTTCTACATTTGACACAAGCTACCGTCCAGAGGAAAAATTTGAACAAGCCATCATCGAGACTGTCCCAGCTCAATACTTGTACAAAATGGATGACACAGCCTACTTCATGAACACAGAAACTTACGACCAATACGAAATTCCTGTTGTCAACGTTGAAAACGAATTGCTTTACATCCTTGAAAACTCTGATGTGAAGATCCAATTCTACGGAACTGAAGTGATTGGTGTTACCGTTCCTACTACTGTCGAATTGACAGTTGCAGAAACTCAACCATCTATCAAAGGTGCTACTGTTACAGGTTCTGGTAAACCAGCAACGATGGAAACTGGACTTGTCGTAAACGTTCCAGACTTCATCGAAGCAGGACAAAAACTCGTTATCAACACTGCAGAAGGAACTTACGTTTCTCGTGCCTAATCTCTAGAAAGAGGTCATTCTATGGGAATTGAAGAACAACTTGGCGAAATCGTTATCGCCCCACGTGTACTTGAAAAAATCATTGCTATTGCTACTGCAAAAGTAGAGGGTGTTCACTCTTTTTCAAACAAATCAGTATCTGACACCCTTTCAAAACTTTCTCTTGGCCGTGGTGTTTATCTTAAAAACGTGGACGAAGAGCTCACAGCAGATATCTATCTCTACCTTGAGTACGGAGTAAAAGTTCCTAAGGTAGCTGTTGCTATCCAGAAAGCTGTTAAAGATGCCGTCCGCAATATGGCTGATGTAGAACTCGCTGCTATCAATATTCACGTTGCAGGTATCGTTCCAGATAAAACACCAAAACCAGAATTGAAAGATCTATTTGACGAGGACTTCCTCAATGACTAGTCCACTATTAGAATCTAGACGCCAACTCCGTAAATGCGCTTTTCAAGCTCTCATAAGCCTTGAATTCGGTACGGATGTCGAAACTGCTTGTCGTTTCGCCTATACTCATGATCGTGAAGATACGGATGTGCAACTTCCAGCCTTTTTGACAGAGCTAGTTTCTGGTGTTCAGGCTAAAAAGGAAGAACTAGACAAGCAAATCACACAGCATTTAAAAGCAGGTTGGACCATCGAGCGTTTAACGCTCGTGGAAAGAAACCTCCTTCGCTTGGGAGTCTTTGAAATCACTTCATTTGACACTCCACAGTTGGTTGCTGTTAATGAAGCTATCGAGCTTGCAAAGGACTTCTCAGATCAAAAATCTGCCCGTTTTATCAACGGACTGCTCAGCCAGTTTGTAACAGAAGAACAGTAAATAGAAAAAGTGTTTGACAGATATCAAACACTTTTTTCTTTGCCTACCACTATCTAAAAAAGTGGTAATAGACATAATTATAAACAAAAATCCAGATGGGTTTTGCATAAATAAGAAAGTTAAAAAAACTATGGCACAGGATGGTAATTTTTAAGTTCCTTGTCCAACGGTAGACAAGGGCATAGAAGAGACCGCCTAAACTATAAATAATCAAACTGATAGGATCTCGGTGAGTTAGGATCAAATGACTAAGTCCAAAGATAAGAGCAGATAGGATAACATCCAGATAGTACTTGGACTGGGGGAAAAAGGTATTCATAAAATAACCCCTATAGATTGTCTCCTCAACAACAGGTACAATCGAAATGTTAAAGATTAAAAATACAAGACTTGATAGAGTCGTTTCTCGTCCATTTAAGTAAAGTTCCGAAAGAAGGTCTTGGAAAATAAAGCTATGGTCAATCAATCGAATGTTCTGCATTCTAAATCCATTTAAAAAAGAATAGATAAGGAAACAAGCTACCAAGAAAGCGAGATAAGACCAGCGCCAACCCTTTTTCTCGAAGATAAAGAGCATCTTCTTCTTTTTCAACCACAAAACGAATAAAAAGAAAATAAGTAACACTTCTCCAACTAGGAAGATTATATAGCTGTCCATTCCTAAACCAAAGGTTCTAGCTAGAGTTATAGCCCCTAATGGCGTTAAATAAATGTACAGGAACATTAAAATCAAACAGATTCCTAAATGTATTGTCTTTTTCATTCTTTCTCTCCTAATGGTAAACTCTCTATTAGGGCAATATAGAGGATATACTATTGATTGTTTTTCTTATTTATCTAGAGTATTCATGTTTATCCATGCTCTATTATCAAAATAGCTAGAACAAAATGTTCTAGCTTTTAAATTTTCTTAGTATTTTCTAAAGCGTTGGTAACGTTCTTCGATAAGTTGGTCGAGTGGTAGTTCTTGCAACCTATCTAGTTCTACACGCAATTCATTTTTAACGCATCCTAGCAGTTCTTTACTTGACAGCCCTGCTTCTGAGATTACCTTGTCTACGATTCCCATTTCTAGGAGTTCGTGTGAAGTGATTTTCATCAACTCTGCTGCCTCCATGGCACGGCTTCCATCCTTCCAAAGGATAGAGGCAAAACCTTCTGGGCTGAGTACGGCATAGATCGAATTTTCCAGCATCCAGACACGGTCAGCAACGGCTAGTGCTAATGCACCTCCAGACCCTCCTTCACCGATAATAATCGCGATGATTGGAACCTTGAGGTCGCTCATTTCCATCAGGTTTCGAGCGATTGCTTCCCCTTGTCCACGTTCCTCAGCTCCAACACCTGGGTAAGCTCCAGCAGTGTTGATGAAGGTTACAACTGGACGACCAAATTTTTCTGCCTGTTTCATCAAGCGAAGAGCCTTGCGATAGCCTTCTGGATGGGGTTGCCCAAAGTTCCGTTTGAGGTTGTCATGAAGACTTTTTCCCTTTTGGATTCCGACGACTGTGACTGCTTGGTCACCTAACCAGCCAATTCCGCCAATGACCGCACCGTCATCTCTGAAAGAACGGTCTCCATGCAATTCGATAAATTCATCGAAGATTCCATTGGCAAAATCAAGGGCTGTCAAACGACTCTGCTCGCGTGCCTCTCTGACTATTTTTGCAATATTCATCCGCGACTTCCTCCATGCAATCTCACTAATTTAGCAATTGTATCTGGTAGTTCTCTCCGTTTGACAATTGCATCCACAAATCCATGTTCAAGCAGGAACTCTGCCTTTTGGAAGTCATCCGGCAAGGTCTCACGAACTGTATTTTCGATAACACGACGCCCTGCAAAACCAACCAAACTCTGGGGTTCTGCTAGGATAATGTCACCCTCCATGGCAAAGGAAGCAGTAACTCCTCCTGTTGTCGGATCCGTCAAAATCGTCAGGTAAAAAAGTCCTGCCTTGGAATGGCGTTGAACTGCCGCAGAAATCTTAGCCATCTGCATCAAGCTCATAATCCCTTCTTGCATACGGGCACCGCCAGAAGCCGTAAAAAGTACAACTGGCAACTTTTCAACTGTCGCATATTCAAACAAGCGCGTGATTTTTTCACCCACAACGGTTCCCATCGACGCCATGATAAAGTTTGAATCCATGATCCCAAGGGCAACTTTTTGTCCCTTGATGCTAGCTGTACCAGTCAGGACAGCTTCATCCAGTCCTGTTTTTTCACGCATGCTAGCCAGTTTTTTCTGGTAACCAGGAAAGTTCAAGGGATCTTGAGTTTCAATTCCTGTAAACATCTCCACAAAGCTATCAGAATCAACTGTTAGAGCCAAGCGCTCTTGGGCTGAAATACGGAAAGTATAGCTACAATGGGGACAAATGCGCTCACTCCCAAGGTCCTTTTGATAAATGGTGTGCTTACATCCAGGACACTTGGAGAAGAGTTCATCAGGCACCTCAGGCTTGGCTTGTGGTGCCTGCCTTACGGATCGATTAGGATTGATCCGAATATACTTATCCTTTTTACTAAATAGAGCCATAAATCCCCCTTTTAGTTCTCATACTCTTTGAAAGTCTATTCTTTTTCTTGGTAATGTGGCAAGAAAGTTTCCATCAGGAAGGAAGTATCGTAGTCCCCAGCGATAACCCGACGGTCTGAAATTAGATCCAGCTGGAAATCCGCATTGGTTTGCACTCCTTCAATCTCAAGTTCATAAAGTGCCCGTTGCATCTTCATAAGAGCATCAAAACGATTCTCCCCATGAACAATGATTTTAGCAATCATACTATCATAGTAAGGGGGAATAGTATAACCTGGATAAACTGCTGAGTCCACGCGCAAGCCAACTCCACCACTTGGTAGATAGAGATTGGTAATTTTACCTGGGCTTGGAGCAAAGTTAAATGCTGGATTTTCCGCATTGATCCGGCACTCGATAGCATGACCTCGTAGGACGATATCTTCTTGTTTGAAAGGTAAAGGTTGACCGGCAGCAATGCGAATCTGTTCCTTCACGATATCAACACCTGAAACAAACTCTGTGACTGGGTGCTCCACTTGCACACGAGTATTCATTTCCATGAAGTAGAAATTGCCACTCGCTTCATCGAGAAGAAATTCAATCGTTCCTGCATTTTCGTAGCCTACAGACTCTGCTGCACGAACGGCTGCAGCACCAATTTCATGACGAAGGGTTTTGCCAATCGCAATGGATGGGCTTTCTTCTAAGACCTTTTGGTTATTCCGTTGGAGTGAACAGTCCCGTTCACCAAGATGGACAACATGACCCTCTTGGTCCGCAAGGATCTGAACCTCAATATGGCGAGCTGGATAAATCACACGCTCAAGATACATAGCGCCATTTCCAAAATTGGCCTTAGCTTCACTGGATGCTGTTTCAAAGGCTGCGACCAAGTCTTCTGCCTTTTCAACCTTACGAATCCCTTTTCCACCACCACCTGCCGATGCCTTAAGCATGACTGGATAGCCAATTTTTTCTGCAACTGCAAGTGCCTCTTCAGCCGTGTGAACTTCACCATCAGACCCTGGGATAACTGGAACTCCAGCCTTGATCATTTGCTCACGCGCATTGATCTTATCTCCCATGGTATCCATTACAGCCCCAGAAGGGCCGATAAACTTAATCCCCACTTCATCACACATCGTGGCAAACTTGGAGTTTTCGCTAAGAAAACCAAAACCTGGGTGGATGGCTTCTGCTTCTGTCAAGACTGCAGCAGACAAAATCGCATTGATATTGAGATAAGATTCTGTCGCCTTACCAGGTCCGATACAGATAGCTTCATCCGCTAGGAGTGTGTGAAGAGCTTCCTTATCAGCAGTTGAATAAACTGCCACGGTCGCAATACCCAATTCACGCGCAGCTCGAATAATGCGAACCGCAATCTCACCACGGTTGGCAATCAAAATTTTACGAAACATGGAGATCCTCCTTAGTTTCCAATTGCAAAGGTAAGAGTACCACTCGCTGCAAGCTTACCATCTACTTCAGCCTTTGCTTCAACCACAGCAATCGTACCACGACGTTTGACAAAAGTAGCCGTCATGACTAATTGGTCACCTGGTACAACTTGCTTCTTGAACTTAACCTTGTCCATGCCAGCATAGAAGACCAGTTTCCCTTTATTTTCAGGTTTGGACAATTCCAAGACACCAGCAGTCTGAGCCAAGGCTTCCATGATAAGAACACCTGGCATGACTGGGTATTGTGGAAAATGACCATTGAAGAAAGGTTCGTTGATGGTCACATTTTTAATGGCAACAATGGTATCCTCGCTCACTTCCAAGACACGGTCCACTAGGAGCATGGGGTAGCGATGGGGTAGAGCTTCTTTGATTCCTTGAATATCGATCATTTGATACGTACCAATCCTTTACCGAACTCAACCATTTCTTCATTTGAAACGAGAATTTCTGTCACCACACCATCCTTAGGTGCAGGGATTTCATTCATGACTTTCATGGCTTCGATGATCACCAAAGTCTGACCTTTTTTAACACTGTCTCCGACTGTGACAAAGGCAGGTTTATCTGGTCCAGCAGCCAAGTAAGCCACCCCTACAAGTGGACTTTCAACGACATCACCCGCTGGAGCAACCGTCGTTTCAGCTGGTGCTGGAGCTTCTTCCACTGCACTCTCAACTGGAGTTGAAGGGGCCGAAACTACTGGACTTGCAGCTACTGCAGCTGGCGCTGGAACAACTTGAGCTGGTACTTCAGAAGCCATTCTTGCTTCATTCTTACTGAACTGCAATTCGTCCGTTCCATTTTTATAAGAAAATTCTCTCAAACTTGATTGGTCAAATTGAGCCATCAAGTCCTTGATCTCATTTAAATTCATAATTATTTATTCTCCCAACGTTTGAAAGCAAGAACCGCATTGTGTCCACCAAAACCAAAAGTGTTTGAAATAGCATAAGGGATTTCTTGCTCCAATCCTTGTCCATAAACGACATTCGCTTCGATATAGTCTGACAACTCACTTGTTCCAGCTGTCATTGGTACATAGTTATGACGCATGGCTTCAATGGTAGCGATGGCTTCTACTGCCCCTGCAGCACCAAGCAAGTGTCCTGTAAAGGACTTGGTTGAAGATACAGGTACTTCTTTACCAAGGACAGCTACAATCGCACCACTTTCTCCTTTTTCATTAGCAGGAGTTGAAGTTCCGTGGGCATTGACGTAAGCCACTTGCTCTGGAGAAATTTCTGCTTCTTCCAAAGCCAACTTCATAGCCTTAATCGCACCTTGACCTTCTGGATGAGGTGAAGTCATATGGTAAGCATCACAGGTATTACCATAACCAACTACTTCAGCCAAGATAGTTGCACCACGTTTTTCAGCATGTTCAAGACTTTCAAGAACCAGCATTCCAGAACCTTCTCCCATGACAAAACCGTTACGGTCTTTGTCAAATGGAATAGAAGCACGAGCTGGATCTTCTGTAGTTGATAGGGCTGTCAAAGCTTGGAATCCAGCAATGGCAAAAGGAGTGATAGATGATTCTGATCCACCAACTAACATGACATCTTGGAAACCAAACTTGATAGAACGGAAGGCATCCCCAATGGCATCGTTTGATGAGGCACAGGCTGTATTGATTGATTTACAGATACCGTTTGCTCCGAAACGCATAGCAACATTTCCTGAAGCCATATTTGGCAAGGCTTTTGGAAGTGTCATTGGTTTAACGCGTTTTGGACCTTTTTCATGAAGACGGATAACCTGATCTTCGATTTCTTTAATTCCCCCAATACCAGAAGCCACGATGACACCAAAGCGATCTTTATCAATTGCTTCTACATCAAGATTTGCATTTGTCACCGCTTCTTGAGCCGCATACAAGGCATACAAAGAATAATTGTCAAAACGGTTGGTATCTTTTTTGACAAAGTATTTATCAAATGGGAAATCTTGAACTTCTGCCGCATTGTGCACAGCAAATTCGCTGTGGTCAAATTTAGTGATTTCTCCAATTCCAATCTTCCCAGTTTGCAAACTGTTCCAAAATTCTTCTGGAGTATTTCCGATAGGAGAGGTCAATCCGTAACCTGTTACTACAACTCGATTTAGTTTCATCTGTCTTACCTATATCTTTCCTTATTTTTTACATGCTAAGTCCGCCATCAACAGCGAGAACTTGTCCAGTCAAATAATCCTGTCCAGCCAGGAACACTGTAGCATCTGCGATATGTTCTGCTTGACCAAAATGTTTCATTGGGATTTGGGCCAATGTTGCTTCCTTGACCTTATCAGACAAAACAGCAGTCATATCTGACTCGATCATCCCTGGTGCAAGAGCATTTACGCGTACGTTGCGATTGGCAACTTCACGTGCAACTGACTTGGTAAAACCAATCAAACCTGCTTTAGAAGCTGCATAGTTGGCTTGTCCGATATTTCCCATCAGACCGACCACACTAGACATGTTGATGATCGCACCTTCACGCGCCTTGATCATCTGTTTCAAGACAGCTTGCGTCATGTTGAAAGCACCTGTCAAGTTGATCTTAATCACTTTTTCAAAGTCTTCCTCGTTCATCTTGAGCATAAGCGTATCTTGAGTGATCCCAGCATTGTTGACCAATACATCAACAGAACCGAGTTCCGCAATCGCTTGATCTACCATACGCTTGGCATCTGCAAAGTCTGAAACATCACCTGAAATCGGTACTACTTTGACGCCGTAGTTTGAAAACTCAGCCAGCAATTCTTCTGAGATTGCTCCACGACTATTCAAAACTACATTAGCGCCTAGTTGGGCAAATTTGTGAGCAATGGCAAGTCCGATACCACGACTTGAACCTGTTACAAAGACATTTTTATTTGTAAGTTGCATTCTATTTCTCCTATTTCCTGTTGTATTTTGTGGGAGAAGGGATCATTAGTTTCCTAACAAAGCATCCAAGCTTGCTTGGTCTTCAACGTTAGCTAGCTGAGCTGTTTTATCGATTTTTTTGACAAAGCCTGATAGGACCTTGCCAGGACCAATTTCAATAAAGTTGGTTACCCCAGCATCCTGCATCACAGCAATACTTTCATAAAAACGAACAGGTTCTTTGACCTGACGCGTCAAAAGCTCTTGGATTCGACCTTTTTCCATAACAGCAGCTTCCGTATTTCCGACTAGTGGGCAAGTGAAATCAGCGAAACTCACTCCCTCAAGAGCTCCAGCTAGTTGCTGACTGGCTGGCTCAAGTAGGGCTGTATGGAAAGGACCCGATACATTTAAAGGAATCAATCGTTTTGCTCCTGCTTCCTGCAAGAGTTGGACCGCACGGTCAACTGCAGCAACTTCACCACCAATGACGATTTGGCTTGGAGTATTGTAGTTAGCTGGAGTGACTATACCGACTTCAGAAGCAGTTTTGCAAGCTTCCTCAATCACTTCAACCGGAGTATTAAGAACGGCAACCATCTTTCCAGAGCCTGCAGGTGCAGCTTCTTCCATATAAGCACCACGTTTAGCAACCAAGGCAACTGCATCCTCAAAGTCCAAGGCACCACTTGCTACAAGAGCAGAATATTCTCCAAGAGACAATCCTGCTACCATATCTGGCTGGTAACCCTTTTCTTTCAATAGTCGGTAAATAGCAACCGAAGTCGCTAAAATAGCTGGCTGCGTATATCGAGTCTGGTTTAACTTGGTTTCTTCCTTATCAATCAAGTCACGAAGATCATAACCCAAAACCTGACTGGCTTGGTCAATTGTTTCCTTGACGATAGGATAGCGATCATAGAGATCACGCCCCATCCCTAGATACTGAGCACCTTGACCCGCAAATAGAAAGGCTGTTTTAGTCATTTCTTACAACTCCTGCCCAACGAGAGGCTTCTTCTTGAATTTTTTTGGCTGCGCCATAGTATAGATCTTTTAGGATTTCTTCGACAGTTTCCTCTTTAGAAACCAAACCAGCGATCTGACCTGCCATGACAGATCCACCTTCTACATCTCCATGAACAACGGCTTTAGCAAGAGCACCAGCTCCCATTTGTTCAAAGATTTCTAAATCTGGATTTTCTTGTTTAAAGGCATCTTTTTCAGCCTGCTCAAAGTCACGTGTCAACTGATTTTTAATGGCACGAACAGCATGTCCAAAGTGTTGAGCGGAAATAGTCGTATCGATATCACGCGCTTTTAAGATTTTTTCCTTGTATTTTGGATGGGCGTTAGATTCCTTAGCTACTACGAAACGCGTACCAACTTGAACAGCCTCAGCACCAAGCATAAAGCCTGCAGCGACACCTTCACCGTCCGCAATTCCTCCAGCTGCGATAACTGGAATTGAAACAGCTGCAGCAACTTGGCGAACCAAGGTCATCGTTGTTAATTTACCAATATGTCCACCGGCTTCCATTCCCTCTGCAATAACCGCATCTGCACCAATTTTTTCCATGCGTTTTGCCAAAGCAACACTTGGAACAACAGGAATAACAGTAATTCCTGCATCATGGAAACGAGTCATGTATTTACTTGGATTTCCTGCACCAGTTGTAACCACCTTGACCCCTTCTTCAATCACGAGATCAACGATGTCTTCTACAAAAGGTGACAAGAGCATGATGTTGACACCAAAAGGTTTGTCCGTAAGTGATTTGATTTTATCGATATTAGCCTTTACGACCTCTTTCGGTGCATTCCCACCACCGATGATCCCTAGACCACCAGCTTTTGATACTGCACCAGCCAAGTCACCATCCGCAACCCAGGCCATTCCTCCTTGAAAGATAGGATAATCAATGTTCAATAATTCTGTAATACGTGTTTTCATAGTGCCTCCATCATTCCTTGCTTACGTAATAGTTCGATGAGTTTATCGTTTGAGTTTCAAACTATTACCTAAACAAGAGGGAGTGGGTTTCCCCTACTCCTTCTAGTAATATGTTAATTATTTTGTTTGCTCTTCAACGTAGGCAACCAAGTCACCAACTGTTTTCAAGTTATCTTCTGCTTCGATTTGGATATCGAAAGCATCTTCGATTTCAGAGATTACTTGGAACAAGTCCAATGAATCTGCATCCAAATCATCAAAAGTAGATTCAAGTGTTACTTCTGATGCGTCTTTCCCAAGTTCTTCAACGATAATTTCTTGTACTTTTTCAAATACTGCCATGATAGGACTCCTTTAAAATATAAAAAATTTATAACTATGTGTTTACCACATGATTACCTAGATTGTAAGAATGAGTGTGCCCCATGTCAAACCTCCACCGAAGCCTGATAGGAGAATCGTCTGGCTACCATCTAAACGAATCTTGCCATTCTCCACACACTCTGAGAGCAAAATCGGGATACTTGCTGCACTGGTATTTCCATACTCCATCATATTGGCAGGAAGCTTGTCTCGGTCTACGCCGATCTTCTTAGCCATCTTATCCAAAATGCGGATATTTGCCTGATGAAGCAAGAGATAATCCAATTCCGATGCTGCGATTGGACCATTTTCAATGGTTTCTTTGATCGATCTAGCAACATCACGATTTGCAAAATCAAAAACTGCTCGTCCATCCATCTTCAAAAAAGCAGGAACTGCTTCTTGATCTGAGAAAGGAGAAGCCAAAGCCGTTTGACCATAGGTCAAACACTCGCTCCGAGAGCCATCTGTATAGAGACTTTCCACAAGGAAGTGACGTGTTTCGCTCGCTTCCAAGAGAACCCCACCAGCACCATCCCCAAAGAGAACAGCTGTCGAACGATCTGACCAATCAACTGCCTTGGATAAGGTTTCAGCCCCGATAACAATCCCTTTTTTTAACTGTCCAGAACTTAAAAACTTTTCTGCAGTTGAGAGAGCGAATACAAAGCCACTGCAAGCTGCTGTCAGATCAAAGGCGAAAGCTCTATGCGCTCCGATATTTGCCTGAACTCGAGCTGCTGTGGAAGGCATCATCGAGTCTGGGGTAATCGTCGCTACAATAATAAAATCAATCTGATCCGCTGTTAAGCTCCCTTTAGCCAACAAGCTCTTAGCTACTTCTGTCGCCAAATCACTTGTAGACTCTGTTTTTGAGATATGTCTCTGTTTAATTCCTGTCCGACTTGAAATCCACTCATCGCTTGTGTCCATGATTTGGGCTAAGTCATGATTAGTGACCACTTGCTCTGGAACATAATGAGCAACCTGGCTTATCTTTGCAAAAGCCATTATTTCAAATCCTCCAAAAATTGATAAAGATTGATTAATCCTCTACCCATAACTTCTATTTCCTCAGGACTCATGCCATCGATGATTTTTTCGACCATTGCCTTGTGAAAACGTCTATGAAGACGATGGACTAACCGACCTTTCTTGGTCAAATGCAGATAGACCACACGTCGATCCTGATCAGAACGAATACGCTCAATATAACCTTTTCTTTCCAGGTTATTCAAGCTAGTTGTAACCGTTCCAAGAGTTACCATCAGTTCCTTTGAAACCTTGCTTGGTGTTGCCTCCGGAAACTTTCCAATCACATCAATCGTGTTGCATTTCTTTGATGGAGATGTCTTTGAATCGACTACCTCGTAAGCTAACCTCCTCGATCACAAGGACATTGTTGAAAATAGATGTTAGATAATCATTTACTTGTTGGTAGTCCAAATCGTTTCCCTCCTTCTAAAAAACTTTCACAATCAAAGCATTTGATAAAAGAAGTATATCAAACTTCAAAAAATTGTGCAAGTATTTTTTTACATTCCTGTAAATTTCGGTCTTCTTCTTTCAGAATGCGCTCGAACTCCTTCTTTAAAATCTTCAGTTAGAGATAACGATTCTTGTAGTTTCAATTCTAATTCAGCATAATTCTGCCAATCCTTAAATTGACTTTCCCAAACTAACTTTTTAATCGCTGCGTATGAGTTTGCTGAACCTCTTCTTAATTTTTTCAGAACTTGTTCTCTTGTTTTTTCTAATTTGTCAACTTCACAAACACGGTATACCACGCCCCATTCTAGCGCTTTTTCAGCAGTTAAGGCTTCACCTGTCATAGCAAGTTGTGCAGCCCGTGTTACCCCGATACTACGACTCAAGAGATGAATCCCACCAGCGTCTGGCGCCAATCCCACTCCGACAAAGGCTTGAATGAATTTTGCCTTGTCAGTCGCCAAACAGAAATCAACTGCTACTGCCATATTTGCTGCAGCACCAGCAACCGCTCCATCTACCTCCATCAAAACAGGTTTAGGAATTTGCTTGATTTTAAAAGAAATTGTATTGACTAATTCTGCAATCTTATTCAAAGAAGGGATATCATCTTCATCTACTGCGCGTTTCATCTCAACCAAGTCTCCTCCAACCGAAAAGACCTTCCCATTCGCATTAATCAAGATGAACTGCACAGCTTGATCCTGCTCCGCTAGAGTCAAAGCTTCTAAAATTTCCTCACACATTGGGATATGAAAACCATTTGCCACTTCGGGACGATTCAAAGTAATGATAGCAAGATCATCTACGATCTGATATAAGATATGATTCATAGCTTCTCCTTTTCTTTTGTAAGGCAATGAAATTGTTTTATCATCAAAGTATACCTTTTTTTGGATAAAGAGGCAAGGAAAAACTAAAGGAAAGTGTCTCAGCTGATTATTCACCCATCATTTATGAGTGTGAGTAAAATTTGACACCCTTACTTTTAAATCGTTATCGCTTTTCAGAATAAGTTAGTGTTTTCTTCTATTATAATAGGAAGTTATTTTCTTCATTGAAAAATGCCCCTCTTTCTGCTATAATCGTATAAAATACTTACTTGAGGAGTCCTTATGAAGGTTGTAAAATTTGGTGGAAGCTCGCTTGCCTCTGCTGGTCAGTTAGAAAAAGTTTTAAACATCGTTAAAAGTGATAAAGAACGCCGTTTTGTAGTCGTTTCTGCACCCGGCAAACGCAATGCTGAAGATACCAAGGTGACTGATGCTTTGATTAAATACTATCGCGACTATGTGGCTGGAAATGACATCAGTGCTAGCCAAAGCTGGATCATTGACCGTTATGCCGCTATGGTTAGTGAACTAGAGTTAAAACCTGCTGTTTTAGAAAAAATCTCTAAAAGTATTCGGGCCTTGGCAACTCTTCCTATAGAGGACAATGAATTTCTCTATGATACCTTCCTAGCGGCTGGAGAAAATAACAATGCCAAATTGATTGCAGCCTACTTTAACCAAAACGGTATCGATGCACGCTATGTTCACCCAAGAGAAGCTGGGATCGTTGTCACAAGTGAACCAGGAAACGCACGCATCATCCCATCTAGTTATGACAAGATTGAAGGCTTGGCTGATAGCAACGAAGTCCTTGTTATCCCTGGTTTCTTTGGTGTGACTAAAGAAAATCAAATCTGTACTTTTTCACGTGGAGGTTCAGATATCACAGGTTCTATCATTGCAGCAGGTGTTAAGGCTGATCTCTATGAAAACTTTACAGACGTAGATGGTATCTTTGCTGCCCATCCTGGTATTATCCACCAACCGCACTCCATTCCTGAATTAACCTACCGTGAAATGCGTGAGTTGGCATATGCTGGATTTTCAGTCCTTCATGATGAAGCCCTTCTTCCTGCCTACCGCGGAAAAATTCCTCTTGTTATCAAGAATACCAACAACCCTGATCACCCAGGAACACGCATTGTTTTAGAACACAGTAGTGATAAATTCCCAGTAGTAGGGATTGCGGGTGACTCAGGATTCGTCAGCATCAACATGTCTAAATACCTCATGAACCGCGAAGTCGGGTTTGGTCGCAAGGTTCTGCAAATCCTTGAGGACCTCAACATCGGTTGGGAACACATGCCTACAGGTATTGACGATCTTTCAATCATTCTCCGCTCCCGCGAATTGACTCCTATCAAAGAAGAAGAAATTCTACGTCAACTCGTTCAAAAGGCTGAAGTGGACCATGCTGAAATCGAACATGACCTTTCCATCATTATGATTGTTGGAGAAAAGATGAAGAGTCATATCGGGGTAACTGCTACTGCAACACGGGCTTTGTCTGAGAATAAAATCAACATCCAGATGATGTCCCAAGGTTCAAGTGAAGTTTCCATCATGTTTGTTGTCAATAAAGAGCAAGAGAAGGCCGCTATCAAGGCTCTCTATCATGCCTTTTTCGATGAAAGTAAGGAAGACTAATCATGGCCCAATCACTCAATCAAGTCATTGACCTCCAAACCACTGGGACATCTTACCTCTCTATCTCTGGAAAAGTTGGAAAATTTTTAGTCGGGGATCAAGCCTTAGAGTTTTATCCTGATGTCAATGTCGAACAATATATCCAAATCCCCTGGTCCAGCATTCAGCAAATCGGAGCCAACGTAAGTGGTCGCAAGATCAGCCGCCACTTTGAAGTCTTTACCGATCAAGGTAAATTCCTCTTTGCTTCAAAAGACTCTGGAGCTATCCTAAAAATCGCTCGGGAAAAATTAGGAAACGAAAAGGTTGTGAAACTTCCGACTCTACTCCAGACCATTGGACAAAAACTTAAAAATCTATTTGCAAAAAAGTAGAAACTTTAGTATAATCATAGCAACGGATAAGTAGGTTATCCTCTTCTTTCAGAAAGTCTGCGGGTGCTGCGAGCAGATAGGAGGGATAGGTGAAATTCTACCGTTAGTAACAATTACATACACAATCAAGTGCACACCTGTGAAGTTGGATGGAACCGTGGCCCTGCCACTCCAACGCTTTGTCAGGTGTGTTTTTTCATAAAGGAGTTCTTATGTTAGATATTAAACGTATTCGTACAGACTTTGATGCTGTCGCTGAAAAATTAGCTACACGTGGTGTAGATCCTGCTGTCTTAAACGAGATGAAAGAAATCGATGCTAAACGTCGTGACATCTTGGTCAAGGTTGAAAACCTCAAGGCAGAACGCAACACAGTTTCAGCTGAGATTGCCCAAGCCAAGCGCAACAAGGAAAATGCAGATGACAAGATTGCTGCTATGCAAACCCTATCTGCTGAAGTCAAAGCCTTGGATGCTGAGTTGGCGGACATCGATGCTAAATTGACAGAATTTACCACTACTCTTCCAAACATCCCTGCCGACAGCGTTCCTGTTGGGGCTGATGAAGATGACAATGTGGAAGTTCGCCGTTGGGGTACTCCGCGCGAGTTTGACTTCGAGCCAAAAGCTCACTGGGATCTTGGTGAAGACTTGGGTATCCTTGACTGGGAACGCGGTGGTAAGGTAACAGGAGCTCGCTTCCTCTTCTATAAAGGACTTGGGGCTCGTTTAGAACGTGCTATCTACAACTTTATGTTGGATGAGCATGGTAAAGAAGGCTATACGGAAGTTATCACACCATACATTGTTAACCATGACTCTATGTTTGGTACTGGTCAATATCCAAAATTTAAGGAAGATACTTTTGAATTGAAAGACACTAATTATGTCCTCATTCCTACAGCTGAAGTTCCTCTAACAAACTACTACCGTGATGAAATCCTTGACGGTAAAGACCTACCAATCTACTTTACCGCTATGAGTCCATCATTCCGTTCTGAAGCTGGTTCTGCTGGTCGTGATACACGTGGCTTGATTCGTCTACACCAATTCCACAAGGTTGAAATGGTCAAATTTGCCAAACCAGAAGAATCTTACGAAGAATTGGAAAAGATGACAGCCAACGCTGAAAATATTCTTCAAAAACTCAATCTTCCGTACCGTGTCGTTGCCCTCTCTACTGGGGATATGGGCTTCTCAGCCGCCAAAACTTACGACTTGGAAGTTTGGATTCCAGCCCAAAATACCTATCGTGAAATCTCAAGTTGTTCAAATACAGAAGATTTCCAAGCTCGTCGTGCCCAAATCCGTTACCGTGATGAAGCCGATGGCAAGGTGAAACTCCTTCACACCTTGAACGGTTCTGGACTTGCAGTTGGACGTACGGTTGCTGCCATTCTTGAAAACTACCAAAATGCAGATGGTTCTGTAACTATTCCAGAAGCACTTCGTCCATATATGGGTGGAGCTGAAGTTATCAAACCATAAAAAAATAAGGCCTAGCTAGAAAATAGCTAGACCTTTTTTCGTAACCAAATCAGATAAGCACCCAAGACAAAGAATAAAATAGTGAGGCAAATAACGGTTTCAGCCAATACCAGATAATCCAGAAATGGAAGTTTCAAGATCCCCTGAGCCATCTTGAGCGAAGTAGCTGTGATAATGGTTGGGAAGGTTAGGGCTGAGAAGGCTGGTTGAAAGCCTTGTTTTAAAATATTGGGTAGGCGAGTTAAAACAAAGAAAAAGAAGGATTGAGATGCCAAAATCATGACAATCAAGAGCCAAGTCGGTAGGCCTGCTCCTCCAACTCGAACTAGAGAGGCTAAGAGTAGGGAAAAGGGAGCACAGTAGATTCCTTCCTGTCCAAGCAAGGCCACTGGGAGTGGATCTTTCTTTAAATCGCTATAAATAAGCGGATAGAGATAGAAGGTCAAGACAAAACCAAAACTCAAGGTCGCATAGGCAATTTCGATAATGCCTACCAGAGGATAGGTCAAGGCTGCCACAGCTATCCCCACATAGAGCACCGTCCAGCTAGGAGTGGCATTGACCCTCCGACCTGGACAGGCAAATTTGATGGTAAAAGTAGCAATCAAAGCTAAATCCAAGAAAAATGAAAACCACCAGATCCCTTGTGCTACTAAAGGAAGATGAGGAAACACGCGAAAGACATAGGTCGATAAAATCATCCCAGCCATGGGAAAAGTGGCCATCCCAGATAAAAGAGGGGGCTTGGTCAATTCTTGCTTGGTTTCTTCCCAATTAAAAAGATGAAGAATCAAAAAGAAAATCCACAACACTAGACCAATCAGACTCAATAAATGCGACAGAACTGGCCAAGTATCTGCAATCAAATTTCCTGCACCTGCTAAACCTAATAAACAGCCAGAGAATACCAAGGGGAGCTTTTTCATCCGAGCCTCCAATAATCATGTTATTATTAGTATAGCATAAAAGCGCTTAAATGAGGACTTAAAAAACGAAGTCTGTTCATTTCAGACTTCATTTTTTGCTCAGATATGAATTATGCATAAGGTTGTAATTCTGGGTTAATAGGCGTATTGGCTAGGTTGTTGGCATAGTTGCAAAGGCTAGCAAGACTAACACCCAGAACCACATCCAAGGCATTTTGTTGCGTGTAGCCAGCTTCCAAAAATTCAGCCAAGGCTTCATCTCCTACACGCCCTTTGGTATTGATGACCGCCAAGGTAAACTTAGCTAAAGTATCTAGTTTTGGATCTGTTTCAATCGGAGTGCGGTTGCGGAGAGCTTGGAGAAGATCATCATTCATCTGGATTTGTTTGATTGAAAAGGCAGTATGTCCAGCCACGCAGAAAGCACAACCATTGGTTACGGCTGCCGTGATTTGCACCACCTCACGCTCAACGGGTGTCAGGCTATTGCGACGGTTGATGGCTCCGACAGTTCGGTAAGCTTCAAGCGCGGTTGGGGCATTGGCCAAGAGACCGATTAGGTTGGGAATATAGCCATTGTTATCTTTTTGTACTGTTTCAAGAACTTCTTTTACTTCTGCTGGTGCTGATTCTACTGTGTGGATGGTAAATGTTGTCATAAGAAACCTCTTTTCATTTTATTGTCATTTAGTCTATCATAGAATTTTCCACTTGGATAATATATATTTTCAATCGCCTTGATAAGAAATGTCTATGAAATGAAAAAATCACACTAAAAGTGTGATTGGATTAGTTCTTAAAATACTTCTTAGTCTCGGCAACAACGACTGGTGATAAGACCAAAAGGGCAATCAAGTTAGGTAGAGCCATCAAGGCATTGACAATATCAGCAATAATCCAGACCATGTCCAACTCGATAAAACCTCCCAACAAGACCATGAGCACAAAGACTACACGATAGAGCCAGATAAAACGAACACCAAAGAGAAACTCAAAACAGCGTTCTCCGTAGTAGTTCCATCCGAGAATCGTCGTAAAGGCAAAGAGTACAAGGAAGATGGTCAAAAGAGCAGGTCCAAAATGTGAAAAAACTGTAGAGAAGGCTGACTGAGTCAAGGCAACTCCATTCAAATCACCACTCCAAACACCAGTTACCAAGATTGTTAAACCAGTCAATGTACAGATAATAAGGGTATCAATAAAGGTTCCTGTCATGGAAATCAAGCCTTGCTCGACAGGCTCATTTGTCTTAGCTGCAGCCGCTGCAATGGGAGCAGAACCAAGACCAGATTCGTTAGAGAAGACTCCTCGCGCCACACCATTTTGGATAGCCATCCGAATGCTGGCACCTGCAAAGCCACCTACCGCAGCAGCTGGGCTAAAGGCTGAAGTAAAGATGAGTGCAAGTGTGGCTGGGATTTTCTCGATATTAAAGAGAATAACTGTAAGAGTCCCTAAAATATAGACAATAGCCATAAAAGGAACCACTGCTGTCGAAACTTTTGATATGGATTTGAGGCCACCAAAGACGGCAATCCCTACAAAAATGGATAAAATCAGAGCCGTGATGGCTGGATCAACTTGGGCTGTATTTTGAATGGATTCTGTAATCGAATTGACTTGGGTAAAGGTACCAATCCCTAGAAGGGCTACCAATACACCCGCTAGGGCAAAGAAGATAGCAAGTGGACGCCACTTTTCTCCCATCCCCAAAAGGATGTAATGCATGGGTCCTCCAGCTACAGCTCCATTTGCATCCTTAGTACGGTATTTGATGGCCAGCAAGCCTTCGGCATATTTGGTCGCCATCCCAAAGAAGGCCGCCATCCACATCCAAAAGAGGGCCCCTGGTCCTCCAACCTTAATGGCTGTCGCTACCCCGATGATATTTCCCGTACCAACTGTGGCTGCTAGAGCCGTACAGAGAGCAGCAAAGCTCGACACATCGCCGTGCCCCTTGTCCTTGGTAAAGATCAACTGAAAGGCCTTAGGGAGACGAGTAACCTGCAAAAGGCCTAGTCGGATAGTCAGATAAATACCTGTCCCGACCAATAAGATTAAGAGGGGAGGTCCCCAAACGAAAGCATCTAGCGCTTTTAGCAATTCTAACATGTCCTACTCCTATCTTTCAACCCCAAAAGAAAGAGCACATGCAAGATACATGTACTCTGGAATGCTTAGATAAATGCCAAAAAGCGGTCTATCTTAGCTCTGTCCTTTTACCTGAGAGTTTGAGCAGTTGCCTGCCTTGCCCCTTCGGTGCCTTTACGGTCTCTCCAGAGTTCCGTCCATTTACAGTCATGGAAAACAAACCTTTCTCCACTTCTATTAAACTTCATTCGGTGTTGGTATTTAATTTTTTATTATTTTACAAGAAAAGTTAGCTTTTGTCAATATATTATTTGAAAAAAGATGGATTTTCACTTCTTTTTCAAAAAAAGAGAAGTACTCTTTTTTTAACCTTTAAAGGTCACAATGGTTGCGCCACTACCGCCAGCATTCTGTGGAGCATAGCCGAAAGTCTTAACATGCTTGTTTCTATGTAGGTATTTGGTGACTCCTTCACGGATGACACCTGTTCCAATCCCATGGATAATATCAACCTGCGCCATATTATTAAGCAGGGCTTGGTCAATAAAGGCGTCCAGCTCATTCATAGCTTCTTCGTAACGTTTGCCTCGGAGATCCAGTCTTGCTTGCGGACCACGACCAGCAGCACGTTTGACGACATTGACTTGTTTTTTCTTGACTGGGGCTTCTTGTTGAGCCTGAACAAGATCAAATTCTTTCTCTTCCAAGGTCATCTTGATCAAACCGACTTGGGCTTCCCAACGGCCATCCTTGAGCTGATTGGTCAAGGTTCCACGTTGGCCATAACTGAGAACCACGATATCATCCCCAACCTTCGGATCTCGTTTTTTCTTGGCTTTTTGAAGAACCTTGTTTTTAGACAAGTCGACTTTTTCAGGAGCCAATTTTTTCAGCTCAGCCTTAGCCTCAATGATTTCGTGGGGTTTGAGTTGAGACTTACTGTGAAGATTTTTTAGGATCTGGTCGCTTTCAGCTAGCGCTAGTTCCACAATCTCAGCAGCTTGTTCACGCGCCTTGTTAAGCTCAGTTTCCTTTTCACGATTGAGCTCGTTGTAAAGTTTTTTGAGTGCTCGGTTCATCTTAAGGTTTTCTTGCTCCACCTCACGGATATTGTCCAAACGTTTGCGACTTTCAAGCGTTTGCTCTTCTAATTGTTCAATGATGCGATTGACATCATTATCTTGGTTGACCTGCTGGCTGGCATCTCCTACGATGACATCTGACAAGCCCAGACGTTTGGCAATTTCAAAGGCATTGCTGCGACCAGGAACTCCCTGCATAAAGCGATAGGTCGGACGCAGGCTGGCTGTATCAAACTCCATGCTGGCATTTTGCACAAAGGCTGTTTCGATACCATAGGCCTTGAGCTCTGGATAGTGGGTCGTCGCCATAGTCTTAACCTGACGTAAACGAAGATCCTCCAGAATAGCCATAGCAAGGGCTGCTCCTTCCTGCGGATCGGTCCCTGCCCCCAACTCATCCAAGAGTAAGAGTGAATGTTGATTGACCTTGCCAAGAATATCTACGATATTGGTCATGTGACTGGAGAAGGTCGACAAGCTTTGCTCGATAGACTGCTCATCCCCAATATCTGCGAAGATTTCCTCGAAGATACCGACACGGCTTCCCTTATCAGCTAGAATGGGCAAGCCTGACTGGGCCATGAGTTGAGTCAAGCCCAGGGTTTTGAGCATGATGGTCTTCCCACCCGTATTGGGACCTGTAATGACAATAGCTGTTAATTCCTTACCAAAGTGTACATCGTTTGCAACAGCATTTTTGACCAAAGGATGGCGAACATGAAGGAGCTGAATCTCTTGATTCTCTGAAAGTTGAGGAACAACTGCTTGTCTTTCTTGGATGAAACGCACCTTGGCACGAATCAGATCCAAATGCCCGATAATCCAAGCGTCATTAGCAATCTCAGCAGCATGAGGGCGGACCCGTTCTGAGAGTTCCTGCAGGATGCGAATCATCTCATAGCGTTCATCAGCTCGCAGGCTGGCGATTTCTTCGCTCAGCTTGACCACCTCACGTGGCTCGATATAGACCGTGTTTCCACTAGCAGAGATGTCATGGACAACACCTGCAATTTTGTTGCGATAGGTGTTCTTGACTGGTAAAACCTGACGGCCATTTCTGCTAGCTACAATCCCTTCCGTCAACATCTGCGCTTTTTGTTTGAGCAAGTCTTGCAAGACATCTCGGACCTGACTCTCGCTATCATGGATTTTCCGACGGATACGTGCTAGTTCTTCGCTGGCAAAATTCTCGATAAATCCTGCATCATTTAGGGCTTGGAGACTCCCTTGCAAGTGTGGGAACTCATGTAGTTTTTCAAACCATCTCGCCAACTGCTCCAAGCGTACATTTTCAAGATTGGCATAAAAACTTTGCAACTCTCTGCTAGCAAACAAGACTCGTTTGAGGAGCAGGAACTCCTCAATATTGAGGTCTGCCCCCATCTCCAGACGCTTGCAGACAGCTGAAATCTCACGTGTCGCTAGGATGGTAAAGTGGGGTTGCTCCACAAAAAGGGCTTGCATTTCCTCCATCTCTGTAAAGGCTTGCTTGATCTTATCCACCTTGGCAGTTGGAGCCAAGCCTTTTAACTCCTCTAGTCCTTGTTCTGTCAAGAGATGAGGTTCAAACAAGGCCTTGATTTTATTAAATTCTAAGGTTTCTAGTATTTTTGTATTCATATTTTTTCCTTGTATGCTGGTTTACAAGATTATAGCAACTAGAGGTTTTGACCTAGTCGTCCAATCTGTAAACAAAGGGCTAGGAAAAATCCCGCCCTTTTTATCCGATTAAATTTGTCACCCAAAGTTGTTTGATGAGGTTTGTCGTAAAAGGGACACTTTGGATGATGTGTTTGGCTACTGTACTTTTTTCGAGTGAATTTTGAATGACTGCCAGAGGCACTGTTGCAAGAATGGTCAGAGCCATTTGCAAGACAAATAAGGTTACCAATAGAGACAAAACGCCTGATCCGATACGCAACCATTTGACATCGAGTTTTTTAGTTGGAATCAAGTGCAGGAACAAACCGATAAAACGTCCGATACTATAACAAATTCCGAAAACTAAAAGGTAGGCTAGGCCCGCATAAAAGACCTTGTCTAGGTGAAACAGCTGGTCTGAAGGGAAGAAAAAGGTGCCCTGTCCTTCCTGAGGATTGGCATAAGGGACAAGTAAGTGGAAGTGATCTCCCAATGATTTATAAAACTGTCCCGCAACAAAGGCTGAAATCACTGCCACGAGGAAATAATAAACTTGCAGGACCAAACCTCTACGGTAGCCGATGTAAAAGCCCCAAGCCAGAACCAATAAGAGTAGGATTGAAATCATAGGGAGTCCTCAATCTTGCTCTGTTCTTGTTTGACAGCAATCAACTTGTGACGGAGTTCTAACAACTCTTGCTCCTTGTCATCAAATTCAATCTCACGGTTGAGTTGTGTAGACAGACAATTGACCGCCAAAAGAAGCGCAATGGTTTCATCATCCGCCCCAGGCATTTGTTCTTTAATTGCTTGGTATTTTTCAGTCGCAACCTTGGCAATTTCCTCCATAAAGAGGTTGTCATGCTCGGTTGTTAAGGTTAATGTCTTTTTTCCGAATGTAAACTTATATCGATTTAGATTTGCCATAAAATTCACCTCACGATATTATACCAAATTTCGCTAACTTTGTCAGTTTTTACCAATTCTCCTGCTTTTGTGGTACAATAGAGACTATGGCAAGTATCACACTCACACCAAGTGAACAGGAAATTCAGAGCTTTTTAAGTCAGTATCAGAAGGCTCTCAGTCCTAGTAAAAATCCTTATATTCGCTATTTTTTGAGACTGCCTCAGGCAACGGTTTCCATCTATACTTCTGGAAAAGTTCTCCTGCAGGGCGAAACTGCTGAGCAATACGCTAGTTTCTTTGGTTATCAAGTTCAACAAGAAAACAGTGGACAAGATTTCCCTATAATTGGGACTGATGAGGTGGGAAATGGTTCCTACTTTGGCGGACTAGCTGTCGTGGCTTCCTTCGTGACACCTGACCAGCATGACTTCCTACGAAAACTCGGCGTGGGAGATTCCAAGACTCTGACCGACCAAAAGATTCGTCAGATTGCCCCTATCCTCAAGGAAAAGATTCCACATCAAGCGCTCCTTCTTTCACCGAGCAAGTACAACGAAGTCATCGGAGAGCGTTACAATGCTGTTTCTGTAAAGGTTGCTCTTCACAACCAAGCTATCTTTCTCCTTCTAAAAAAAGGAGTCCAGCCAGAGAAAATCGTGATTGATGCTTTTACAAGCCCAAAAAACTATGACAAGTACTTGGCGCAAGAAGCCAACCGTTTTCCAAACAAGATCACTTTGGAAGAAAAAGCTGAGGGAAAATACCTGGCTGTTGCAGTTAGCTCCATCATTGCGCGGGATCTCTTCCTCGAAAACTTGGAAAATCTTGGACGAGAACTAGGCTATCAACTGCCAAGTGGCGCTGGAACTGCATCTGATAAGGTTGCCAGTAAAATCCTTCAAGCCTATGGTATGAAGGGACTTCATTTCTGCGCCAAACTGCATTTTAAAAACACTGAAAAAGCCAAAACACTTCTAGAAAGGTAAATTATGAATTCGTTTAAAACATTTCTAAAAGAATGGGGAGTTTTCTTCCTCATTATCGCACTGGTCGGTCTTAGCCGTATCTTTCTTTGGAGCAATGTCCGTGTAGAAGGACACTCTATGGACCCTACCCTAGCCGACGGAGAAGTTCTCTTCGTTGTTAAACACCTCCCAATTGACCGCTTCGACATTGTGGTTGCGCATGAGGAAGACGGAAATAAAGACATTGTCAAAAGGGTCATCGGCATGCCTGGAGATACCATCCGCTACGAAAATGACAAACTCTTTATCAACGGTGAAGAAACGGATGAACCCTACCTAGCTGAATATCTCAACTTGTTCAAAACAGAAAAGTTGCAAAACACTTATACTGGAAAAGGATTTGAAGGCAATAAGGGAGTTTACTTTAGAGAACTTGCTCAAAAAGCACAAGCCTTTACGGTCGATGTCAATTCCAATACCAGCTTCAGCTTTACTGTCCCTCAAGGCGAGTACCTTCTCCTTGGTGACGATCGTCTAGTCTCTAGCGACAGCCGCCATGTCGGTACCTTCAAGGCCGGCGATATCAAGGGCGAAGCAAAATTCCGTTTCTGGCCACTCAACCGTATCGGAACTTTTTAAGATAAGGAAGAGGCCGAGAATGCTAAGTCTCAGCCTCTTTTTCTATTGCGAGAGAAAACCTTAAAGTAATCTAGCTTTTCAAAGTGGCTAAGGGTCCAACTCTCACGAACTCATGTAAAGGAAAACTATGGAAGTTTATTTTTCAGGCACCATTGAACGGATTATTTTTGAAAATCCCAGTAATTTTTATCGTATTCTCCTCCTAGATATCGAAGATACCAATGCGGAGGACTTTGACGATTTTGAAATCATCGTCACCGGAACCATGGCGGACGTGATTGAAGGGGAAGACTACACTTTTTGGGGGCAAATCGTTCAGCACTCCAAGTATGGGGAACAGCTTCAGATCAACCGTTATGAACGCGCAAAACCAACTAAGAATGGTCTAGTCAAGTACTTTTCTAGTAGCCATTTCAAGGGAATTGGACTCAAAACTGCCCAGAAAATCGTTGATAGCTACGGTGACAATACCATAGACGAAATTCTGGAGCATCCTGAAAAGCTGGAAAGCATTGCAGGACTCTCTGCCAAAAACCGTGAGGCTTTTGTCTCCACCCTCCGTCTCAACTATGGGACAGAAATGGTCTTGGCTAAACTTGCCAACTACGGCATTCCCAATAAACTGGCCTTTCAGATTCAAGACTTTTACAAGGAAGAAACGCTGGATATTGTCGAAAACTATCCCTACCAACTGGTTGAAGATATCAAGGGTTTGGGCTTTACCATTGCTGACCAATTGGCTGCCGAACTAGGTATCGAAAGCCAAGCTCCCGAGCGCTTCCGTGCTGGCCTTGTCCACAGTCTCTTTCAGGGATGTATGGATACGGGTGATACCTATATGGAAGCCCGAGATTTGCTGGAACAGACCCTGACTCTTCTCGAATCTTCCCGTCCCGTGGAACTCGATCCCAGCCAAGTAGCTCAGGAATTATCTCATTTGATCGAAGAAGACAAGGTTCAGCAGATTGATACCAAAATCTTTGATAACAGCCTCTTTTTCGCCGAAGAAGGCATTCGCAGTCACTTGGTTCGTATCCTTGAAAAAGAAAAGCAGAAAAATCAGGATTTGGAAACCATTCACAAGCATATCTCTACTGTTGAGGAAGAGCTGGGGATTGAGTATGATAGCATCCAAAAACAGGCTATCTGCGACGCTATCCAGAACAAGGTCTTTATCCTAACAGGTGGGCCTGGTACAGGTAAGACGACTGTTATCAATGGAATTATCGCTGTTTATGCACTTTTAGAAGGACTTGACCTCAGGAAAAAAAGCAGTCTGCCTATCCTTCTAGCAGCTCCAACTGGTCGAGCGGCTCGGCGCATGAATGAATTGACAGGTTTGCCTAGCGCGACCATACACCGTCATTTGGGGATGACGGGAGACGATGATACCAGTCATCTAGAAGATTATCTGGATGCCGACTTCATCATCGTGGATGAGTTTTCTATGGTGGATACTTGGCTAGCTAACCAACTCTTCTCCAACATCTCTTCTAACAGTAAAATTCTCATCGTGGGGGATAGCGATCAGCTACCTTCTGTTAGTCCCGGACAAGTCTTGGCTGACCTGCTCCAGATACCCCTGATACCTCAGACGCGTTTGGAACGGATTTACCGTCAGAGTGAAGAATCAACTATCGTCACCTTGGCTAGTCAGATTCGACAAGGCATCTTGCCAGCTGACTTTACCCAGAAAAAGGCAGACCGCTCCTACTTTGAAATTGCTAGTGGCCATATCCCAGCTACGATTGAGAAAATTCTTGGTGCTGCCCTCAGAAGTGGCATTCCGGCTCGCGATATTCAGGTGCTAGCGCCTATGTATCGAGGAACTGCTGGTATTGATGCCATCAACCAACTCATGCAAGACCTGCTCAATCCTCAGCAAAAGGGGCAAGTTAGCTTTGAAGCAACTCAGTGTCACTATCGAACGGGGGACAAGATCATTCACCTAGTCAACGACGCCGAAGTCAATGTCTTTAATGGAGACCTAGGCTACATCACAGACCTAATTCCTGGTAAATACACCGAGTCCAAACAAGACGAGATTGTCATAGATTTTGATGGAAATGAAGTCATCTACCCACGTAACGAATGGTACAAGATTCGACTAGCCTATGCCATGAGTATCCATAAGTCTCAGGGAAGTGAGTTTCCTGTTGTCATCCTGCCCATCACCAGTGCTAGCAAGCGCATGCTAGAGCGAAATCTCATCTACACAGCTATCACACGGGCCAAGAGCAAGCTCATCCTTCTTGGCGAATTACAGGCCTTCGACTATGCAGTTAAGCATATCGGGACTGCCCGCAAAACCTATCTGATTGAGCGTTTCAGTGATTTAATTGAAACTAATATTGAAGAAAGCAAACAAGCCTTCTCTGAAACTGCCACACCAAGTGACTCTGAACAATCCTACATCCTCACCGAAGAAAACTGGTCTAGCATCCCAGCCATGATCGGGATTACAGATGCAGACTTAAAAGAGATCTTTGGAAAATAGCACAACAAAAATCCCACCTAATCAGGTGGGATTTTTCTCTTTTAAGATTATTTAACTGTTGCAGTGCTTGTGATCAATTCAACAGCTTTTTTGATAGTGATATCGTGTTTCAACATGTCAGCTGAAAGTAAGTTTTGTACTTGTGCAACTTCCATGTTGTAGTCTGCTGCCAATTGCTCAATTTCTTTTTGGATTTCTTCTTCTGAAGCGTCAAATCCTTCAGCTTTGGCAACTGCTTCGATAACAAGGTTAGTCTTCGTACGTGACTCAGCTTCTGCTTCGTATTGTTTGTGAAGGTCTTCTTGAGTAGTTCCAGTGATTTGGAAGTACATGTCAGGGTTGATCCCTTGGCGTTGCAAGTTTCCAAGGAATTCATTTACTGAACGGTGAACTTCTTCATGGATCATTTCTTCTGGAAGTTCTACGATTTCAGCGTTTTCTACAGCTTTATCGATTGCTGCACCTTCAACAGCATCTTTGTATGCTTCTTCTTTCGTAGCAGTCAATTCTTTGCGGTATTTTTCTTTCAATTCGTCAAGAGTTTCCACTTCTTCGTCGATATCTTTTGCAAGTTCATCGTCAAGAGCTGGAACTTCTTTTGCTTTTACTTCGTGAATAGTTGTTACGAATTTAGCTTCTTTACCTGCAAGGTCTTCTGCTTGGTAGTCTTCTGGGAATGTTACGATAACATCAACAGTTTCACCAGCTGAGTGTCCAACCAATTGGTCTTCAAAACCTGGGATGAATTGACCTGATCCAAGTCCAAGTGAGAAGTTTTCACCTTTTCCACCGTCAAATTCAACACCGTCGATAGAACCAACGAAGTCGATCACAACAGTGTCGCCATTTTCAGCAGCGCCTTCTTTGATAACCAATTCAGCCAAGTTGTTGCGTTCGCGTTCGATACGTTCTTCAACGTCAGCGTCTGTCACTTCTTTTTCTACATCCACTGATACTTCAAGGTTTTTGTAGTCACCCAATTTTACTTCAGGTTTTGTCACGACTTCAGCTGTGATAACCCAGTCTTGACCTTTTTCCATTGAAGTTACGTCAATTTTTGGTTGCGCAACCACTTCAAGACCAGCTTCTTTTACTGCAGCTTCATAAGCGTTTGGCAAAAGTGCGTTCATTGCATCTTGATAAAGAGCTTCTTCACCAAATTTTTGGTCGAAGATAGGGCGTGGAAGGTGACCTTTACGGAAACCAGGAACGTTAAGAGTTTTCTTTACTGAGTTAAATACACGGTCCAATTCTGGTTTGATTTGGTCTTGAGAGATTGTAAAAGTCAAGACACCACGGTTTGTTTCTTTGTTTTCAAATGATACAGACATTCTGTCATTTCTCCTTAAAATTTTTAATACAGTCCATTATACCATATGATAGCGACTTTTTTCAAGTAATGAATGCGCTTTTCAATAGTGCTAGAGGTACTTGCTCGCTTCCTTGATACTAAGTTCAGCCATTCGTTTCTTATTTTTCTCAATATAACGTGCTACCCATTCGGGATTGGTTTTAGAGTAGTCTCTTAGAGCCCAGCCAATGGCTTTGTTGATAAAAAATTCTGTCTGGTCCAGATTGTTGACCAGGATCTTTTCCATCAGTTGGACATTTGTTTTTTCTTTTCTTAACAACTGGTGGTCAATAGCGACTCGCCTCAACCAGATATTGTCTGATAGGCTCCATTTTAAAAGCACTTCTTCAAGTTCCGGATGGTTAGCCACCAAACTTCCTACTACTCTATCTAAGATATCTACCGTGTCCCACCAAGACTTGGTCACGACCAGACGCTCAAGCTCAGGCAAGTCATCCTTCGTTAGATAAGACTGCATGGCTTTCAAATAGTTGGCAGCTACATATTGGTATTCTCTAGGCTCCTTTTCCCAGCAGATATTTACAAAATCCCAATCAATAATCTTTGTTTTTTTCACGCTTGGAAAGTATTTTTTATAGAGTGCATTTCTTTCAGGACCTGCAATACCTAAAAAGGGAAATTGATGGCGCATATAGGCTTCCATAGGCCCTGCTTTTTCAGGGTCTTTTGCTGCTTCTAGCTCCTCAAGTAAATCTGCAAGACTCATCTAAAAGTCCTCCTGCCCAACCAAGTGGTGCTGAAAGGCATAGACTGCAGCCTGGGTACGATCGCTGACCTCAAGTTTGGCAAGGATGTTGGACACATGGGTCTTGACCGTCTTGAGAGAGATGAAGAGTTCATCTGCAATGCGCTGATTTTCGTAGCCCTTGGCAATCAGTTGAAGTACGTCTCGCTCACGCGCAGTCAGCTCCTCATGAAGTTCCATATGATTACGGTGGTATTCAACCTTCTTGCTGACCTCTTGTTCAATAGCCAGTTCGCCCGCTGCCACCTTACGGACAGCGTGGAGCAGTTCGTCTGCACTTGAAGTCTTGAGCATATAGCCTTTAGCGCCCGCGTTCAAGACCGGCATGATTTTTTCATTGTCCAAGTAAGAAGTTACAATCAAAATCTTGGCTTCAGGCCATTCTTTGAGGATGGCTAAGGTCGCGTCAATCCCATTCATCTCAGGCATGACGATATCCATGACAATGACATCTGGACGCAGTTCCAAGGCCAAGTCAATACCTTGAGCCCCATTGGCAGCCTCGCCCACAACTTCCACATCGTCTTGGAGATCAAAATAGCTTTTCAAGCCCAATCGAACCATTTCATGGTCATCTACCAGTAAAATTTTCATCTCTACTCCTTATAATTCCTTATCTAACAGGGGAATACGGATATCAACCGCCAGTCCTTGCTTTGGAGCTGTCAAAAGTTGAACCGTTCCTGCCATATCTTCAACCCGCTCCTTGATGTTTCGCAGTCCATAACTCAAGTCATCTAAACTCCCTAACTGGAAGCCAATCCCATTGTCCACCACCTTCAGCTGCAATTCTACCTCTGTCTGATAGAGATAGACATCCAAACAAGATGCCTGGGCATGACGGAGGGTATTGCTGATCAATTCCTGCAAAATGCGGAAGATATGTTCTTCAATCTTTTTAGGCAATTTAGACACATTTTGCTTGAGGCTTACCTTGAGATCACTCTTGTCCTCAAGCTCTTTTAAGAGGATTTGAATCCCCTCAACCAAACTCTTCTCTTCCAACTCAACAGGTCGCAAATGTAGGAGCAAGACCCGCAAATCTTTCTGGGCCGTTTCGAGAATGGCTGCGACACTTTGCAACTGGGTCTGCATCTTTTCTCTATCCAGCTTCAAAGCCTGCTGGCTGACACCTGATAAAATCATATGGGCCGCAAACAACTCCTGACTAACCGTATCATGTAAGTCACGTGCTATCCGCTTCCGTTCTTTCTCGATGATTGTTTCTTCCTTGACCAGACCTTGATTTTCAGCCTTTTGAACAGCCTCTGTCAAGAGGTTGAGCTTGCCAGATAAGGACTTGAAACTCGCATCCAAGTCTGGATCTGCAAAAGAAACCACCTCTTTTCCTGCTAGCAATCGCTTGAGATTGATCTGCATTTTTCTGCGTGAAATTTCTTCCATCACCCGCCAAAAGAGGACAAAAAAGAAGGTCATGGAAAGGCTATAGACCAAGACTAAGAAGATTAACTTTTCTGTTTTCTCAATATCTTGTATCAAATAGGACCAATCAAGATTTAGAATATCAAGTAGACTATTGGTCAAAAAGAGGATAAAAAGGAGAGAAGTCAGCCCAATTAACAGATAGGATTGCTTTTTCATCCTCTGACCACCTCCACATCTCCAATCATACTGGTTAGGAAAATTTTGACGCTCTTGTTACTCTTGAGGTAGTCCCTGGTTTCCTGATGATAGTGTTCATTACGAAGGGCACGCTTGGGTTGATGGAGGAAAGTTAAATCTCCATAGAGGCAGTTGACACTGAGACTAATTTCCACATCTACGGGCACGATAATCTTAGTCGTTCCGACCATTTTTCTAAGGATAATGACATTGTCATGATTGGTTAGGATAACTCTTTCTAAATGAATGGTGTCCTTGCCCATGAGGCGAAAGAGATTGATATCGTCAAACTGGCAAGTCTGGTGACTAGAGAAATGATGGAGATTGCCAAACCAAGGATTGCGTTCATTTTTAACCGTTACCACCTCTTCAAAGACCAAGTCGGTCTCCTCTCTTTCTTGATTCATCATCGGATAGAGAAGAAAGAGACTATAGATAACTGCCACAAAGATAGCTAATATCACAAAGGGATTGAGCATGACGATGAAAAAGAAAAGAATAGTCGCCACAAGGAGGAAAACGTTGTTGCCCTCTTTACCTGTATAATAGCGGAGCAAGAGCAAAAAGAGGAATAGAATCAGCAGAAAACGCGAAAAATGCTCTGATACCATCAAAATCAGAGCTCCCGTCAATAAACAGGCTTCGATAAATAAAAAGATTTGAAATTTTTTCATAGATGCATCCTCTCCCTTCTATTTTATCACAATTCAAAAAAGTCACCTCGGTCTGAGGATGGAAAAAGGAGATAGGACAGAAATCGCTCCAACAAACTAGGTTCTTTCAGCCCACCACAGTTGACAAAAGGCTACAAAAAAGGGCGGGATTCTTGTCCCGACCTCTCTACATCTGATCTTTTGCTTCTTTTAGTTTACCATAAAGAATGTAGTCTACTTTTTGCAGATCTGCTATGGTGGCACAGTTAAGGGCACACATGATCAAACGCAGATCTTCTTTCCAGATTTGGACAATACCAATCACCTCTTCGACGGAGTAGGTTTCAATCAACTCTAGAACGGTTCGAGACAATCCCACAGCCTTGGCACCAAAGACCAGGCACTTAATCATATCCAGCGGGTTCCGAACCCCTCCGCTAACCAAAAGTTCGACCTTGTCTTTCCAAGCTTGGGCATTAAGAAGGGCTTGCATGGTGGACTGGCCCCATTGATTGAGGTAATCACGCTGACCACTGCGACGGTTTTCGATATAGGCAAAGCTAGTACCACCACGACCCGACAGGTCAACCGTTCGAACACCCAGTTCATAGGCTCTCTCGATGGTCTTCACATCCATTCCAAAGCCCACTTCCTTCAGAATAATAGGAACAGGGATCCGCTTGCTATAGTCTGCCAGATGCGATTGCCAGCTTTGAAACTTTCTTTCTCCCTCTGGCATGAGCAATTCCTGCATGACATTAACATGCACTTGGAGGAGAAGAGGATTCATCGCTTCTACAGTCTGAAGGCCTAACTCAACAGGCTTGTCCAAGCCAATATTGGTTCCAAGGAGGAGATTTGGATGGCTAGATTTGACAGAAAAAGAGCCATCTGTTGGATCTTTGAGGGCTGCGCTATAAGAGCCCGTCACAAACAAAATCCCACAGGCTTCTGCCACCTGAGCCAGCTTTTGATTGATTTCTTTACCTTTTTCGCTCCCACCCGTCATGGCATTGATATAAAAAGGAAAGTCCCATTTTCGACCTGCAAATTCCGTAGACAAATCAATCTCATCCAGGTCATAAAGAGGCAGGGAAGAATGAATCAACTCCACCTCATCAAAGCTATTATAGGAACTTTTCTGCTCAAGGGCATAGCGGATATGCTCGTCCTTACGATTTGTCGTCATGTCCTATCCTTTCTTGGTATAAGAGCTCAATCCCCAGATTGGCCCAACGGTTTTTTAAGGTTTCAGTTGATTGCTCATCAAAACTCAAGGCAATGCCACAGTCACCACCACCAGCGCCACTACTTTTGGCAACAGCCAGCAAATCTTGACTGGCTTCTTTCAACTGTCTCAGCGAAGGCGTGTAAATATCTGGGCTCAAGCCTTCTAAAAGCTGACTGGCTGTTTCCAGCTGCTCGATGATTTTTTCTGCATTTCCCTGCTCCAAGGCTTCTACCAAAGTAACCACTGTTGCTTTTGAGGAAGTTAAAAAGTTCTGGTCTATGTTTTGTTTGATTTGCTTGACCATTTGACTCGATACGGCCACTTGCTTGGTCCATCCCACTAGGAAATCACATTCTAGGCCCGGTTGCACTTGTGAGATAGAAAAGCCCCAGTCACGCTCCAAAACCGTCGCCAAGCTTTCTTCTTGCAACCAAGCAGCCACCTTTTTGCGATCAAATGACTGGTAGAGAACCAAATCCTCTGCAACGATACAGGCAAGGTCTCCCATAGAACCATTGTCTCCTCGCTTGAGTAAGACCGCGCTAGCCAGCTTGAATAAGAGTGCCGGATCAACCGTAATATCATATAGAGCCAGCAGGGCCTTGATCACCAAAACAACGACGCTACCACTAGAACCTAGACCAAACTTTTTGCCTTCCCGTTCCATTTTTCCACGAATTTCCAAGGAAAAAGGTCGCAAGGCTTGCCCACGATAAACGAGGAAATCTTCCACTAGAGCAATCGTTTCTTGAATCAAGCTGTAGTCAGGATTTGGCGTCAAGTCCACTGCAAAATCAAACAGATCTGAATAGATACAGTAGCTATCAGAAAAGGCAATCTCTCCCCTCATATAGATAGGTATCGCCTTTATCAAGGCTAACTGCCCTGGCTCTAGAATAGCATACTCACCTACCCAATAGAGTTTCCCGCAAGTTTTAACAGCAATCATCTTGGCTCAAATCCTTTGTTTTTGACACAATCAGGCGGTAATGTTGACCGAAGATTTCTGATAGATGATCCAAATCTTTCTCTTGACAGAGGACCTTGACATTGGGACCGGCATCCATGGTAAAGTAACAGGCTTCACCTTGCTCACGAAGCTGGCGAACAAAGTCCATGGCTTCATAGGAAGCATCCGTTAGATAAGAAAAGGCTGGACTAGCAGTCTTGGTCGTAGCGTGCATGGCTAGGGCATTTTTCTCCGTTAATTCCCCAACCTTAGCAAAATCATTCTCTTTGAGATAAACCAGCATATCCTGATAATCCTTCTCAGACTGGCGAACCCAATCATCAAAAGTCGTCGAGGTTTCCACACAGAGTTTCATCCCATCACGGCTAGAGATTGGTTTTTTCTTGTCCTCCAGCACCAACATAATCATAGCTAGTTTCAAGTCTGTTTCTACAGGGTAAATTTCCCCGCTATCCTTGTCCCAGGCACCTAGCGGTCCATAAAAACTGCGAGAGGAAGAACCTGAGGCAAACTTAGCCTCCTGTGCCAACTGACTCCGATCCAAACCAAGCTGGAAATAAGCATTGCAAGCCTTGACCAAGGCGGACAAACCACTAGAACTGGATGATAAGCCAGCCGCAGTCGGCATGTTGTTTTGAGTATCAATACGGACAAAACCTTCCCCAGCCGGACGGTAGCGGTCAATGATTTTGCTCATCTTGGCATGCTCAGCCTCACTCTGAAGCTGACCATTGATATAAAAGGCATCAGCAGTCGCATCCGTCGGTAGAGGCGACAAGGTCGTCTCTGTATACATGTTTTCCAAAGTCAGAGAGATGCTACTAGTAGCAGGAACCATCTCTTTTTCTTTTTTCTTTCCCCAATATTTGATAATGGCAATATTTGCGTAGGAACGTACTGTTACAGGCTTTCGATCCATGTCTGAACAGCTCCTTTCTCTTCTAATCGTTTTGCTAGTTCTTGCGCTTGGTCCAGATTGGCTACCAAGGCGATAATACAGCCTCCTAGTCCACCACCACTCATCTTGGCACCTAGAGCACCATGGCTAAGAGCTGTTTCAACGAGGGAGTCTGCCTCAGGGCTGCTGACACCAATTTCTTTTAAATGTAAATGCGCTTGACTGAGGATTTGTCCCAGTCCCTCAGCATCTTTTCTTCTAATCGCATCTTCTGCCTGCTGGGTCAATTCTCCCAAGGCATGCAAAAACGGTAGGGCATCCTTGCCCTTACTTTGAACTACTTGGATTGCTTCACGAGTGTGACCATACACGCCTGTATCTGCAATGACTAAATAGGCGGATAGAACCATCTCAAGCTCTGTAAATCCTACGTTCTTGATAAAGCGAATAGGCTGGTCGCTGAGACAGGTCTTAGCATCCAAACCGCTTGGATTCATATGGGCAATCATCTCAGCCCGATTGACCAAGATTTCTAGTACATCATGAGGCAGATCGACTTGATAGTAGTCAAAAACAGCTCGAATGGCTGCTATGCTGATAGCCGCTGACGAACCCATTCCACGTTTTTCAGGGATAGCCGAGTCAATCACACATCGAATGCAGGCTTCTTTGATATCCAAATACTCCAGCGAAGCATAAACCGCCATGGACAAGGTATCCTCCTCATAAAGACGCCACGGGCTTTCAGCAGGGACCACCTTGCAGGTCACTTCCACCTCTAAGAGAGGCAGAGAAATAGCTGGATAGCCGTAGACTACCGCATGCTCTCCTATTAAAATAATCTTACTATGTGCCTGACCGACACCAACTTTTTTTGTCATGTTTTCCTTTAACCAGACGGAAAGACCGTCTCATTTCATACAGTAGTATTTTCTCCTATCTATTTTATTATATTTTCACAAAAAAAGCGATTGTTTCCTTCACAATCGCCTCTTTCATTATTGGACCCATTCGCCATTATAGTTGACAAAATAGCCTTCTACGGTCGTATTCACTGCTAAAGCACCTGAGCTGTAAGCATAGTACCATTTGCCATTGACCTGGAACCAACCAGTCTTCATATCGCCATTACTTGTATGTAGATAATACCAAGTCGAACCTTCCTGATACCAGCCAGTCGCCATAGCTCCCGATGAGCGGAGGTAGTACCACTTATTACCTAGATATTGCCAACCAGTTTGCATAATACCAGTTTCTGGGTCTAGGTAGTACCATGGAGCCGCTTTTAGCTTCTCTTCATCATAGGTTAGAGGATAATCTTTGACCCAACCACGTGCTAGCTCCCCAACAGTCAATCTGTTGATGCGAGAATCAAAGCCACCATCCTCCTGTAAATAATACCAATGCCCTTCGTCAGAAATCCAACCAGTTTTTAAGGTGTGATAACTTCGTTGGTCTTCAAAATAATAGACTCGTTTCTCTGCTGGACTATCATATTGTTCCCCATGATGTTTGTTGGTATTTGTAGCAGTTTTTGCTTCTAACACTTGCTTGCCAACAAATTCTTGTAGTACCCCATCTTGACCAAAGTAAAACCAATCTGGTCTAAAAGCAATCTCTTGTCTTGGAGAAGGACCAATCGTAACCCCTTTGTGTGGAGCAGGTATATACTGCCAGCCGACAACCATCTCTCCAGATAAAGGATCAAAATAATAGTACTTCCCATCAATCACTCGCCAGTAGGTTTCTTTGAGGTTCCCCTTCTTGTAGTAGGTTCTACCATTTTCTTGGACAAATTGCCAGCCTTCTGAATCAGTATCATCCGCCAATACTGCACTTGTTGCTAGCAAACCAAAGAAAAAGACTGCTAATGCGATTTGCATCATTTTTTTTACTATTTTCATTAGACGTATCCTCCAAAACTGATTGTAGCAAAGACTTTATTGTATGTCAATATATAGAAATTTCTCAAAAAAAGCAGTTACACAACTGCAACTGCTTTTCTATTCTTGCATGGTGTATCCAACACCACGCACGGTTTTAATGTAGCTTTTTTGACCTTTTACATCAAGCTTGCTACGTAGATAACGGATATAAACATCCACGATATTGGTTTCTGTCGCACTTTCGTACTTCCAAACACTTTCCAACAACTGCTCACGAGTCAAGACCTTCTTGCTTCCCATGAGAGTGGCCAAAAGGTCATACTCACGGCGCGTCAGAGCAATCATCTCCTCGCCACGATAAACGGTATGATGTTCTACATCCATACGCAAATTGCGGTAAGACGTTGGGACCTTCATCTGACTACAGTGTTGGTCGATAAAGTCCCGACCTCGGAAAATCGCTGAAATACGAGCCACCAGCTGATCAATAATCACTGGCTTATAGATGTAAGAAACGGCGAAGCGCTGGATTGTCTCAATCTGGTCTTGCAATTCTTCGCGATGGTCTAAGACCATGATCACTGAGGCCGGTTTTGTCCGACTCAGCTTGTCTGCAAAATCCTGGGCCGTCATATCCCCCAGACGAGCATTCAGTAAAATCAAGTCATAATCTGTCTGGAGAGCCATGGAGAGGGCTTTTTGCCCCTCCTCAACCAGATCAACACGGTATTGCTCTTTTTGGAGTTCCAGACTGAGAAAATGAGCGAGATTTCGTTCTTTCTCAAGTAATAAAATCCGTTTCCCCATGGCAGACCTACTTATTTTTCGTCATACCAAGAGTAGTGGAATGTTCCTTCTTTGTCTTTACGTTGGTAAGTGTGGGCACCAAAGTAGTCACGTTGCGCTTGGATCAAGTTAGCAGGAAGGTCAGCTGAACGGTAGCTATCAAAGTAAGTAATAGCTGCTGAGAAGGTTGGCACTGGTACACCAGCTTGAACAGCAAGAGCTACGATATCACGCACTGCTTGTTGGTACTTAGCAGTAACATCCAAGAAGTACTCATCCAAGAGAAGGTTTGCAAGATCAGCATCGCGGTTGTAAGCATCTGTGATCTTTTGCAAGAAACGAGAACGGATGATACAGCCATCACGCCAGATAGATGCGATGTCCGCAAATGGCAAGTTCCAGTTATTTTCTTTAGAAGCTACACGCAATTGTGCGAAACCTTGTGCGTAAGAGATAATTTTTGAGAAGTAAAGGGCTTGACGGATCTTTTCAATCAACTCAGCCTTGTCTCCTTCAAATTTGAAAGTAGCTGGTTTTGGAAGGACCTTGCTAGCATGTACACGCTCTTCTTTGTATGTAGAGATGTAGCGAGCAAATACTGACTCCGTAATCAGTGACAATGGCACACCAAGGTCAAGAGCTGATTGGCTAGTCCATTTACCAGTTCCTTTGTTTCCTGCAGCATCCAGGATGTAGTCTACGATTGGTCCATCTTGACCTTCATCGTCTTTACGGCTCAAGATATCAGCTGTGATTTCGATTAAGTAGCTGTCCAACTCTCCCTTGTTCCACTCAGTAAAGATTTCAGCCATGTCTTCTGCAGAAAGGCCAAGCAAGTGTTGCATCAAGTCATAGCTTTCTGCGATCAATTGCATGTCACCATACTCGATACCGTTGTGGACCATCTTCACATAGTGACCAGCTCCATCAGGACCGATGTAAGTCACACATGGTTTGCCATCTTCTGGTGCTTTAGCTGAGATTTCTTCGAGAACATCCGCAACCAATTCATAGGCTTCTTTTTGTCCTCCAGGCATGATAGACGGACCTTCAAGGGCACCTTTTTCACCACCAGAAACTCCAGTTCCGATAAAGTTGATACCTGAGTTTGCTAGTTCTTCATTACGACGGATGGTATCTTTGTAGAAAGTGTTTCCTCCATCAATCAAGATATCACCCTTGTCAAGGTGGGGAAGAAGGGCTTGGATGGTTGCGTCTGTACCAGGTCCAGCTTGAACCATCAGCATGATACGACGAGGTTTTTCGATTGAGTTTACAAAGCTTTCAACGTCATAGCTTGGCACAAAGTTCTTTTCAGGATGGCAAGCAATTACGTCTTCTGTTTTTTCTTTACTACGGTTGTAAATGGCAACTGTATAACCACGAGATTCGATATTTAGGGCAAGGTTACGACCCATTACGGCCATACCAACGACACCAAAGTTAGCTTTTGTCATGTGACACTCCTCTTGTTTAATATGTTTTATTTTATCATTTTTACCTATGAAAGGAAAGAATTTTGTAACGGAGTCCTAGTAGTCCAAGTCATCAGCGTGACCAGAACCATTCCCTACAAAGTAACCCGTCTTACAGTTGAGGGTGAAGAGATAGGTTCCATCCGGTTTATAGAGGTTGTAATAACCATTTCCGTTTACGATATTGACACGTTCTAGGATGTATTGATTTCCAGTGATATAGCCACGAGCACGTGATGTTGCTAGGACTTGTTCCAATACACCATCCGCAAAGGTCCAAGCAGGGTTGTTGCTATCGTCTACAGCTGATTGGTTGTAAGGTACACGACTAGCACTTCTTTGAAGATTAACCCCATCGCCAGACAAACCACCATTCGTGTCTCTAGCCGGTGCCGTAGTGCTTGTTGAAGGGGTCGTACTGCTTGCATTGCTTTCTGTAGCTGAGCTTGAGCTTGCTTGACTCGTGCTAGAGCTTGAACTTGAGCTGGAAGCACTGGTTTGTTGGCTCTTACCAAGACTAATGGCCTTATCCAAGAGTTTGTCTAGTTCTGTGTTCCCTGTCTTGATTTCTGTAAATTTAGCATCCGCTTTGGCTTTCGCATTGGTATCCAAGACACCGTCAGTGATTGCTGGGCTTTCAAAGAGGGCATTAACATCTTGAATGGCCTTGATTTGAGTTGCTAGGCTATCATATCTTGACTTAGCTAGTGTATAATCACGGCTACCTTCTAACTTATCTAGCAAGGTTTTCAATTGGCTCAATTTATCAAACTGGCTGTTTTTCAGAGCTGTCTTATTAGCATCTGTATAGAAAGTATCATAGAGATCATTGAAGTCTTTCAAAGCTGTTTGTGTCCCTTGATCATCCGAAGAGGCTGCTTGAGAAGACTGGATCTCTTGGTTTGAACGAGACACTTGACGATAGACATAATATGTTCCAGCAAGAACAAGAATTGCAGCGACTACTGAAGCAATGATGATGACACCTTTCTTCTTAGAGCCTGTTTCAGGTTCTGTTTGAGCCGAACGTGATAGAGGTGTATAGGTCTCCTCTTCTTGTTCCTCATTTATTTCCTTAGGCTCTGTTTCTGTTAAAACGAGAGGCTCTATTTCAGCACTTTCTTCATCTTGAAGCGGTGGAACAAACTGAGTAGTCTCTTCATTTTCTATCTCTTCAATAGATTCTTCAGCAACCACGTCTGAATCGTCTACCTGATCAGAAGGTTCACTTGATTCACGAACTTCTTGGATCATTTCCTCTAGGTTTTGAGTAGAAGCTGGCTCTTCTTTTTTAAACTGACGAGTTTCAAACTTGTCGGCTTCGATTTCTTCACGGTGCTGTTTGATGTATTTGTCTAGGATACTGTCCTCTGGCAATACTCCTGCTTCAACCTCTTCATTCTTACGAATGACTTGACCAACAGTCAAGTCTTTTGCTTCGTCAAAGTCGAATTGTGGTTCTTGATGTCCTTTTTTATGACGATCACGTCTTTTCTTACTCATGAGTTCACCTTTCTATTTTACCTCTTGGCGTTTGACACGCTGACCAAAGTATTGATACAAATCCACTTTTAAGGTCCCATTATACAGTTTTCGCTTTTTATCAGCTGGACTTCCGTACTTGCTTTCAAAAGCTTCGTCACTCGTCAGGATAAATTTACTCCACGTTTTCAGTGGTGCAAAGACTTGTCCCATCTCAGCATAGAGCTTGGTAACTCCTGCATCATCAGACAAACGTTCCCCATATGGTGGATTGGAAATGATAACGCCATTAATCTTGTCAGTGCGCAAGTCCTGTACCCGCATTTGCTTAAAGGTGATATCACCTGCGACGCCTGCTGCTTGGGCATTTGCCTTGGCAATCTCCACCATGCGAGCATCAATATCACAGCCCATAATGTCCAGCTCAAGTTCACGATCAATTTTCTTAGCCGCCTCTGTGCGAACTTCTTGGATTAACCGATCGCTGACCCAGTTCCATTCTTCAAAAGCAAAGGAACGGCGAAGTCCTGGAGCCATCTTTCTAGCAATCATAGCCGCCTCGATACAGAAAGTTCCTGAACCACAGGTCGGATCAATCAAGGGCTTGTCTGGATACCAATTAGATAGTTGTAAAATGGCCGCTGCCATATTTTCCTTGATTGGCGCTCCACCCTTTTCCGTACGATAACCACGTTTAAAGAGACTGGATCCTGTCGTGTCAATCATGACAGTTGCCACATCTTTCAGGATAGATACCTCAATCTTAAACTCGGGACCCGTTTCCATCAAGGGAACTCCTTCTGGGCGGGCATAGTGTTTTTGTAATTTCTTCACAACAGCCTTCTTGGAAATAGCCTGAACACTAGGCTCGTTATGAAGTTTAGACTTCACACATTTTGCCTTTGATATCGGGAAACGTGCTCCTAGCGGGAGATAGTTTTCCCAATCTAGAGCAAAAACACCTTGAAAAAGCTCTTCAAAAGTCTTAGCAGGAAAACTTCCGACTACAATCTTGATGCGATCCGCTGCGCGAAGCCAAAGGTTGGTCTCGATGATTGCCTTCACATCTCCTTGAAAGCGGACACGCCCATTTTCAACCTGGCAATCATAACCAAGGTCTCGCACCTCACGTCCAACGACAGCCTCAAGACCCGCCGCAGCAGTTGCGATTAAATTAAATTGTTCTTTCATTTCTAGTCTTGCAAGACCTTTCTCTTGTTCACTTTAAAAAATGAGGTTGAGAAAGATTTCTCAGCCCCAACCTATATGCAATTTTCTATAAGCCATGTTTTGTTCCAGAAGTGACTAGGACCACTTCCTTCGATAATCATCTGTCTACCGCTAACAGCATAAATCTGCTAGCAGTCAGAGTACTACGTTCGTTTCCGTGCACTCCATGCCCCGACCAAAATTTGGGTTGCTAGCTTGAGGGGTTTACCGCGTTCCACTCTCTCTGTTTCCAGAAAGACTCCGTCACTGTGGCACTTTCAAGCCTATTCTGACCTATCCGAAGACTTAGCCATTTCGACTGCCGTAACGATTTCTCGTCCCTAGGCTTATGGATTCGCCTAGCACAAACACTACAGGCATCACAGCCTGTGCTAGCATGGACTTTCCTCATGAAAAGAGAACCTCTTCACGCGATTATCCAAAAATTGCACTCATTCCTTAGTCAATTATAAATCTTGGTTGTCTAAGATTTGCTTACCAAATACTTCTTTTTCAAGTCTATTCAATCGTTTCAAGATATCAAAGTTTGTCATTGAAGTAGAAGCTGTTACCTCAATAGAGTCTGGTTGAGTTGGCGCTACCTGTGGTTTATGAGATAATTCTTCTTTCAAATCAGCAATCTCTTGACGAAGGGATTTGACCAAAGCTGCGTAGGTTTCATAATCCTTAATCACATCGTCTAGGAATTCATCTACCTCTGCTTTGCTGTATCCACGAACTTCACGTCCGAAGTCTTGTTCAAAAATATCTTTCGCTGAAAATATAATACTTGCCATGTCTCTCTCCATTCTGGGTTACTAGTATTATTATATAAAAAAAGACAAGTAAAAATCAAGGTCAAAGGCTTACTTTTCAGAAAAATTTTCTACTATTTCATTCAAGTCCTCAAATGTTAATCTTCTTGTAACATAGTCCGCTTGATTTTTCATCATTTGGTAAAAATATCGTAACTTGGTTTCGTTTTCTTCGTCGTAAAAAAGGTAACAAGTATCTGTATTTTCCAGCAGAAATATTTGATAATCGCGTAATTGTCCCTTGTGCTCATATTGTGGATAGGCGTATTTGACAAAATCAACCTGCTTGAACTCACTCAATTTCGCTTGATTTGCTTCATTCCAATTACTGCCATGGGTTTCAAAATCAAAAATGGTCGCCAGCTGAAATCCATAGTCTGTTTTCATGTCTTTCGCCACCTGAAGTGCCCAGTACTCAAAGCCCAAAGTCCCTGTAAAGACAAGCCAGGTCACCCCATCCTCTGCTAGACGTTCCAGGTCTCTCCGAATGGCTGTTTTGATAATATCAACGCGAATATCCTTGTCATTAAAGAGACCAAGGTCGAAGGCAGAATAGCCTGAAATCAAGGCTGTATGCATTTTTTCATCCTTTCTGTATACTTTTATGGTATAATAGAGTGATGTTATTGTACCAATAAGGAGAATTATGGTCAACTATCCACATAAAATTTCATCACAAAAAAGACAACCATCCCTTTCAAAAACTAAAAATTTCGCAAATCGGGGGATGTCTTTTGAAAAGATGATCAATGCTACGAACGACTACTACTTGTCGCATGGGCTGGCTGTTATCCACAAAAAACCGACTCCCATCCAAATCGTACGTGTCGATTATCCCCAACGAAGTCGTGCCAAGATTGTTGAAGCCTACTTTAGACAGGCCTCAACTACTGACTATTCAGGGGTTTATGATGGATACTACATCGACTTTGAAGCAAAGGAAACCAGGCAAAAACATGCGATACCGATGAAGAATTTTCATCTCCATCAGATCCAGCATATGGAACAAGTCCTTGCCCAGCAAGGAATCTGCTTTGTACTCCTTCACTTTTCTTCTCAGCAAGAAACCTACTTATTGCCGGCTATTGACCTCATCCGTTTCTATCATCAAGATAAGGGACAGAAGTCAATGCCACTTGGATATATTCGAGAAAATGGATATAGGATTGAGCCGGGTGCCTTTCCTCAAATTCCCTATCTCGACATTATCAAAGAACATTTACTAGGTGGTAAAACAAGATGAACAAACAAACTTTTCTGCGAATAGCTAAGTATGTCAGCATCAGTCTCTTAACTGTATTTATCGCAGCTGTAATGCTTGGTGGAGGTCTCTTCCTCTACTATGTTAGCAAGGCTCCAGAACTTTCTGAAAGTAAACTAGTTGCTACAACGTCAAGTAAGATCTATGATAGCAATGACGAGCTTATCGCTGATCTTGGATCGGAACGTCGGGTCAATGCCCAAGCAAACGAAATACCGACCGATTTGGTCAACGCTATTGTTTCGATTGAGGACCATCGCTTCTTTAATCACCGAGGAATCGACACGATCCGTATCCTAGGTGCTACCCTCCGAAACCTTCGTGGTGGTGGAGGCCTGCAAGGAGCTTCAACCTTGACGCAGCAGTTGATCAAGTTAACCTATTTCTCTACGTCAACTTCTGATCAAACCCTTTCTCGTAAGGCCCAGGAAGCTTGGCTAGCCGTTCAGCTAGAACAGAAAGCGACTAAACAAGAGATCTTGACCTACTACATCAACAAGGTTTATATGTCAAACGGTAACTACGGAATGCAGACAGCTGCCCAAAGTTACTATGGAAAGGACCTCAAAGATCTAAGCATTCCTCAATTAGCTCTCCTTGCTGGTATGCCTCAAGCTCCAAACCAGTATGACCCTTACTCGCATCCAGAAGCTGCTCAAGAACGTCGTAATCTCGTCCTCTCTGAGATGAAGGGGCAAGGTTACATTTCAGCTGAGCAATATGAAAAAGCGATTAATACTCCGATTACAGACGGACTTCAAAGTCTAAAATCGGCTAATAGTTATCCTCCATACATGGACAACTATCTCAAAGAGGTAATCGATCAAGTCGAACAAGAAACAGGCTACAACCTCTTAACGACTGGTATGGATGTCTACACCAACGTTGATCCTAAAGTTCAACAACATCTCTGGGATATCTACAATACCGACGAGTATGTCAACTATCCAGATGATGAAATGCAAGTAGCTTCAACGATTGTGGATGTGACAAACGGGAAAGTTATTGCTCAGTTAGGTTCTCGTCACCAATCAAGCAATGTTTCCTTCGGAATCAACCAAGCTGTTGAAACCAACCGTGACTGGGGTTCTACCATGAAGCCAATCACAGACTATGCTCCTGCCTTAGAGTATGACATCTACGATTCAACTGCTTCGATTGTACATGATGTTCCTTACAACTATCCTGGAACAGATACCCCTGTTTACAACTGGGATAGAAGTTATTTTGGAAATATCACCATCCAATATGCGCTCCAACAATCACGGAACGTTACAGCCGTAGAAACCTTGAATAAAGTTGGTTTAGACAGAGCCAAAACCTTCCTAAATGGACTTGGTATTGACTATCCAGATATGCACTATGCAAATGCCATTTCAAGTAATACAGCTGAATCTAACAAAAAGTATGGAGCAAGTAGCGAAAAGATGGCTGCTGCTTACGCAGCTTTTGCTAACGGTGGTATCTACCGCAAGCCGATGTATATCAACAAAATTGTCTTCAGTGATGGCAGTTCAAAAGAATTCTCTGATCCTGGTACTCGTGCCATGAAAGAGACAACAGCCTATATGATGACGGATATGATGAAAACTGTCCTAGCATATGGAACTGGTCGAGGAGCCTACCTCCCATGGTTGCCACAAGCTGGTAAAACTGGTACATCAAACTACACAGATGATGAGATTGAAAACTACGTCAAGAACACAGGTTATGTAGCTCCAGACGAAATGTTCGTTGGCTATACTCGTAAATATTCAATGGCCGTTTGGACTGGTTACTCGAACCGCCTGACTCCTATTGTTGGTGATGGCTTCTATGTTGCTGCTAAGGTTTACCGTTCGATGATGACTTATCTATCTGAAGATGATCATCCTGGCGACTGGACTATGCCAGAAGGACTCTACAGAGGTGGAGAATTCGTCTTTAAAAAAGGTGCACGTCCTGCGTGGACTACTCCTGCTCCTCAGCAAAGTCAAACACCTGAAAGCCCGACAACTGAAAGTCCGACAACTGAAAGCTCTAGCTCAACTTCAGAGACTTCTAGTACACAATCAAGTACAACAACTCCAAATTCGGGTGCGAGCGAGAACAATACTCAACAACTAAACCCAAGAACTAATGTGCAAAATCAAACACCCCAAGTACAACCACGAAGACAGTAGTTAAACCCAGTTTAAAAGTATTGCAAGCACTCTTAAGCACGGTGTTATCACTGATCTAACCATAATCTACTGTGGGGTTAAAGCCCATATCATTAATTATTACTAAAATCTTCTTCTTTGTTAAGAAAAACTAGATGATTTTTGGTTAAAATAAGATGTACAACCATTAAGAAGAATTTTAAATTTCGATGATAAAGTTATATATTCTTGTCTAGACTAAACTCTAATACAAGTCTAATCATTTACTAAAACTTGTTTTATTGTCAATTGTAGTAAAGATTGAATAACACACATCAAGAGAGAACAAATATTGTTCTCTCTTTTTGACATTCATACAAATAAAAAGGCTCTTTGTCAACTGTAGTGGGTTGAAGAAAAGCTAGATCTAGAAAGGATGAAATTCGTCCTTTCTTTTTTGACGATTTATATTCCATAATAGTCAATTAATTTCACCATGTACCTTAGACAAGAAGCATCCTCACCAAATTTTTTTAAAAGATGTCTAAATCTTTGTTCTTGTTTTCTTAGTTCATAGATTTGAACTTTATCTTCAAAACTCAATTTCATAATAAAACACCCCAAAAGTTAGATTTTTGCTATCTAATTTTTGGGGTGCAGTTCACTAAGAGTATATTAAATAAAATATAAAATTAATCATTTACCACTTTTTCAGACGGGCGCTTCTTGCAAATTGAAAGCGACTTTTTATTACTTTTTCAAGGCATTCTAAGTTCTTTTAGTTATTTTATATGATTTCATTTACTGATAAATTTGAGGTAAATAACGTATTTAAAATTTTATGAGTGTTTTCAATATTAAAAAATTCTGTAATATCTATACTAAATAAACCTATTACAGATATCATGGAGATAAAATTAGAAAAATAATTTAGGCAAAAAGGACTTAATCATCATGTCGATGGCTAAATCCTTTACTTTTTTAAAGTTATTTCACATGGTTTGCGAGATCTTCTTGGGCCTTTTTATTTGACTCTTCTTTTTCTTTCAACCATTTTTCTTGAGCTTTTTGGTATTCGTCTGTTGTCACTGCCTTATCTTGTACTTCTAGATATTTGTACAAAAGGGCTTCACTCATACCCTTGTTACCAGAGTATGCAAATGGAAGTGTAAATGGTACCATCTTAGACAACATTGGACGACCAGTTTGAGAAGTTGTTGGAATGAGCAAGGCACTGTCTGTCAACCAAGCTTGGGCAGCAGCATATTTCTCATAACGTTTTGAAACATCAGTGGTTTCTTCACCAGCTTCCACAACCATTTTTTCGTAATCTTCTAAACCAACTTGCTTAGCCGCAGCGTTGTTTGTCCCAGAATCAAATCCTAGATATGTTTTCGTATTTTCTCCTACAGAAGGCTTGATAATATCAAGATAAGTAGATGGATCGATATAGTCTGGAGACCAACCCACATTATCTGAGATATCCCAGTCTTCTCCAGCCGCAGTTTCAGCGAAGTAGGTAATGTTTTGAACATCATCTTTTTGGAGCTGTTGGATGTCGATAACCACATTATCTGATCCTAGATTTTCTTCAACTGACTGTTTAAAAGATTGAACACGTTGAACTTTTGTTGTATTTGTTTGATCTACAGGCATATCCAAGTGGATTGGGAATTTCACACCTTCCGCTTGAAGGGTCGCCTTAGCTTTAGCGAATTCTGCTTTGGCTTTGTCAGGATTGTAGAGTCCATCTTGGGCATCATCCAAGTTTACGTTACTCCACTCATCTCCATAGGTCACCAATTTTTCCTTAACTAATTCCCCAAAGTTTTTCCCATCTGCCTGTACAAATGTAGGAGGAACAAATAAGTTACGAAGCAGTTTAGTAGCTCCACTTGCACCATTTACTTGAGAAGCGTAGGCTGTTCTATCAAAACCAAATGCAATAGCTTGACGGAAGTCCTTATTCAAAAGGGCCTTCTTGGTTGATGCTTTTTCCTCATCTGTTGTCTTAGAAGTGTACTTATAAGACTGGCGATCGATATTCGTACCTACTAAATAAGTAGTAGAATCTTGTTGTGTATAAACGATATTGTCTTTGAATGTTTTTTCAGTCTCTGAGTAACTAGCACTTGTTGGGAAGAGGCGAGCCATTGTATAGCTACCGTCTTTGAAAGCTTCAGTTGGCTTATTAGTATCTTGACCATCCCAGAAGGATAATTTCACTTTGTCAAGATGAACATTGTCTTTATCCCAATAGTTTGGATTCTTTTCGAACTCGACTGATGATTTGGCTACGATTGATTTGAGTAAGAATGGTCCATTATAGAGAATACTGCTTGGGTCCGTACCTTTAGCAAAGTCATCCCCTTTAGAGCTCAAAAATTCTTCATTAACAGGAGCCAGAACACCCATTGTTGTCTTAGAATTCCAGAAACTTTCTGGCTTGTTCAATGTGTATTGAACGGTATAATCATCAAGAGCTTTGATTCCTACTTGAGAAAAATCTGTAATTTCTCCTTTGACATAGGCATCCAATCCCTTGATAGATTCCTGAACCAGGTAAAGACCATCTGATTTCTTATCAGCAGCATACTTAAGACCAGTTACAAAGTCTTGAGCTTTAACTTCTGCATACTCCTCACCTTCAGATGTATACCACTTTGCATCCTTTCGGAGTGTATACGTGTAAGTCAAGCCATCCTTAGATACAGACCAATCCTCAGCCATAGACGGTACAAAGTTACCATAGCGGTCATTTTCAAGCAAGCCATCGATAACGTTACTAGTAATATTTGCTGTAGCTGCCTTACCAGTTGTCAAATAGTTTAGGTTATCAGGATCCGTTTCGTAAATGTATGAGAATGTTTTCTCACCTTTAGCATTTGAACTTGATCCAGAGCAGGCCGCAAGAGTCGCTGCTGCCAATAACGTCACACCCGCAAGGGCAAGTAGTTTTGAACTTTTCATTGTTTTCTCCTTTAAAACTTTCACCCCATTATAGTCCCTTTTCAGAAACATGTCAATATAATTTTCAGAATTTTTGAATTAATTTGGTAAATTCTGAAAAATAAGTTTTCTATCATAAAATTATGATTCTCTAATACTATATTTTTATATCTTAAACCAGCAAAACAAGGACCGAAAATCAGATTTTTTATCATTTTTTTGCTATGATTAGATAGAAGAAAAGTTAAGGAGAAGACAATGATATTAATTACAGGTGCAAATGGTCAACTCGGTACTGAACTACGTTATTTACTAGATGAACGAAATGTGGACTATGTTGCAGTTGATGTGGCCGAAATGGATATCACTAATGCTGAAATGGTTGAAAAAGTCTTTACCGAAGTTAATCCAACTCTAGTCTATCATTGTGCAGCTTATACTGCTGTTGATGCGGCAGAAGATGAGGGAAAAGAACTGGATTTTGCCATCAACGTAACTGGAACTGAAAATGTAGCCAAGGCCTCTGAGAAATACGGAGCTACTCTGGTCTATATCTCAACAGACTATGTCTTTGATGGAAAGAAACCCGTTGGACAAGAGTGGGAAGTTGATGACCTACCTGATCCGCAAACAGAGTACGGACGTACCAAGCGAATGGGTGAAGAACTCGTTGAAAATCTTACGTCACAGCATTACATTATCCGGACTGCTTGGGTCTTTGGAAATTATGGCAAAAACTTTGTCTTTACCATGCAAAATCTTGCAAAAACCCATAAAACTCTCACTGTTGTCAACGACCAACACGGTCGCCCAACCTGGACACGTACCTTGGCTGAGTTCATGACCTACTTGACTGATAATCAAAAAGAGTATGGCTACTACCACTTATCAAATGACTCCACTGAAGATACCACTTGGTATGACTTCGCTGTCGAGATTCTTAAGGACAGTGATGTCGAAGTGATCCCAGTAGACTCTAGTAAGTTTCCTGCCAAGGCCAAACGTCCCCTCAACTCAACCATGAGTTTGACCAAAGCAAAGGCGACAGGTTTCGTCATTCCAACCTGGCAAGATGCCCTTAAAGAGTTTTATAAACAAGAAGTAAGAAAATAAAAGATTACGACATACATATAAAAAGCAAGAGACCTCATGGTCTCTTGCTTTTTAGTTTCTGATTACTTAATCACTTGTTGCGTTTTAGCATAGTTAGCCTCTACCGCTTCTTTTTCAGATTTCCACCAGTCTGGGTTGTCTGTATACCATTTGATGGTCTCTTTGAGTCCTGCTTCAAAATTGGTAAACTCTGGCTTCCACCCTAGTTCATCACGGAGCTTGCTAGCGTCTATAGCATAGCGAAGGTCGTGACCAGCTCGGTCCGTCACATGGTCATAAGCATCAGCTGGTTGCCCCATCTCCTTGAGGATGAGTTCCAGCACTTCTTTATTATTCTTCTCACCATCCGCACCAATCAAGTAAGTTTCGCCAATTTGACCCTTTGTCAAAATTGTCCAAACACCTGATGAATGGTCATTGGTGTGAATCCAGTCACGAACGTTTTTACCTTCACCATAGAGTTTTGGCTTGATACCACTCAAGATATTGGTGATTTGACGCGGAATGAACTTCTCGATGTGCTGGTAAGGACCATAGTTGTTTGAACAGTTAGAAATCGTCGCTTTGACACCAAATGAACGCACCCAAGCTTTGACAATCAAGTCTGAGGCTGCCTTTGTTGATGAGTAAGGCGAGCTTGGATTGTACTTAGTTTCAGCCGTAAATTTCTCACCTGGACCTTCTCCATGACCTGGCAAATCTTCACGCAGAGGCAGATCCCCATAGACTTCGTCAGTCGACACATGGTGGAAACGAAGGTCGTATTTACGAGCTGCTTCCAAAAGAGTGTAAGTCCCGATGAAGTTGGTATGGATAAAGGGGCTCGGATCATTAAGCGAGTTGTCATTATGGCTTTCTGCCGCATAGTGAACGATGGCATCTGCTTGAGCAGCTAGCTTATCGACCAAGGCTGCATCTGCAATATCTCCAACAACCAACTCAACACGATCACCTAAAATTTCTTCAATATTGGCACGATTACCTGCATAAGTCAGCTTGTCCAGCACTGTCACATGAACATCTGGAAAGTTATTGTAAACATAGTGAACAAAGTTAGAACCAATAAAACCAGCCCCACCTGTCACGATGATATTTTTGTATTCAGTCATTTTTATTCCTTAACTTTTTTACAAATCTTCTTTTCTTAGTGGTTTGACATCCTTAAGCAGTGGATGATGTTTATCTGCTTCCGAAACTTCTGCTTCTGCTATGTTTTCCCACTGGATGCCCAAGGCTGGGTCTGCATAGTTGACAAAAGCGTATTTCGGCTTGAGCTCAAGTGCCCAGTAGTCATTGACCAGATAGCTATAAGAAACTGTATCCGAGAGTACTTGGAAACCATTGGCTACGCCACGAGGGACAAAGATTCCCTTACTTGCATCAATCTCGGTCTGATAAACATTTCCAAAAGTCTCACCTTCACGTAGGTCAACCCATGAACCCAGAACCTTGCCACCATCTGCTACTGAGATGTACTTGTCCCAAGGTTCAGCATGGAGGCCTCGAAGAACATTTTTGCGAGAAAAGCTGACGTTGTTTTGCAGTTTTCCTTCAGCAAAGAAGCTTTCAGGAAAACCAAGCGGTAGCATCTTTTCTTTCTGAAAATTTTCCTTAAACCAGCCACGATTGTCACCATGAACTGGAATGTCGAACTCTAACAAACCTGGAATGGCATCAACCTTGTGCACTGCAAGTGTTTTGCCGAAAAAATTATCTGTCATCTAGATTTCTCCAATCAAACGGAGCAGGTATTGCCCGTATTCATTCTTCTTGAGAGGTTGCGCCAACTTCAGCACATCTTCGCGGCTGATATAGCCCATTCGGTAGGCAATTTCTTCCAGGTTGGCAACCTGAAGATTTTGCATTCGTTGAACCGTTTCGATATATTGGGACGCTTCTAACAGACTCTCATGCGTCCCTGTATCCAACCAGGCAAAACCACGCCCCATAACTTCAACTGACAAATCCCCACGCTTCAAATAAGCATTATTGACATCTGTGATTTCCAACTCACCACGTGCGCTTGGTTTGATCTGTTTGGCAATCTCCACAACATCATTGTCATAGAAATAAAGACCTGTCACTGCATAGTTAGAGCGAGGATTCTCCGGTTTTTCTTCTATGGAAATAGCATTCATGTCTTTATCAAACTCGACCACACCAAAACGCTCTGGATCCTTCACTTGGTAGCCAAAAACAGTCGCGCCCTTCTCTTTCTTGGCTGCCTTTTGAAGCATTTTGCTCAAACCAGGCCCATGATAGATATTATCGCCTAAAATCAAGGCAACACTATCGTCGCCGATAAATTCTTCACCGATAAGAAAAGCCTGAGCAAGTCCGTCGGGACTAGGCTGTTCCGCATAGGAAAGCTTGATTCCAAATTCGGAACCATCCAAGAGCAGATCCTTAAAACGGGGCAAATCCTGTGGTGTTGAGATGATCAAAATGTCCTTAATCCCAGCCAACATCAAGGTTGACAAAGGATAATAAATCATGGGTTTATCATAAACTGGCATCAGCTGTTTTGATGCAGCTCGAGTAAGTGGGTACAGTCGGGTACCTGAACCACCCGCAAGAATAATACCTTTCATAATAGGCTTCCTTTCTGGCTAATTACCTATCCTATATTATATTTCATTTTATCCCAAATTCCCTAAGGAATTTACTTCAATTTGGATAAGGCAGCTTTTAAATAGGCTCCATCTCGAAGAGCGGCTCCAACTTTCCTAGCTTGTTCTGAAAGTTCCTTGTAGTCTTGAAGTGTCAAATCATCTAGTACTTTTTGGAGGTCGTGTAGAGAATCAACTGCTAGACCACACTGTTTATCCAGAACAAAATGTGCGAGAGCCGACTCTTTCCAGACTATTAGGGGAAAACCTGAAGCTAAGTAGAGAGAGGCCTTGTGCGAGTTGTTAAAACGTAGGTAGTTCCCGTAAGAACCTTGGCAGGTTTCTGAGCTGTCTCCGTCCCAGACCAAACCAAAACTACCTTCAAGAGCAGCTGGGAGGTCATCCGGCATAAAGGAACCAAAGTAGGTGGTGTTTTTCAATGCACGACTTTCATCATAGCCCACTCCATACAAGTTATAGGCTGGCTGATCTGGCAAGTTATAAAGATAACCTGACTTTGCAGGGTTCAAATTTCCAGCTACAATAATAGGTTGATTTTTTTGAGGAACAACTTGCACCTCAAAGTTAGGAATCAAGTAGTCAAAAATTTCCAAGCTAACCATTTTATCTGCTGGCACGCCCTGTTCTACCAAAACTTTCTTCATGATATCATTATGAACGATAATGCCATCCACTGACATCAAGGCTTTCTTTTCCTGGAAGTAATTGCGCACTTTATGACGGAATTTCACTTCCGAACCTGCTGCATGACGCAAGGTTTCAATATCATGGATCAAAAGATAGAATTTTGCTCCTCTTTTTTGCGCCTGCTTAATGAGTTGTGAGATGAAAAATGTATGGTGGATAATAGGGAACTGGATCACCAATTCATCTCCGGCTCCCAACTGATCAAACACAGACTTGGTCGCACGATATTTGTGTTGTTGAGCTTTAAAGAAATTCATCTTATACCAATTCTCAACCTTGAGCTCCAACCCCTCATAACCCTCTGAGATTAGAATAGCTTCCACGTCATTTCGTGCCTTACTCCCTGCATTCTTTTCGTGTGCATTATGCAGAAATGAATCCTTCAGATAATATTTCACCTTTTCTCCCCTTTATCCGTGATGTTCTTAGATACTCCCTAGTTCTTCTTCTACCACATCCAATGCACGTTCAACAGTTACATGCATATCATAGTATTTATAATCTGCCAAGCGCCCACAGAAAATAACGCGCCCATTTTTCTCAGCTTCTGCTAGATACTGCTCATAAATTGCATTGTTTTTGGCATCATTGATTGGATAGTAAGGTTCATCTCCTCTTTTCCAATCTGCTGGATATTCACGAGTAATAACGGTCTTGGCTTGAGTCCCAAACTCAAAATGTTTGTGTTCGATGATTCGCGTATAGGGAATATCACGTTCAGTATAGTTGACTACAGCATTTCCTTGATAATTTTCTTGGTCCAGAATCTCATGCTCAAAACGAAGACTGCGATACTCTAGTTCACCAAACTTATAGTCAAAGAACTGATCAATCATTCCTGTGAAGACAATCTTAGTTGCTGAAGCCTCCAAGTTCTCACGATCAGCAAAGAAATCTGTATTGAGCTCTACTTCGATTCCTTCCAACAACTTTTCGATGATGACATTGTAACCACCAATTGGAATCCCTTGGTAACGGTCGTTGAAATAATTATTGTCATAAGTCAATCGAACTGGTAAACGCTTGATGATAAAGGGTGGTAGTTCAGTAGCAGAACGCCCCCATTGCTTTTCGGTGTAGCCCTTGATTAGCTTTTCATAGACATCCGTACCAATCAACTTAATGGCTTGTTCCTCTAAGTTTTTAGGCTCAACATCTTGCATGTGTGTCGTCTGCTCAGCAATCTTGTCCTTGACTTCTTGGGGTGTCTTTGTCCCCCACAAAGCATAGAAAGTATTCATGTTAAAAGGCAGATTGTAAAGATGTCCTTGATAGTTGGCAATAGGAGAATTGATGTAATTGTTAAACTCTGCAAACTGATTGACATAATCCCAGACCTCTTTATTGGATGTATGGAAGATGTGAGCTCCATACTTGTGGACATTGATTCCTTCAACAGATTGGCAATAGATATTCCCACCAATGTGTTCTCGTTTATCAATCACCTTCACCTTCTTGCCACGTTTGTTAGCTTCGTAGGCAAAGATTGCACCTGACAAGCCAGCACCGACAATCAAATAATCGTACATAAAATCTCCTTATTTCTTTAAAACACTTTTTAGTTCTTGAAAATCCAAGACACGTAAGAGCAAAATCAAGCCACCATAGACTAGGAAACCAAGTACAGCATAGATCAAGACATTCACAACAGACGAGAAGTGCATGAAAGCTTGTGCAGAATACAGGGCGCCGTACATCAGTAGTGCTGCTAGAAGTATTTTTAGCATGGATGGTAGAATCTTGACCTCTTTTAGATACGAACGTGTAAAGTAGAGTTGGATGAGCCAGACCAAACCTTCAGTCGCAACAGATACGATCGACGCCCCAATATAGCCCAGAGGCGGGATTAAGAGGAGATTCAAGCCTACACTGAAAATAGCTGGAATAGTTGTTGACAGCATAAATTCACGATTCTTATTGTGAGGAATCAAGATTTGAATTCCCATTATATTGGTCCAGCCGATAAAGAACATTCTAAAGACCATGATGGCAATCGCATAGCGAGCATCTTGGAAGTCTTGCCCTAGGAAAAAATTAACAAAATCTTTGTTAACAATTAAAATCCCCGCAATCATCGGGAAGATAACCAAGTTATACACTAAGAAAGACATTTCATGTAACTTGTTAACCGCCTTTTGATTACCTGATGAGAGGAGATTAGAGACCCGAGGCAACATAACACTACCAAGCGACGTTACCAAAGTCAACAAAATATTCAATAATTTCAAGGCTTGATCATAGATCCCGACATCCTTGGTCGAAGACAAGGCACCTAACATAGTGCGATCTAGCGTGATGTAGAGCGAAATGGCAATCTGTGGCAGAAACAAGAGAATGACTGGTTTGATATGCTCTTTGGCATAGGCTATATCCAAATGCGGCTTGCGAATGTGCTCCCTAGCAGGAAGCCACATACTCAACTGACCTAGTAGATCATAGGCAACCAAGAGGATGATATACAAGTACAAGTCGGATGGTTTCTTAACAAATAGGAATATCGAAACAACACCTAGAAGTTTGACCATTGTGTTACGAGCTGTGATTTTTTTGAAATCTTCTAACCCTTGAAAAAGCCAAGAAATATCAAAACCACGAGACAGCAAACTAAAGCCAAGTATATAGGCAATTGGATTGTTCATCGACGGCACAAGCAAGCAGACAACTATATAAAGCGTAACCGCTAAACAGGTTGAAAGGACTTGTAAACTGTAAATGCCCCAGAAGGTTTTCTGAACATTGTTTCGATGTCCTGAAATCTCCTTGGTCCCATAATTGGCCACCCCAAGTGTCGCTAAGAGTATAAAGTAAGTTACTATTGAGTTGTAGTACCCATAGGAACCTAAGTCATTGGATGAGAAAACCCGAGTAATATAGGGTGTAGTAATGACTGGTAAAACGATTACTAACAGCTGATAAGAAAGATTATATAAATAATTTTTTAATACTTTCACAAGGAGTTCCTCGTTGTAGATTTCTTCGATTCAAATTCAATAACTGGCAAGGTTGCAAATAGAGTAAACATAAAAATATTATAAGACGGGCGAACCCAGAAGGCCTCAAACATACAGTTGACTGCTATTAAGGATAAGGCCGTCAATAGCAAATAATTCTTTTTGCGATAAAGTGACCAAGACCTAACTATGTATAACACGACCAATAAGAGAACTGGAATCATCCCATAGGTAAAGAGCATCTGAACGTAGGAAGAGTCTACATAGTCGTAGCTCAAAACGGATTCTGTACGCCCCCCATAACCGACAAATGATATGCCCCGAATCCCAAACCACTGCACTGCATATTTTTTTAGTGCCTCATGTCCTAGGTGTAATCTCATACTAAAAAAATTGTTTAGAGCCACATACATTGGATGAGACCAGGTAAATTTAGAAGAGAGATAAATCATTATTGAAGACGCTATACCAGCCGATAAAGGAAGTAAAGCAAAAAGCCGTCGCTGTTTATCATTTCGGAAATAAAAGTACAGAAAAATGAGCGCCATTACAGTAATAGAAGCGGCATTAAGCCTCGCATCGCAATATCGAATAATGAAATAAGCCAGACCAAATCCTAAGGCAGTCCGTAAAATAATGAATTTCTTTCTAAAGATATACGATATAGCTGTATATAGATAAAAACAGTGAGAAGCAAAATCAGTTGGATAAATAAAGCCAAATGAATTTCGAACAACGACTCCCGCAGATCGTGATTGGACAAATTGCAAGTTTGGAATAGCACCAATCACGGCCAAGAGCACTATCAATACAATAAAAAACAAGGCTACAACAGAGTATATTTTAAGTACACTTTCCATCTCAGCCTTGTAAAGAAAGACAAGCAGAGACATATACATCAATGCATTAAGGTTCCCAGTCTTATAGTAAACCATGCCCCCAGCAAAAAGAAGAATTGGTGCAAAGATGAGATAGCTTATAGAGTAGTGATGAATATAAGCAAATCGCATAGCAAGTAACAGGACCGCAAAAAAAGGAACTACATTAGGAATATTAGGTAAAACAGGCGCTAACATAGACGTATTGATCATATCTATGGAGACAACCACTATTAAAACTGCTGCAATTAGCAATTTATCACGTTCTAACTTTAACATTTTCTTTTTCCTTTTCTTCTTTCATCCCTAACTCTTACTTAGGATTTTTTTAACTTTTTAAATTGATAATAGAGCCGCGGATACCTACTAATCAAAACATAGAGAATCTTACGTTTCTTACTAACTCTAGCATTCTTCAAAACAAGAGGCAAATATGGCCTCATCTTCTCCTGAAGTCGCTTAAACTCTGCTGGATTTCCATCATGAATCATCGTAAAGATAAGAAGACTTCCTGTAAAGAAGCGAGAAATAATGGCTTCTTGGAGTTCTGAACTCTCAGGATAGGTTGCATTCACAACCTCTTTTAAATGATCGATTGCTTCGTAAAACTCGTATTGTTTTGGTGTGAAAGCCGAGGCAGTAATGCTACCAGGTCTATGGTAATAATGGTAAATCGGAAGATGGTACAAAGCCACGGATTGAGCTTGATTGAGATGCTCACTGATGACATAGAGGTCTTCGTAGATGCGCCCCTTGGGGAAGGGAGCTTTCTCAAGAAGTTCTTTCCGATAGAGTTTCCCACAAGCAGAGACTGTTACAAGGTCTCCGTAGAGCATCTCAGTCAGAGCCTTTCCCTTGTCATAAACCTTAACTTGGTCTAAATCAAGCTGATCCAAGTGAAAATTTTGAAAACGATGATAGTGAGCTGTTGGCTCTACTTTACCACTAACCATATCTGCTTGGGTACGACCTTGTAGCTCTGCTAGCAATTCCAAGGCGCAAGGTTCCAAATAGTCGTCCGGATCTAGGAAGGTGATCCAGTCACCCTTGGCTTTCAAGACCCCATAGTTGCGAGCATCAGATAAACCACCATTGACCTTGTGGTAGCTAGTCACCCAATCATATTGCTGGGCATACTGGTCACATAAGGGTCCTGAGCCATCACTCGAGCCGTCATCAATCAAGAGGACTTCCATATCCTTGTAAGTCTGATGTTCCAAACTCTCCATGGCATAATGAAGGTAGTCCTCCACATTATAAACAGGCACAATTACCGAAATCATATTTTCTTTTCTTTCTCTTACTTAGTTTTACAGTTTAAATCTCAAATGAGCTTCTATCTGGAAGCAGTTGATCCATAGCCTTGATAAAGTCTGTCATCACCTGCTCCTCGTCTTGAATGTTAAATCCATCATTGATACACATAATTTGGTATTTGCCAGAATTTAGTATCTTCCAAAAATCTGGTCCGGCATTATCCAAAGAAAAGAGTCCTCCTAACTTAGGATTTCCGATAGCGTATTTACCACTGGCGATCTGCCAATACTTAAAGAGCCAAACATTGGTATCAGAAGGATTTCTAAAGCGACTAGCCGAGGTTCTTTCCAAGACAGCTTTTTCCTTTTCCCATACCAAGTTCATCGTTGATCTTAGTAGAGGATAGGGCAGATGACTCTCCCAGAAACCACAGATAAACTGACTATTTCTGTATAGTAGCGACTTAACGATACTTTTTAATCCCTGCTTTGGATCAAAGAATTGGCCATTCTTCAAAATTTCATTTCGACTGAAATAGCTAGTGACAATCTCCATGTCATTTATCTGAAAATTCCCCGTTCCATATCGCTCAGGAATAATCGGTGAAAGAGCCGTATTATATTTGGGTAAACCATCCTCTGAGAAAAAATCTGTCGGCTCGACTGGAGCTGTCAAATACATATCGTCATTAAAAAAAACAAAATGCTCTGAGAGACCAGGGATTCGATGGATGTTACTTTCGATAGGATTGGCAGAAAAAACTGGCAGGTAGTCATTACAGATAATCTCTGTATGATCTACCAACACCAATTTTTCACTATTTATATCTAACCAGCTTGGCTTTTGCTGATCGGTCACGAGGTAGACCTTATTGACCCAAGGAGCAAATTTTTCAATTCCTCTAAACCAATATTTAAAGGTCCCCCATTCTCGGTAAGCCTTGACTGAATTCATACTCTGTTTAGAAGTATTAACCGAGTCATCATAGCTTGATTTTTTTTCTTGCCACACAGGATCATTCCCATCAACCCAAGTCACAACAAAATCTATTTTATTCATAACTAATCTTTTCTATCTGTTTTATACAACTCCGAGAAGTTCTTGATGTAACTCTCCAAAGAAAACAGCTCTTTTTGTCTCTGATATCCTACTCGCCCAAATTTTTCTCTTTTTTCAGAACTATCTAGTAAGAGAGAAATGGCATTAGAAAGTTCTTGAGGACGATTTGGTTTGACTAAGCAACCACTTTTGTCATCTACTACCATTTCAGCTATTCCCCCATTGTTATAACCAACAACTGGTTTTGAACAAGCCATGGCTTCTAGGACTACTGTAGGTAGGGAATCAGGTTTTATACTTGGTAAGACAAAGATATCAAACATATTATAAAGTTCAGAAGTCTTATCGTAGTAATCAATACGATGAATTTGTGACACAACAGATGAAGAAGCTATTCTCTTATCTAGTTCTTCTAAGCGCCATTCTTCACCAGGAAAAACACCACCAGCTAGGAAAGCCACCGCTTGCTCATTCTTTTCCAAAAGTGGCTCGACTGCTTCTATGAAATCATTTTGTCCTTTGATAGCATTGACCCGACCAATCATGCCAATTACAAGTGCATCTTGCGCAATGTCAAATTTTTCACGAATAGAAGACGCATCCATTGGATAATAGACAGTATTATCGACACCGTTATAAATCACTTCCACTTGGCTATCTTTGATAAAAGGAGACTGCTTGATATGATTAGCGACCGCTTGGGACACCGTCACAATCTTGTCTGCATATCGTCCCATGAGCATATTGATAAAGTCAGAAATAGCTTTGGGTTTGACGATAATCTCATGAACATGCCAAATCAAAGGCAGCTTGAGCTTGCGTTTCAAATAGATGCCCTCCAAAACAGCCGCTGTATTATTGTGAACCATATCTATACTGTGTTCTCGAGCATAGAGGGCGATTTGCTTAGCATAGAAATTATAAGAGCGAATATAGTCAGCAATGCCTTTAGGATTAAAGTATTTTCTACGTAAAATCGGATAATCCAACACGCTGACCTTAGCTCCAACTTGGCGCAAAGCCTCGACTAAAACACCGTCATTTGGCAAGATGACGTGAGCTTCAAATTCTTTGGAATCCAATCCTTTGATCAATTCCAATAAAACCTTATCTGCTCCATACATTTCTGCACCAGCATGCAAGTATAAAATCCGTTTCATTCCCTATCCTTTAAACACTTCTTCATAATCTGACACAATCTTTTCCCATGTGAAAGCCGAGAGGATTCTTTGACTTGACTTGAAATCCAAGTCAGTTATTGCTACCTGATCAAATCCTTCTACTTCCTCAATGACACGAGCCAACTCATCTTTTTTCCAATAAATGGCCCCGTCTTCACCAACCTCACGGTTAAAGCCAACATCTAGCAACAAATTCAGTTTTGTAGATGCTAGAGCTTCCAGTAGAGAAGGGTTGGTTCCTCCAACCTCATGTCCATGGAAATAGGCAAAGGCATGCTCACGAATGTACTTGAGCAACTCTTGGTCATAGACAGTCCCAACAAATTTGACCCTAGGATCTTTGTCAAAACCAGTATCTTGTAACAACTGGTCGTAAAATTTATTCTGTTCCACATTTGTGATGAGGACAAAGTCCTTCTTGGACTTGGACTTGATAAATTCACGAATCATGGCTTCGTAGTTGTTTTCAGGAACGAATCGTCCCACTACTAGATAATAGCCATTTTCGCTAACTCCTTTTTCCTGATACCAATTCCGAACTTTGGCATCTTCTGCTTTCAGGATTGAAGGAGCTGTATCTGTCCCATAGGCAATATAGGTGGTCTTTGGTTGGTACTGCTTATAATCCTCTTGAATATATTGTTCGATATTTTTACTGTCACAGACCAGTAAATCTGCATGTTTGACCATGAGCTTCTCTGAAAATTTCCAGTACTTACGAACTGGCAGGCTCCACTTTGCTCGTAGCCATTCATGACCATCAGGATTCACCAGCAAAGAGCCACCAATCGCACGAATTTTTTTCTTAAGTCCAGAAATAAAAGGACCGATGCGACAAGCTAGAATGTAAAAAATGGGAGCCTCGTCCTTGTTCTCCTTAGCCAATTCAATAGCCTTGTTGACCGCTGCAATATCGTAAGCGATGGCGCGGGCCGGTCCGATATTGGGTACATCGATGTTGAAGCAAATGGCTCCATTGTGCTCAAACCGATCTTCCTTAATACCAGACTTGGCAGAATTTTCACGCATACAAGCAACATAGTATTGTATGTTGCTGTCTTTTTGATATTCGGTTAATTTTTCAACAAAGGTTTCAAATCCTCCATACTTAGCAGGAATCCCCTTTGAACCAATGATATAAACTGACTGTTTCATCTCTCTCCTAACAGGACTAAAGATCAGAAATTACTTTGCCCCATCTCTCATAAATACAACTTTAACGGTCTTTAACAATATTTCAATATCTTTCCAAATAGTCCAATCATCAATATAGGCCACATCTAATTTAACAACTTCATTGAAATCCTTAATCTCACTTCGCCCGCTGACTTGCCACAAGCCTGTTATCCCAGGTTTAAAACTCAATCGACGTTTTTGCTCAGGTGTATATTTTTCATACTCATCCACTGTTGGGGGACGGGTTCCGACCAGACTCATATCTCCCATTAAAACATTCCAAAACTGCGGTAACTCATCTAGGCTGGTCTTACGAATAAAGCGACCAATTGGAGTGACACGAGGATCATCATCGATTTTAAACATACCACCCTGCATAGTATTTTGCGCTAGGAGTTCTTGCTTTCTCTCCTCAGCATCTACACGCATAGAGCGAAATTTATAAAAAGTGAAATGTCGACCATTTTTTCCAATACGCGTTTGAGAAAAAATCGTTGGCCCACCATCTTGTCGAATCATTGGAACCAAAACAATGCTCACCAAACCACAAATAATCAATCCGACAATCGAACCGACAATATCAATGAACCGTTTAGCAATGACATGACTCGTCTTATAAAATTTTGTAGAAAACGTGATAACATTCAGCCCTGCCATCCCACGAATCTTTTTATCACTACCTAGATAGTTATTAAAAGCATTCAGGTTAACCGTCACGTCAATTCCCATTGTCTCAAAAAGTGAGATAAACTCCCCGATATCGTACTCTTCACTTGGTAGATTGATAAAGACCTCATCAACAACTTCATGAGTAGCAAAGTCTAAGATGTTCTCAGCAGGTACAACGGTTAAGGATTGATGCTGAAAATCAGGCTGGTCTAAAACACTGACCGCCACCAAATTCCAAAAAATTTCTCCCGACTCTATAAGCCTATCGATGACTTTTTCAACCCTAGAGGTCGCTGTTATCAAGAATATCTTCTTACTCCCCTTGAGATTTGGAAAGATGCGTTTTCTATAGCGTTTAATGCACAGATTCAACAAATACAACAGAATAGAGTGTATTGTCAAAAAGTAAATCATCCCTCGTCTAGAGATACTAAAACGATCTTCTAAGAAAAAATTCGAAATACTGATAGCTAAAGCAAAGAACACGATATACTTTGCAGTGTTGCTAAACTCTGCTAAATAACCCCTTTTAAAAAAATCATGCCCATAATCACTGATATAAAAAATAAAAAAATGAAGAATGAACAAGATAATAACAGAAGTATTTACAATCTCTGTTTCCTTAACAAAACTAAGTAAATAAGCTAATAAAATAACAAGAAAACTCTGGATTGCCGCCAAAGTAATCTTCAATCCCTTTTCTTCCATAATATCTTCCCTAGACTATTTGTTATTTTTTACCATAATTCCCATAAGCACCATATGCACCATATGCACCATATTTTTCAACAGAGGTATTGAGTTTATTAAGCACAATTCCTAAGAATGGTTTGCTTGTTTGTTCGAGTTGTTCTTTAGCTTTTTGGACATCACGACGATTTGTTTCACCAGCCGCAGTTACTAAAACAGAAGCGTCACACTGTTGCGTGATAATCGCCGCATCGATAACAACTCCAATCGGAGCAGTATCTACGACGATGTAGTCAAAGTACTTGCGTAAGGTGTCAATCATGGTCGCAAAATTTTCACTTTGTAACAAAGCTGTTGGGTTTGGGGATACAGAGCCCGCTTGAATGACAAACAAATTTTCAACATTGGTTTCACATAAACCTTGTGATAGGTCTGTTGTGCCTGACAAGAACTCTGTTAGGCCTGTAATCTTTTCTCGTGATTTAAAAACACCTGACATGACAGAATTACGAATATCGGCATCGATTAAAAGCGTCTTATAGCCCGCACGCGCAAAGGCCCAAGCAATATTTGTAGAAGTAGTTGACTTCCCTTCACCCGGTTTTACAGACGTGATCGAAATCACTTGCAAGTTATTCCCGCTCAATTGTATATTGGTACGAAGTGCATTGTAATACTCTTCAGCTTTTCTTGCCAAATCTAATTTTTTTTGTGCAATTTCTAAAGTTGGCATTTTTCTCTCCTATTTCAATTTATCCAAATTTGGAACTACTCCCAATAGTGCAATTTGCATCACGTCCTCAATATCTTCTGGACGTTTCACTCGTGTATCCAAGAGCTCAACTAGGAGAACTGTGACAACCATCACAACCGCTCCTGCAAGGAATCCAACCATGGTATTGCGACGAATGTTTGGTGAAGATGGTGATGTTGCAGGACGTGCTTCTTCAAGGGTTGTCACATCCGAAACGCGAGTGACACTGATGATCTTTTGAGCCGCAACCTCTCTCAAAGAGTTGGCGATCCGGCTAGCTTCCTCAGGTGCACGGTCTGTAACAGAAATCGATACAATACGCGTATCCACTGGAACTGTTACCTTGATTTTACTAGCTAGACCTTTTGGAGGGAGTTCTAGTTTCAAATCAGTCGCAACCTTCTCTAAAACGTCTTGCGAGAGAATGATTTCGCGATAGTCTTTTACCAAGTAAGATCCTGCTTGCAAATCTTGGTTAGTCAAGCCAGGCTTATCTCCCTGATTACGATTGACCACATAAATTCGGGTCGTACTCGTAAACTCCGGCTTCACAATAAAACTACTGTAGGCAAATGCTACTGTCCCTGTCACGAATGCTACCAAAGCAATTAACAATTTTCGTTTCCAAAGGATTTTAAGTAAGTGAAATACATCGATTTCCATCATATTTTGTTCTTTCATTTTTTCTCCTAAATTAATTGATCCATTATTATTTTTCGGGGATTATCCTTAAAAAGTTCCTTAGCCTTATCTTCACTGTATTTTTTGGCAATGATATCATAGGCTTCCTCCATATGAGGAGGTCTGTGATCCAAGTTGTGCATATCACTTGCTATCACGTGAACCAGATCTCGTTCCAAGAAATACAGCGCCCTCTTTTTCATAAATTTATAGGTTTCTCCGAAGAGTTTTGGTTTCAAAACATGAGAACTATTAACCTGAGTATAACATCCCATATCAATCAGCTCTCGCACGCGCTTTTCATTACTTTCTAAAGCATCGTAACGTTCAATGTGGGCAATGACGGGTGTAATGCCTAGCATTAGAATATCACTCAACCCCTTATGTATATCCCGATAGGGTGTATTCATACTAAACTCAATCAAAGCATAGCGGCTATCGTTGAGGGTTGGGATTAATTTCTTTTCTAACTTCTCAACAACATCCGGCGTATAGTAGATTTCTGCCCCATAGGCAATGATTAAGTCATCCGCAACTTCCTTAGCCATTTCTCGCACCTTCAAAAAGTTAGTTGCGATTTTTTCTTCAGGAGTTTCGAACATCCCTTTTCGTCTATGCGAAGTTGAAACGATTGTTCTCACTCCTTGACTATAGGCCTCTCTTAGAAGCTTTTTACTTTCCTCTATCGACTTTGGACCATCATCCACATCGAAAACGATGTGCGAATGGATATCTATCATGCTACTTGCCCTCCATCACATCATTGATAGCAGCTTTGGCGGCAGCCAAGCTACTTTCATCGATTTCCATCATGTAGAGGTTACTATCTGGCATAGCGTATGAAGGAAGATCCGTGCGTCCAGTTCCTTTCAAGTCTTGAGAGTTGACTTTGTAGTTCCCGCCACTCTCCAATTGAGTATTAACCAGATCCATCATGGTTTCCAAAGGCATGTTGGTCTGAAGAGAATCTTGCAATCCTTGGATGATATTGTCATAGTTCTTCAAAGCCTCAGTTGATGTCAACTTCTGAATAATAGCTACAATAACCTTTTGTTGGTTCCGACCACGGTCACGATCTCCATCTGCTAGAGAGTAGCGCTCACGAACAAAACCAAGAGCCTGCTCAGAGTCTAGATGGACATTCCCAACAGGGAAATGATACTTGCCATGCAAAGAAGTGAAATCCTGATCATTATAGACATCAACGCCACCTAAAAGGTCAATCAACTTCAAGAAAGAGGTAAAGTTCAAGCGAACATAGTAATTGATATCAACCCCGTATAGATTTTCCAAAGTATGAATCGACGAGTCCACTCCATAAATCCCAGCGTGGGTCAATTTATCCTTTTGATTATTTCCCCCATCCGCAATCGGAACATAGGAATCTCGAGGCGTTGTAGTCAGAAGGATTTTCTTGGTATCTCGGTTCACAGTCATCAAAATGTTTACATCTGAACGCGAAACGGAACTAATCGGACCATAGGTATCAATACCACTCACATAAATATTGAAAGCTTTATTCTTCGATACCTTTGGTGCCGCAACATCCTTGGTTAGTTTTTTTGTATAGATTTTCTTAATTTTCGAAGCATAATCTGGATACTCTGCTTCGATGATGTTCTCAAAAACACTATTTAAGACAATTGCTTTAATTTCGCCAGAAAGCAGACTCTTATAAGCTGCTAGATAAGAAGCACTCTGTTCAACTGTCAAGTCTTTACTCTGTGTCGTATTAATATCCGCCATCAACTTTTGGATATTATCATTATCTGTTTCAGTCGGACCTGTAACACTCTCTAACTGAGTCACATTACTGATTTCACTATCTTTCAAAACGACCACACTCATCGAATACTCTGAGTAGTTTGAGGTCGCATTGATATGATTGGTAAAACCGACAAACTGTTGCAAAGCATAGAGAGAAACCGAGCTAACTACGATAGCAAGTGTCAAAAAGAAAACCGTAAACTTCTCGGCTTTTTTATACACTATCAGAAGGATTGCAATTACAGCAGAAATAAAAATAAGAACCGCCGTAAGGATATTGAGGTATCGAAAAGCTAGGATATTATGTTTAAAAATTAAGAACAGCAAAAAACCACTCAATAATAAATAAATGGTTGCTAAAACTATATTAACATTTCGTTTTACATTCCCTAAACGAGCTCTCTTTGAACGTCTACTCATAAATATCTCCCGTACATTATAATCTGAGCTATTATATCACAATTACACAAGAAATACCATACATCTAACTCACAATTTTTAGCGTTTTCATTCGCTTTTGTTCTCTTAAATTACACTAAAATTTGGCCAAATAAATTACACTAAAATTTGACCAAACTTACGAATGCGATTCTACACAAAAAGACAAGGCGCTTAGGGGCAACCTTGTCTGTAATCTTATTTTACGTGATTTTCAAACTCTTTCTGGCTCTTTTCGATAGCTTTTTTACTTTCTTCTTCCCACTTAGCCTTGGCTTCGTCAAATTGTTTCTTGGTAACAGGGTCTTTTTGTAATCTCATATACTTATAATTATTTCCGTCACCTTTGATACCTACTAGGGAGTAGGCACGTGTAAACGGAGTTACTTTGGTTACAGAGGCTGTACCGCCATTTGACATAGCAGACATGACTAGAGAATTGTCAATCATCCAAGCTTGTGCTTCAGCGTATTTTTCATAACGCTTAGCGACATCTTTGTTCTCTGCATCTGCTTCTTTCAGGAGTTGTGTATAGGTATCGAGCCCCAAACTCTTAATGAGCTCTTGGTCTTCCTTGGCATCAAGACCAAAAATTTTGAGATAGAAACCAGTTTCAGCATTGAAGGGGTCTAGATAAGTTGATGGATCCTGGTAATCACCAACCCAACCATCAAAGTTTAGGTCGTAGTCTCGAGCTGCTGGATTTGGTGCTAGGAAAGCAACATTTCCAAAGTCATCTGTAGAAAGCTGTTGAACATCAATGACGATATTGTCAGAACCTAGTACTGTTTCAAGGGTTTGTTTAACCGAGTTCATACCAGAAACCGCATTTTTATTCGTCTGATCAACAGGGACATCCAAATGGATTGGGAAAGTCACGCCTTGGGCTTCTAATTCCTTTTTAGCTTCCGCAAATTTTGCTTGGGCCTTTTCCTTGTTAAAGTAAGCATCTTGAGCGTCTGCCAAATTGATACCTGACCACTCAGTTCCGTAGTTCACAAGCTTAGAAGCTGTTACTTCTCCAAAGGTCTTATCTCCCACCTGAACAAATGTTGGGGGAACCAGAGTATTACGAAGGGTTTTGCTCGCTGCTTCTTCACCGTTAGATTGAGCAGAGTAGGCTGTTCGATCAATACCAAAGTTGATAGCCTGACGGAAATTTTTATTTAAGATAGCTGTTTGAGCTGATTTCTTTTGTTCGTCCGTTGTTTTAGCGGTATGATTATAGGTTTTGCGGTTGACGTTAAAGTTAAAGTACCAAGATGTCTTGTCTTGCAAGCTATAAACGATATTGTCTTGGTATTTTTCTTTTGTCTTAGCATAGTTCGAACTATTTGGATAGACTCCTGCAATCGAGTAAGCACCACTTTCAAAGTTTCGAATGGTCATCTCCTGATCTGACCCATCAAAGTAAGCTAACTTAACTTTTTCAATGGTGACTTTCTCATGATCATAGTAGTTAGGATTCTTCACATACTCGATGGAAGATTTTGATGTGAAATCTTTTAACAGATATGGACCGTTATAAAGGATGCTGTCTGGTGTCAAGGTACCAAAATCTTTATCCTTTGATTTCAAGAACTCTTCGTTGACTGGGAAAAGGATACTATTGGTTGTCTTTGAATTCCAGTACGGTTCTGGTCGAGTCAAGGTGTACTCGACTGTGTAATCATCCAAGGCTTTGACACCAACAGTTGAAAAGTCATTGGTCACACCCGTCACATAGTCATTCAATCCCTTGATTGAATTTTGGATCAGATCCATGGCTTGACCCTTGTTGTCCGCAGCATACTTAATCCCAGTGACAAAGTCTTGGGCTTTGACTGGAGCGTACTCTTCTCCATCAGCAGTGTACCACTTGGCATCTTTTCTAAGTTTATATGTATAGGTTAAACCATCCGCCGAAACTGACCAATCTTCAGCTAGAGCTGGCGTTAGATTCCCATAGCTATCATTTTCTAACAAGCCATCTACAAGGTTGGTAATAACAGCAGTATTATCTGCATAATAATCCAGAAGATAGTTAAAAGTTGTTGGATTCGCACTAAATGTGGATGAATAAGTGCTAGTATCTGTGTTGGACTGTCCACAAGCTGTCAGTAAAATCCCTGTTGCTAGGACAAGACCAGTTCTGATGAGTCTTTTTTTCATGTTCATCCTCTACTCCTTTATGTCACTTTTTATAACATATCCTTATTTTATCAAATTTATTCAAAAATGTAAAGTTACTACTTTTATGACAACTGGTGTCTCAAAACAAAAAAGGAAGCACAGTTTCCTGCAACTTCCTTTTCTGTTTATAGATTACTTGACGTGTTTTTCAAGTTCTTTTTGGTATTTGGCATTTGTTTCGATTTTTTCTTGTTGCCATTTCTTGAAGGCTTCTTCGTATTCTTTTGCAGTCACAACATCATTTTGCAATTCCAATCCTTTGAACACAAATGGGTCTCCCTTGATTCCGACTTGAGAGTATGCTTTTGTGAATGGTACAGTACGGCTAACAGTTGGAGAACCACCTGAAGAAGCAACTGGGATTAAAAGTGAACTATCCGATACCCAAGCTTGAGCTTTAGCATATTTTTCGTAACGCTTATTGAGGTCGCTTGTTTCAGCTGCGGCATCATCCAAGAGTTTCTTGTATTCGTCTAGACCGACTTGAGCCATCACTTCTGGATCTTTTCCACGAGTGATACCCAAGTGTTTAAGGGCAGAACCCTTCTTAGCATCAAGAATGTTTAGGTAGGTAGCTGGGTCTTGATAGTCTGGTCCCCAACCAGTTCCATTCAAGTCGTAATCTTTTTGTGCTGGAACCTTAGCTTGGGACGTAATGCTTATTTTTTCATTATCTGTCATTTGAAGGACATCGACAATGACATTCTCTGTACCAAGTGATGATTCGATTGACTGCTTGAGTGAGTTGGTTTGTTGAACCGCGATTACATCTGTTTGTTCAACCGGGATATCCAAATGGATTGGGAAGGTAACTCCCTTGCCCTGCAATTCTTCCTTGGCTTTAGCAAAGGCAGCCTTAGCTTTTTCAGGACTGTAAATCGTATCCTTGCCATCTGTAAGGGCTACATCTTTCCACTGGTCTCCATATGAAACAAGCTCTGCCTGCGCCAACTCTCCAAAGGTCTTTTCGCCTACTTGAACGTAGTCATGAGGCACTAGGCTGTTACGGATAATCTTGTTCGCACCTTCTTCACCATTCAACTGAGCAGTATAAGAATGACGGTCAAGGGCAAAGTTCAGCGCCTGACGGAAGTTCTTGTTGAGAAGAGCTTCTTTCGTTGAAGTTTTTTGAGCCTCGTCTGTTTTGGCTGTTTTATTGTAAGATTGGCGGTTTACGTTAACAGTAAGGTAGTAGCTTGTCGCTTCTTGTGGACTATAAACAATCTTATCGCCGTACTCTTGTTTAGTTGACTCAAAGTTTGAGCTTGTTGGGAAGAGTCGGGCTGTTGTATAGGCACCTTGTGTAAAGCTGCGAATCAAGGATTCTTGATCTGATCCATCGTAGAAGGTTAGTTTAATATTGTCAATCTTAACATTGTCCTTATCCCAGTAGTTTGGATTCTTTTCATATTCAATGACTGATTTTGAAGTCAATGATTTCAAGAAATAAGGACCATTGTATAGGATACCTGATGGGGTTGGTGCACCGTAGTCGCTCCCTTTAGAATTCAAAAATTCTTCATTAACTGGAAGCATGGTTGCAGTTGTGACCTTAGAGTTCCAGAAACTCTCTGGTTTGTTGAGCGTGTATTCTACCGTGTAATCATCAACAGCCTTAACTCCTACGGTAGAGAAATCATTGCTCTCACCACTGACATACTCTGCCAAACCTTTGATAGAATCCTGAATCAAAGAAAGACCATCTGATTTTCCGTCAGCAGCATGTTTAAGCCCAGTAACAAAGTCTTTGGCCTTAACTTCAGCGTATTCTTCTCCATCAGAAGTATACCATTTTACACCCTTACGAAGTTTGTAGGTGTAAGTCAACCCATCCTTTGAAACAGACCAGTCTTCTGCAAGTGATGGAATTAAGTTCCCATACTTGTCATTTTCCAAAAGACCATCGACAACGTTTGCTATAACGTCAGAAGTTGAGCTCTTGCTCGTCACACTATAGTCCAAAGAAGATGGATCCATAGCGTAGACATAAGAGAATGTCTTGGGAGCATCCGCTTTCTTTTCACTTTGCCCACAAGCAGTTAACAGTAGGGCTGCACTCAAAACAGCACCTGCTCCTAAGAGCCACTTTTTCGATTTCATAAGTAATCTCCTTAAAGATAGTGTTTTCACCATTATACCCTATTTTTTCATAAAAGCAAGGACTTTCGCCAGATTTTTTAGAAAATTCTAACAAATATTTTTTAAAGATTTTTCAATACAATTTTTAGTAAAAAACCTCAAGCTTCAAAAGCTTGAGGTTTACTCATTTTAGTCAGTCAGTTCCACACAGAAAGCATCCCATGGAGCCAAGGTTTGTTTTTCAACTGCTTCTTTAGCAGTAGTGTTTTCAATCAAGATTGACTTAACTCTTCCTTCTACTAAAAAGTTTTGTTTTTCATTGGACAAGTTAGCCACAACTAGGAAGCGACGTGCACCATCCTTACGGATATAAGCAAATACCTTATCAGCCGTATCAAGCAATTCAAAGTCAGCTCGAATCAGCCAACTATTCTCCTTACGAATTTGAACCAGTTCCTGATAGGTATAGAAAATAGAATCTGGATTTGCCAGCGCTTCCTGAACGTTGATCTCTTCATAGTTTGGATTAACTGCCAACCAAGGTTGACCTGTTGAGAAGCCAGCGTTTTTACTCTCATCCCATTGCATTGGAGTACGGGCATTGTCACGACCGATGACACGGATACTATCCATGATTTCTTCTATCGGAACGCCTTTTTCAAGAGCTTCACGCGCATAGTTGAGAGATTCAATATCTTCTACTTGATCCAGTGTTTCAAACGGATAATTGGTCATCCCAATCTCTTCACCCTGGTAAATATAGGGTGTTCCTCTCATAAGATGAAGCAAAATCGCAAAGGCTTTAGCAGATTTTTCGCGATATTCGTGGTCATTTCCCCAAATAGAGACGATGCGAGGAAGGTCATGGTTGTTCCAGAAGAGGGAATTCCAGCCGTCCTCAACTCCTAACTCTGTCTGCCATTTGTTGAAAATTTCTTTTAACTTCCCTACATTTAACTCTTTTTGGTAGTGCCACTTAGGTTGCCCTTCCTGATACTGAAGACAGATGTGTTCAAACTGGAAGACCATAGACAATTCTTGTCCCTTTGGATCCGAGTAGAGCTTAGCAATCTCTGGCGTTGCACCCCAGGTCTCTCCTACTGTCAATAGATCTTTATCTCCAAAGGTCGCCTGATTCATTTCCTTGAGATAGGGATGGAGCATGGGACCATTATTGACTACTTTCTCATCAGGAATTTTCCCAATCATGTCAATAACATCCATACGAAAACCACCAATACCTTTATCAATCCAGAAGTTCATCATCTCGTAAATTTTCTGGCGCAGTTTTTCATTCTCCCAGTTGAGATCGGGCTGTTTCTTACTGAAAAAGTGGAGATAGTATTGACCTGACTTTTCATCGTATTCCCAAGCAGACCCACTAAAGATAGACTCCAAATCATTGGGCTCATCTCGCCAGATATAGTAGTCACGCTCAGGGCTATCAGGATTTTCACAAGCCTCGACAAACCATGCGTGTTCATCTGAGGTATGATTGACCACCAAGTCCATGATAATTCGAATACCACGTTTCTTAGCTTCTGCGATCAGTTCATCCATGTCCTCCATGGTTCCGAAAATAGTAGCAATCGCTTGATAATCAGCAATATCATAACCATTATCATCCATAGGACTGTCATAAACAGGAGAAAGCCAAATCGCTGTAATCCCTAGCTTGGCTAGATAGTCTAACTTACTCGTAATTCCTGGCAAATCACCAATTCCATCTCCGTTGCTGTCCATAAAACTCTTGGGATAGACTTGATAGACTACGGCATTGTGCCACCATTTTTCTTGCATCTTCTCACCTCATTATTTTAATAATCTATAGTCTATGATAGCGCTTTTTTAAACTTAGTGCAAGCGTTTGCCTAATCTTTTTGATTTCTTTTTTGACTCCGTAGTTTCCTATCTTCCAATTTTTTATTATAATAGAGGTCAGAGGTAAAAAAATGAAAAAACAAGCTTTTAGTTCTGAACAATATTTGAATCTACAGCGCGACCACATTTTGGAGCGCATCAACCAATTTGACGGCAAGCTCTACTTGGAGTTTGGTGGCAAAATGTTGGAAGATTTCCACGCTGCTCGTGTCCTTCCTGGTTATGAGCCTGACAATAAAATCAAGCTCTTGCAAGAATTGAAAGAGCAAGTTGAGGTTGTGATTGCCATTAATGCTAGCAACATCGAGCATTCTAAAGCGCGTGGCGACCTAGGCATTTCTTATGACCAAGAAGTTCTTCGCTTGATTGACAAATTCAATGAGCTGGGAATTTTTGTTGGTTCGGTTGTCATCACACAATACGCTGGCCAACCCGCTGCAGATGCCTTCCGCAACCAGTTAGATAAAAACGGGATTGATTCCTATCTTCATTATCCAATCAAAGGATACCCGACGGATATGGATCACATCATTTCTCCAGAAGGTATGGGGAAAAACGACTACATCAAAACCAGTCGCAACTTGATTGTCGTAACCGCTCCTGGACCTGGTTCTGGAAAATTGGCAACTTGTATGTCCAATATGTACCATGACCAACTCAATGGCATCAAGTCTGGTTACGCTAAGTTTGAAACCTTCCCAGTTTGGAATCTTCCCCTTCATCATCCGGTCAACTTGGCCTACGAGGCTGCAACCGCAGACCTTGATGATGTCAATATGATTGACCCTTTCCATCTCCAAACCTACGGAGAAACCACTGTCAATTACAACCGTGATATCGAAATTTTCCCAGTGCTCAAACGTATGTTGGAACGTATCCTAGGTGAATCTCCATACGCTTCACCAACAGACATGGGTGTCAACATGGTTGGTTTCGCTATTACAGATGATGAAGCCGCTGTCGAAGCTTCTAAACAAGAAATCATCCGTCGCTACTATCAAACTGTTCTTGATTTTAAAGCTGAAAAAGTCGGAGAAACTGCTGTCAAGAAGATTGAACTTCTCATGAACGACCTCGGCATCACACCTGCAGACCGTAAGGTTGCTGTCGCTGCACGCCAAAAAGCAGAAGAAACTGGTGGCCCTGCCCTAGCCCTTGAATTGCCAAATGGGGAAATCGTGACTGGTAAAAACTCTGAACTCTTTGGTCCTACAGCTGCTGCCTTGATCAATGCCATCAAAAAATCAGCTAACATCGCTAAGGAAGTAAAATTAATCGAGCCTGAAGTCGTCAAACCAATTCAAGGTCTTAAAATCAATCATCTAGGTAGCCGCAATCCTCGCCTCCACTCAAATGAAATTTTGATTGCACTTGCAATCACAGCTATGGAAAATCCTGATGCTGCGCGTGCCATGGAAGAACTTGGGAATCTCAAAGGAAGCGAAGCTCATTCAACCATCATCCTGACCGATGAAGACAAGAATGTCCTACGAAAATTGGGTATCAACGTAACCTTTGACCCATTCTACCAATACGATCGCTTGTATCGCAAATAAATAAACAAGGCTGGACAAAAACTCAATTCGAGATAAAAATCCAGTAAATCTTTACATAATAAAAAAATCAAACGCATAATATCAAGTCTTTTGGACACTTGGTATTATGCGTTTTTATGATTTTCCATTCTCATTTATTTCAATGAAATTGTCAACTCGACACAGGCTCCTACTTGGTCTAGATTGAGCAGGGTCAGACGACCACCGTGCAAGAGAGCTACTTGCTTAGAAAAGGCTAAGCCGATTCCATGATGGGGATTAGCTGAATTGCGGCTTTGGTCACTCTGGTAAAAGAGCAGTTCTGCTCCCAGCAGCATCTCCTCAGAAAATGCAGGGCCATTGTTCCAGATAGCAAAAACCAACTGGTCCTGCTGCACTGATACCGTTAGCTTGACTTCCTTTTGGTCCTGATTAGCATGTTCAAGCGCATTCAGTAAGATATTGAGCAAAGCCCGCTTGAGATAGTCCAAATGAATGGACAATCTCAAGCTAAGATCACAATCTTCTTGGAGATAAAAATGATAGCTTTCCTGTTTGCTGAACAGTGCCCAATCATCCTGTAGATAAGCCAAAAAATCCCCTAAGGAAAGCTGAATGAACTGATTAGAATCAATCTGAAAAGTCTTAGCGTAATCAATCAAAGAGCCACAATACTCTTCCATCTTGTGACTGGCCTGCAAAATCTCAGAAGCATAGTCTGCCTGTGGCTGGCCTAACTGCGCCAATTCCAAGAGTTCAGCATTCCCCTTAATTACAGTTAGGGGCGTCTTCAAATCGTGCGATGTCGCTGATAGCTGTAAAATCAACTCCTGATTATGCTGCTGCTCTCTTTCTAGAAGATGAGCATTTTCTTGGTGGCTGCTCCGTAAATCGCTATAAACTTCTAGCATTTCCTCAATCCGAAAAAGCTGACTTTGATTTTCTTCTAAAAGCTTCTCGCTCTTTAGCATTTTTATTTCCCTGTCGATTTTTCGGAGCAATTTCAAAATATGATAAAAAGTAATCAGCAGCAAGCTCCCTGCCCAGAAGAACAAGGTGAAAAGAACGTAATCACTTCCTTGCGTAAATTCATAGCCTATAAGCACAAAAATCAAAACATGGAAAAAGACGATTTTTAAACTGGTTGTCCAAACTAGGCTTTTGAAATTTCGGGTTCTAATTGCCATCTATAGCCTACTCCTCTCACTGTTGCGATTGCTTGCAGCCCTTCTTGTTTGCATTTTTGGCGAATCTGATATACGTATTCTGAGATGGAGCGAAGCTGTGTTTCTGAGCTTTCTGGGTAAAGCAAGGTATGCAGGCGTTCAGCTGAAAAGGTCTGCTTGGGATTGCTAGCTAGTAAATGCAGCAACTTAAACTCTCGCTCTGAAAATTTCAAGACTTTACCAAAATAGGCAACTTCATAGCGCTCTGGATAAAATTGACAAGAAGCAATTTCAGAATAGCGCTCCTCCCGTCTTTCCTCCCGCCGAAGATGAGCTCTGACACGCGCCAGCAATTCTTTGGTCCCAAAAGGCTTGACAATATAGTCATCTGCTCCGCGAAAGAGCCCTTCCACCTTGTCCGCCTCTAACTCCTTAGCTGTCAGAAAGATAATTGGACACGAAAGATGAGGACGAATGTAGGAACACAGCTCAAAACCATTAACAGGCTCCATCATCACATCTAGCAGAATCAAATCATATCCTACAAAATCCGTCAGCTCGAGCTCTTCTATCCGATCAAGCGTCGTCACGTCATAAGCATCTAGCTCTAGGACGTTTTTCACCAGCTTTAAAATGCTCCGGTCGTCATCAACCACCAAAATACGATACTGTCTCATGATTTCCATTATAGCATACCTCTAGCGAACATCTCGTTTCAAGGTCAAGAATATAGCAGAGCTCCAAATCAAAGCTAGCCAGAACAGCTGTATTCCCAACCCTGATAGATCTATTGAATGCTGAAGCCCTTCATACTCAAAAAGATTTAGCGTAGCCAGATCGGGCAGGTACTTTGCTTCTTTGATAAAAGTTGCCAATAAACGGCTAAGACCAATCAAGAGAGGAAATAGCACCGACACCGGCACAACCCAAGATTGAAAGAGCAAAGCGAGGCCAGCAGCTAAAAGAGCCAGAAAAAGATTGCTGAGAAGACCAAAAGAGCTGTAATAGAGGAATTTCCCCAGTAAGGGCCAGCTAAAGTCTAGGTCAAATCGAGCCAGCATAACAAAGAAACAGCTGCCTATCATGACACTGTAGAGAACCAAGAGCAGAACGGCCAGAAAAAGGAATTTCCCAGCCAACCAAGCCTTTCTATTTGATACGGTTAGAAAATTCGTTCGCATCCCAGACTTGACAAACTCCTGGGCAAAATAGAGGGAAGTAAAGATGACGATGACAGGCTGCGCCAGATAGAGAGCATGCAAAGCTTCACTCAGAGCCTTTGTCTGGCCAACTGCTGTCTGACTGTAGTCAAGATTCATCAGAAAAAAAGGAACGACTACCAGAGCCACAAAGGCGGCACCAAGAACGAGATAGTAAGAACGAAACTTAATCCATTCACTTTTAAGCAGAGCTTTTATCATCAGTAGCGTCCTCCTAAATCCGTCTTCAAAAAGCGCAGAGAGGCCATGACGCCGATAACTAGCAACCATACGCTTAGTATCAAGAGTCCTTGCAAGGGATTGTTGGCATATTGGGAAGTCGGCGTTGCAACAAATAACTCTCCTGCGGGCTGGGGCAGATAAGCTCCCCAACTCGTGTGAGCAGCTAGGTAGTTTCCTAAATTATAGATTTGGGGTACGAGAAAAAGCAGAGGAACTAGCATGGTCCGAGCCAATAAACCTAACAAAAACGAAAGGATTCCCAATAAGGTTAGAGATAAGGTTTTCCACAAAATCAAACTCCAAGCTGCCTGATTGAGCAAAATCGGATCAAGCCCTTCCTTTCCTAAAGCCAGATGCATGACCATATAACTCAAATAAATGGATAACAAGCTAATGATGAGTGAAAACAAACCAAAGGTCAATATTTTCCCCACGAGTAGCTTCAGGCGGTTATTACAGGCCAATAGACTGGTTCGCAAGCTATGAGACTGAAATTCCATTGCTCCCAAAATTCCAGCTAAGATGACTAAAACCATACCACCCATAGAAGCGCCATTAAGTCCTAGATATTCCAGCGGATCAATAGCTTCTGCCAGACCGGGAACCGTCTCAGGGGTCGCATCTAAACCGATAGACAGATACTGGCGTCCCTCTAGCCATGACACAACAGGTACCAATAACAGCATAAAGACCATGCTTACCCTGAAAGCCTTGGTTGATTGGATTTTCAACCACTCTGAACGCAATAAGGACATCGTCTCTTTCATCTTAAACCTCCTCTGTTAAGTCGAAGAAGAGCTCTTCTAAACTATCTGTTCCTTGTAATACATCTTCTAGCGTTCCCTGTTCGATAATTTGCCCATGATGAATCAAGACTACATCATCTGTTACCATTTGTACCTCAGACAGGATATGAGAGGATAGAAGTACCGTTTTCCCTAAATCAGCCTGCTGGCGAATGAACCTTCTAAACCACTTAATCCCACTTGGATCCAAGCCATTGGTCGGCTCATCTAATATTAGAAACTGAGGATCACCTAGTAAAGCTACTGCCAACCCCAGGCGCTGCCCCTCTCCTAGAGACAGGCTTGATAAGAAATCCTTTTTCTTATGAGCGATCCCAGTCATCTCCAATACCTCATCAATCCGAAACTTTGGAATGACATTACTTGCAGCAATAATATGCAGATGGTCGTGAACCTTTCTATTTGGCAGACCCCCCATACCGTCAAAAGCTGCACCTACCGTTTTGAGAGGATAAATCATTGACTGATAGGTTTGTCCATCAAAAGTCGCAGTCCCAGAGGTCGCTCGATCTAATCCCAAAAGAATCCTCAAAGTCGAGCTTTTCCCTGCACCATTATGCCCTAGAAAAGCCGTAATGCGACCACTCCTAGCTGTAAAAGAAATATCCTTTAAAATTTGCTTGTCTCCATATTTTTTAGAAACACGATCAATTTTTACAATATGTTCCATACTGAACTCCTTTATCTTTATTTTCTCCAGTATACCCAATCTAGTTCAGAATTAGTTCAGAGATTAAACAGAAATTTCAGAAAAAGTTGATCCACTTTTCAAAAGTCACCTTAGTTCCACTAGAAAAACTACTTTTCTTTCACAAGGTATTCTTCTCTTCATTCTTTCTTTATAATTTTGAGGTTTATGTATAGAGACTTTATTATCATTCTAGTACCAAAAAGTCATTTATCAAACTCCATCAACAGCACCCTTTATGATATAATGAAAGAAGAAAACTGAAAGGAACTACCATGTCAAAAGAAGTTATTGTTGAAAGTTTTGAACTTGACCACACCATTGTTAAAGCACCTTATGTTCGCTTGATTGGGGAAGAAACGGGGCCAAAGGGAGACATCATCTCCAACTTTGATATTCGCTTGGTACAGCCAAATGAAGACTCTATCCCTACTGCTGGGCTTCACACTATCGAACACCTCTTGGCCAAACTCATCCGTACCCGAATTGACGGCATGATTGACTGTTCACCATTTGGTTGTCGCACAGGCTTCCACATGATTATGTGGGGTCGCCATACCAGTGCTGAAATTGCAGCCGTTATCAAGGATTCGCTCAAGGAAATTGCTGAAACCACTACTTGGGAAGATGTCCCTGGAACAACCATCGAATCTTGCGGAAACTACAAGGACCACAGCCTCTTTTCTGCTAAAGAATGGGCAAAACTCATCCTGGAACAAGGAATTTCAGATGATGCCTTTGAGCGCCATGTCATCTAAACACAAAAAGGAACCAGCTTTTAGCTAGTTCCTTCTTTTTTTATTCTCAAAATCTTGAGTTAGGCTTTTTCACGAATGACCAAAACGCCATCTTCCATATCTGCTTCCAGATGTTTAGCATCTAGATGATCCAAGTGGAAGTCTGTCACCTTATCACGAATTTGTTGTTCAACCACGCGACGGAGTGGACGAACACCCATAACTTCGTCATAGCCTTCTTCTGTGATAAAGTCCTTAGCTGCTTGGCTGACTTCCAAATCAATGTCTTTCTTAGCCAAGGTTTGGTTGACTTCAGCCAACATCAAGTCCACAATCTTAGAAAGGTCTTCCTTATTCAAGTGTGAGAACTCGATAACTGCGTTAAAGCGGTTAAGAAACTCTGGACGGAAGAATGGTTTCAAACGATCCATCAACTCTGGTTTATCCGCATCTTCTGTCAAGTTAGCTTCATAGCCAAATCCAGCATTTGATGTCGCGATAATGACCGTGTTCTTAAAGTTCACTGTATTTCCTTGACCATCAGTTAAACGACCGTCATCCAATACTTGGAGGAGAAGGGTGATTACTTGAGGATCAGCCTTTTCAATTTCGTCCAAGAGAATGATAGAGTATGGATTGCGACGAACACGTTCTGTCAAGGTATTGCTATTGTCATCATAACCCACATAACCTGCTGTTGTACCAATCAATTTAGAAACGGCTGTGCGGTCACTGTATTCAGACATGTCCAAACGGATAATCGCATCCTTAGTTCCAAACATATCGAGCGCCAATTGCTTAGCAAGTTCTGTCTTACCAACCCCAGTTGGACCTACAAAGAGGAAGCTACCGATTGGGCGATTGCCTTCATCAAATCCTGCACGGTTACGACGGATAGCACGAGCTACTGCTTCTACTGCCTTATCTTGGCCAATTACCTTGTGTTCCAAGCGATGAGCCATATCTTTCAAACGTTCGATATCTGACGCTCCCATTTGTGACACTGGAATACCTGTCATTCGCTCTACAGACTCAGCCACATCGTTGATGCTTGCAGTCACTTTCATGTCTTCTGTGTGGTTTTCGACTTTTTTCTCTAATTCTGCAATACGTGTTTTAGCATTGAGAGCTGCTTCAAAATCTTCAGCTTCTACTGCCTTTTCTTGCTTGTCTTTTTCTGCTTCAATTTCCCGTTCAACAGCGTGCACATCTGTTACAGGATGTTGAGCTGCCAAGTGAGCTGCCGTTACATCAACAAGGTCAATAGCTTTATCTGGCAAGCTACGTTGAGGAATGTATTGGACAGAATAATCCACTGCTGCTTTCAAGACTTCATCTGGCAAGATAACATTGTGATGTTGTTGATAGAGGTCACGAATTCCTTGAAGGATTTTAAAAGTATCCTCTGCTGAAGGAGCATTGACCTTCACTTCGTTGAAACGACGAGCAAGAGCTGCATTTTTCAAGATGGTGTTACGGTATTCGTCTTGAGTCGTTGCCCCAATCACTGTCAACTCACCTCGAGAGAGAGCTGGTTTGAGAATATCCGCAAGACCTTTAGATCCACTGTCTCCACCAGTACTACCAGCACCGAGGATTTGGTGAATTTCATCAAAGAAGAGGATAATATTTCCTGCTTCTTTCACTTCATTGACTAGATTTTGAACGTTTTCTTCAAAGCTACCACGGTATTGAGTACCAGCCTCAAGACCTGAGATATCAATAGAAATAATTTCCTTGTTCTTAATGGCAGCCGGAACATCTCCATTCACAATCGCTTGTGCTAGACCTTCGACAACGGCTGTCTTACCAACACCTGCATCTCCGACTAGAACAGGATTATTTTTAGTACGACGTGAGAGGATTTCAGATGTTTCTTGAATTTCCTTGTTTCGTCCGATAACAGGATCCAACTTGCCCTCACGAGCTTCTGCTGTCAAGTTACGACCTAGTTTAGCAAGGACACCGTCTTGTTTCATACCTGAAGCCTGTTGTTGCATTTGTCCATCAACTTCTGCATTTCCTGGCAATTGACCAGTTGCACGATAGTGAGCAAATTCCTCAGGTGTCACTTCTCGTCCATTAATCAAGTAGCGACGGTTTTCAGAACTGTATCCTCGCATACCACCCATCAATTGGTTAAATAAATCATCCATGTTGTTAAAGTTATTAAAGTTGTTGTTCATATTCTTTACCTCGTTTATTCTTAATTATATGCGATCTCTGATATTGACTATCTTTGACCTTTGTTTTAAAAATTTTAGACTAGCTAACTAGCTACCCTACGTATAATTTCTGGTTTTTCTTTCTTAAATAAGCCTTTTATCATCTTCTTTTCAAAATCTGTTAGATTTAACATAGGCCTCACCCCTTTCTAGGGTATCTATCGTACATTTTCAAGAAATAGAATCATTGAAAATGAAGTTTTCTAAGGAATTCATTTTCCTTATGCTCCTACTATATCACATTGGTCAGTAAAAGTCAATAGTTTTTTGACCAAATTTGACTATTTTTAAAAAAATTTTTTGAAGTACAAAAAAGCCCCTAGAAAACGAATTTTCTAGAGACTTTCTCTATAAAGTTTAAGAGAGAAGAAATATTCTCACTTACCAAGTTTCATGTTTCTTCTACAAAAGCTTAAGCTTTACGTTTTACGAAGAATACCAATCCACTCAATGCCAATACTACAAATCCAATTACTGAGAAGATAGATGTTGCTTCACCTGTGTTTGGAAGTTCAGCTTGACCTTTTTCCTCAGTTACTGGAGGTGTTGGTTGTGTATCTGGCGTTGGTGCTGGATCTGGCGTTGGTGCTGGATCTGGCGTTGGCGCTGGATCTGGCGTTGGTGCTGGATCTGGCGTTGGTGCTGGATCTGGCGTTGGTGCTGGATCTGGCGTTGGTGCTGGATCTGGCGTTGGTGCTGGATCTGGCGTTGGTGCTGGATCTGGCGTTGGTGCTGGATCTGGCGTTGGTGCTGGATCTGGCGTTGGTGCTGGATCTGGCGTTGGTGCTGGATCTGGCGTTGGTTTTGGATCTGGCGTTGGTGCTGGATCTGGCGTTGGTGCTGGATCTGGCGTTGGTTTTGGATCTGGCGTTGGTTTTGGATCTGGCGTTGGCGCTGGATCTGGCGTTGGTGCTGGATCTGGCGTTGGTGCTGGATCTGGCGTGTAGATGTTTTTGAAGACACGTTCTGCATCTGCATCTTCTACAGTCGCAACCAATTGACCTTGACCGTTATCTACTACATTCACTTTAACTGTGTAAGATTCAGTTGAGTAAGTCACACCTGCTTCGCTACCTGCTTTTTCAGTGATAGTGTAAGTGTGATTTCCTGCTTCTGTGTAGTCAACCTTAAAGGCAACTTCTCCTGAAGCAGTATTCTTAGCCGTAGCTACAACTGCATCTTTTTCTTTCAATTCGAAAGTATATGCATCGGCTACAAGTTCTTTACCTGTAATCTTCTTAGTTGCTTTGATAGTAGCACTTGTTGAAGCTGCTGCATAAGTGTTGGTGAAGACACGTTCTGCATCTGCATCTTCTACAGTCGCAACCAATTGACCTTGACCGTTATCTACTACATTCACTTTAACTGTGTAAGATTCAGTTGAGTAAGTCACACCTGCTTCTGTTCCTGATTTCTCAGTAATAGTGTAAGTGTGCTCTCCTGCTTCTGTGTAGTCAACCTTAAAGGCAACTTCTCCTGAAGCAGTATTCTTAGCCGTAGCTACAACTGCATCTTTTTCTTTCAATTCGAAAGTATATGCATCGGCTACAAGTTCTTTACCTGTAATCTTCTTAGTTGCTTTGATAGTAGCACTTGTTGAAGCTGCTGCATAAGTGTTGGTGAAGACACGTTCTGCATCTGCATCTTCTACAGTCGCAACCAATTGACCTTGACCGTTATCTACTACATTCACTTTAACTGTGTAAGATTCAGTTGAGTAAGTCACACCTGCTTCTGTTCCTGATTTCTCAGTAATAGTGTAAGTGTGCTCTCCTGCTTCTGTGTAGTCAACCTTAAAGGCAACTTCTCCTGAAGCAGTATTCTTAGCCGTAGCTACAACTGCATCTTTTTCTTTCAATTCGAAAGTATATGCATCGGCTACAAGTTCTTTACCTGTAATCTTCTTAGTTGCTTTGATAGTAGCACTTGTTGAAGCTGCTGCATAAGTGTTGGTGAAGACACGTTCTGCATCTGCATCTTCTACAGTCGCAACCAATTGACCTTGACCGTTATCTACTACATTCACTTTAACTGTGTAAGATTCAGTTGAGTAAGTCACACCTGCTTCGCTACCTGCTTTTTCAGTGATAGTGTAAGTGTGATTTCCTGCTTCTGTGTAGTCAACCTTAAAGGCAACTTCTCCTGAAGCAGTATTCTTAGCCGTAGCTACAACTGCATCTTTTTCTTTCAATTCGAAAGTATATGCATCGGCTACAAGTTCTTTACCTGTAATCTTCTTAGTTGCTTTGATAGTAGCACTTGTTGAAGCTGCTGCATAAGTGTTGGTGAAGACACGTTCTGCATCTGCATCTTCTACAGTCGCAACCAATTGACCTTGACCGTTATCTACTACATTCACTTTAACTGTGTAAGATTCAGTTGAGTAAGTCACACCTGCTTCTGTTCCTGATTTCTCAGTAATAGTGTAAGTGTGCTCTCCTGCTTCTGTGTAGTCAACCTTAAAGGCAACTTCTCCTGAAGCAGTATTCTTAGCCGTAGCTACAACTGCATCTTTTTCTTTCAATTCGAAAGTATATGCATCGGCTACAAGTTCTTTACCTGTAATCTTCTTAGTTGCTTTGATAGTAGCACTTGTTGAAGCTGCTGCATAAGTGTTGGTGAAGACACGTTCTGCATCTGCATCTTCTACAGTCGCAACCAATTGACCTTGACCGTTATCTACTACATTCACTTTAACTGTGTAAGATTCAGTTGAGTAAGTCACACCTGCTTCTGTTCCTGATTTCTCAGTAATAGTGTAAGTGTGCTCTCCTGCTTCTGTGTAGTCAACCTTAAAGGCAACTTCTCCTGAAGCAGTATTCTTAGCCGTAGCTACAACTGCATCTTTTTCTTTCAATTCGAAAGTATATGCATCAGCCGCAAGAACTTTACCATTCAAGACTTTCTTAGCTTTGATAGTAGCGCTTGTTGAAGCTGCTGCATAAGTGTTGGTGAAAGTTGGCACTGCTGAAGTAACAGAAGCTGTTAATACTCCACCTTGGAATGCTGCAGTTACAGTAACTTCCTTACCTTCTTCATCAAATGTAATACCAGAAGCTGCTGCTGAAGTATCTTCTTTGATAACGTAGTGGTAAGTTCCCGCACCTTTTACTTCAATGTTCTCGAAGGTAATCGTTCCATCAGCTTTTGATTTCGCTGTGGCTACTGGAGTCTTCAAGTTCTCTGCTGTATATAGGTTAAAGGTAAACTCATCCGCTTTTGGAAGTTTATCTGTACGACCTTCTACCACTTTCTTAGCTGTTACATTGAACACAGCTGGAATAGGCTCGTCCTTAAGGTTGATCGCAGAACCTGCTGCTCCGAGTTTGACTGTATACTCTTTTTCATCTAACTTATAGCCAGCTGGAGCAGTCTTCTCTTTGATCTTGAACGTTTTACCTTCCCATTTCTGATCATAAGTTTTAGTAAGCGCTACTCCTTTTTCATTCGTAGACACTTCTGTTGTTTCACTTGCATCATCTGCTGCTGTCACAGTATAAACTGCTCCTTGAACAGGTGTAAGAGTGAAGGCGTCAGTCTTATTAATCTTAATTTGGTAGGCTGTAGATGCTACAATTGTACCAGAAATCAAAGATGTTGCTTCCGCTTTCATGCTAAGCGCACCTGGGCGACTTGTATTCTGTGCAAGTTTTGTTCCATCTGCTAGAGACAAAGCTACAATATTTGCTACTTTCGTACCATCATTTGGAGTGGTAGTACTATATGTAACGAAGTAAGAAGTCGTTCCATCTTTGATTGTAACATCAAATGATGTATAGTTTGAGTTCCAAGCAACTGTATAGTCAGTACCTTCAACCATCAATTGTGCTCCATCAGGAACAGCAGAAGTACCGCCTGTAATATCAGCCTTGTAAATCTTCAAGCTTTCTGGAATGTATTGAGCTGGTGTGTAGGATGTGTCATCATTTGGAATTGTGTCATGAAGCACAATGTTTTGTCCAAAATCTTGTTTTTCTGTGTTGACACGTACACGCCAGTTTGATTGCTCGTTACCTGAGCTTACTGAACCGATAGCTGCTAGTTTTGGAGAGTTCCAGCTTTCACGGGAAGCTTGTCCACCAGCTTTCGCATAGTTCTCAGTACCAACTTTAGGACCCGTGATTGTCTTAGACGTATAGGTATGAGTTACCTCTTGCTTCATAGAAGAAGAATTAAAGCTAATTGGTGTCTTAGTCTGGTCTGTTAGGAAGCGGAATGATGCCGCAAAGTTACCAGATACATCCTTAACTTTATCTCCACCAGTTGCAGCTAGGTACTTGTCCAAGTTTTTCAAGGTAATTTTTGCTTTACCACCTTGGCCATTACCACTCGATGTTACAACTGCTTCCCCAATCGTTACTTGCGTAGCTGGGTCAACCAACTGTTGAGTGCCGTTGTAGACTGTCATTGGTGCAGGAATGTCGAAAGTGAAATAATCACCATTGTTCAAGTTCTCATTGTATTGTTTGAGATCAAACGTTACACGAAGCTTGTAGGCATTCCCTGTACGAACTGCATAATCTCCCTCAGATGTTACATTCTGTTTCGTATCTGAAGCATCCAACAACTCAACACCTGTAATAACTTGCGTTAATTCCTTTGGCGTTGGGTCATCAGCTTTAACATTATTTGTCAAAACAGATGTAAGTGTCAAGACAGAAAGAGCTGCAGCTGAAAGTTTTGAAAGCAATTTCAGCATTTTGCTTTTTGCCATGTTTTCCCTCTTTTCTATATTTTATTTTCAATGTTCTTAATCCCTCTCCTGAGAAACGAAGAAGAAATCACAGATTATTTGATATTTAGTAGCTAAAGCCCTCCAAACACTTTAAGTATTAAACATAAATAACCACCTACATTCTAGCATTATACATACTACTTTGTCAAGTAAAACAAACCTAAGTTTAACTATTTTGTAAATAAAATAATTTGAATTATTAAATAATTGTAATCATTCTGTAATTATCTTGTAATTTTCTAGTTTAATTTCTTGACTCAAACTACTTGATTTGTTAAAATAGTATAGCTGCAATATATTTTTATATATTATTATTACAGTTATTTGTAGGAGAAACTAAATATAAATTATTATTAATAATTGTGGCCAAACTACTTAATATATACATTATAAAGGGAATTATAATTTTATGAAAAAGTTACGTAAAGTAAAGAAGCATTGGGTTGCTGTTTCAATCGGAATTGTTACATCAGCCTTATTAGTCAATAACGTAGCCGCTAATGAAGTTGGGGGAGACACTTCAGAAATGCTACAACCGACTACAGTTACATCTTCAACGATTGAACAAAACAATGAAGACGGAAATACTCCAAATTCTGCTGAAAATGGTAATAATCCTAATTCAGTGACTGAACAGTCTACTACTCCTTCTTCCAATGTATCCGATAGTGCTAGCACTGTAACTGAAACTCCTACGAAGCAATCAGAGCCAGCAGATAGCAAACAAATAGGACGAAGTGGTTTCCGAAGTGTAAGCGCATCCACTCCTGTAGAAACAAATAAAAGTCAGTCTAAAGAATCTGTACCGACTGAGCCTGCTGAATCAATCGAACCTGTTCTAAAACCAGAAGTAAAAGCTGACGAGGAAGCAATCAAAGCAAAAGCCATTCCTGAAATACCAAAAGAAAACCAATCAAAAAAAATTCAGGATGCCATCACAGAAGATGTTAGAACCGTTGTTTCAAAACCAACTGTTGAAGGCGTTGAGTATGATGTTCACTATGATCATAAAAACAAGTGGTACTATGTCAATGCTACTGATTTTGGTTTGAATGTAGCTGATAACCAAGATGATACTCTCGCTGTTAATAAAGCACTAAAAGCAGCAAATGAAATTGTAATGGCTGATCCAGATGGTAAACAACATACTGGTGTTGCCGTCAAACTTTCTGGAATCGTCAATGTAGCTCGTGATAAAGGCGAAATTGATCACTATAAAATTTTAACATACGGATCAGGTGTCCCTATGCCTATACAAAAAGGACGAATTGATGGTGTTCAGAATCTTTCGCATGTTACGAAAGAAGAATATGAAAATCTCCGTGTAGACTCGGATGGACTTGTTCGTTATGTTAGTTCTAACGGAGAAAACCTTACAGGAATAGCACTGCCTATCTATCGCAAAAGCGAAAGTGGCTCCTTTAATCAAATTAAAATCGGTTCCGAGCACTCAAATGTAACCGGTCTCTTTGGAGACGGTCCAGGAACAACCGTATTAAAAACAAATTTAGTTCAGCTAGGAAACCCTTGGGATAGCAACGAGAATGATACTGACAATCGCGACCATGCTGTTTTGCTAGTTGAAAATCAAAATGGATTCCTTGTGAAAGATTTATCTGTTTCTATCCAAAACTTAAAAGAAGCTTTTGGAGAACAACACGATGGCTTCTACGTCAAAGGAATGCCCTACTATGGAAAAGTGGATGGCGTCCTTATCAATGATTCTGATAATGTAACTGTTGAGAACGTTGAAGCGAGTGGAGCTAACAAAGCTGGTATCCGCTTCGGGTCGTCATATAACAGTGTCTCAAATATCTCTCTTCCTGGTTGGGGTCGCCCTCGCTCTGTGAGTAATTTGATTGCTGGAAAAGCTCCTGGTTATACTTTCAGTAGTCTAAACTTAGGTGAAAACAATAAAGTATTAAACAGTAATACTCACAATAACCGAGTGGCTGGAGTTCAATTCTCTTACCAAACCAATATTCTTATTGAAGGAACAACCACTTCTGAAAATGGACACAAATTAAACGGAAGTACAGGTTATGGTTTCGCTTCAGAGGCTGGATCCTACAATAATGGAATTGTTTTCCGAAACAATACGAGTACCTACAACTACCGTAAAGGGTTAGATATTCACGACGGTGACCGAATTTTAATCGAAAATAACGTTTCATACGGAGATCGCTTGTTAGGTATCTCTGTATACAACCGAAACTTTAAAATGGAAAATGTTGTCATTCGAAACAACGTTGTCACACAAGATAAAACAAATCGTCTAGTACGAGATGACTTGAAAGTTGACGGAAAATTCACACATGGTCATGATTACCTCCAGTATGAAGCAATTCATTTGCAAACGAATGAAAAATCTCAGGACTTGAGTGCAGACGGAGCCGTAGGTTATTTTGAAATTAGTAATAACCGCATTCAAGATTTGGATTCATCAGGTAGAACCGCTACAAACCAAGACTACAATACAAATGCTATTCTTGTTCGTATGCAAGAACCTTACCTAAACTATGTACTTAATATTAAAAACAACCAAATCACTGGACACTCAGCCAACGATTTGATTAAGATGATTAACTCTTCTAATGACAATATTAAGGGAACAGCTACATTATCTGATACAAGTAAATTTGCAAACGGATTGGGATATGGTTCTGGTTCCATCAACATTAGTAATAATAAAGTCGAGCTTGAAGAACTTTACGGTGATCCAAATAAAGATTTATCTGCTATTACAATCGCTGAATCGACTAGTAATTTTAATGTCGCAGATAAAACAATTCGAGCTAACCAAGATAAGTTCCGTGGGTCTGTTGTTTTCCAAAACAATGACATTAAAGTCAAAAAAACTTTCATGAGTACTAGACCTGGCATCATCGGAAAACAAAAGACAATGCCTATCATTTCTATTACAACTAATGCAGAAGGTATTCTTTTTAAAGATAATAATTTAGATTTTGGTGAAATCACGCAAACTTTAGCTAAGAACGCTGCAACGCAAACGCCGTTAATTAGTTTAAATGGAAATAATGGTACTTTGGTGCAACCTGGACTTGGCTTTGGTATTAATACAACTCGAACTCCAAGCAACCTCCCAAATACACTGAGTCGAACTCAACCATTAGCTTTTATTGGAAACGATATTAAAATTTCTAATATTAGTTATGCTAACAATGTTGATTTGCCAATCCGTGTATTAGAAGCCAATCACCTGGTTCGATATACTGAAAACAATACCTTCACTTCCGAATCAGAAATCACAGCTTCTACTACCGATACGAAAACCGATCCACTTGGCAATGCGATCTATAAGCCTGCAACCGAACGCCTCACTCCAAACAAGGAAAAGAATAACGCTCAATTCAATATGGGAGTCAGCCGTTTTTCAACAAGTTCTCCTAGCTTAGTCAATAGTTCAGAAGAGACTGTTCCATATGAAACAATCTACGTTAATGACAAGACCATCGCTGCTGGAACAAGTATTGAAAAAACTCCTGGGGTAACTGGGAAGAAAATTGTAAATACCTATGCAACTAGCGTTGATAACTCTGCTTATGAGAAAACAAGTGGAACCAATATCATGAACTACGGTCTCAGAAATTACTACGAGACAACAAATATTCGGGAAGCGACTGATAATGATCGCATTCCGGGATTGCTTCGAGCAGACTATACAACGACAGATGGCGAAATTATGACAGCCACTAAAACTTATAGTTACACTGATACTAAAAAACAAACTCAAACAACTGAGATGACTTATCGCTACGAAAACCTTCCAATTGGTTTGAAGAACGATACGCAGTATACATTTACTGATGAAAATGTAACTACGGCACCGCAAAATCGTGTTGTCCATGTAGGTACACGAACTTCCAAAGCTATTGGAGCATTTGATCAGTTTGATGTCGATTTCGAAACAGAATATGTAAACGATGATACTATTCTAGTCGGTGATACTGTCATCAAAACTCCTGGTGCCAAAGGAATCCGTACTGTTTCTTATCGAGAAACCCGTGATAATGATACAAATGATCTAATTTCAAGAGAACAAGTTTCTGATAGTATCACTACTAAACCTATTAAGCAAGTCGTACTTGTGGGAACAAAACCACTTACTAGAACTGCTCAAAGAACTGAGAAACAGGATATTGATTTTGAGATCGTTAAAGTTCCTTCTGACAAGCTATTTGTTGGTGAAGAAGAGATTCAAACCCCTGGTGTTAAAGGTACTAGAACTATTGTTCATGAAGATACCATTGACAACCGAAACAATACTGTGATCTCGTCTCGTGTTATCTCTGACGAACAAACCGAACCTGTTAAACAGATCGTACTTGTGGGAACAAAACCACTTACTGTAACCGCTCAAAGAACTGAGAAACAGGATATTGATTTTGATATCGTTAAAGTTCCTTCTGATAAGCTATTTGTCGGAGAGGAAGAAATTCAAACTCCTGGTGTTCAAGGTGTCAGAACCATTGTTCATGAAGATACCATTGACAACCGAAACAATACTGTGATCTCGTCTCGTGTTATCTCTGATGAGCAAACTGAGCCTGTCAAGCAAATCGTACTTGTGGGAACAAAACCACTTACTGTAACCGCTCAAAGAACTGAGAAACAGGATATTGACTTTGATATCGTTAAAGTTCCTTCTGATAAGCTATTTGTTGGTGAAGAAGAGATTCAAACCCCTGGTGTTCAAGGTGTCAGAACTATCGTTCACGAAGATACTATTGACAACCGAAACAATACTGTGATCTCGTCTCGTGTTATCTCTGACGAACAAACCGAACCTGTCAAACAGATCGTACTTGTGGGAACAAAACCACTTACTGTAACCGCTCAAAGAACTGAGAAACAGGATATTGACTTTGATATCGTTAAAGTTCCTTCTGATAAGCTATTTGTTGGGGAAGAAGAGATTCAAACCCCTGGTGTTAAAGGTACTAGAACTATTGTTCACGAAGATACTATTGACAACCGAAACAATACTGTGATCTCGTCTCGTGTTATCTCTGACGAACAAACCGAACCTGTCAAACAGATCGTACTTGTGGGAACAAAACCACTTACTAGAACTGTTCAGAGAACTATTGAACTTTCTATTCCATATGGTATTCAATCCATTTATGATGATAAATTGCCTAGTGGAACACAAATGATTGTGGCCCCAGGTAAAGCTGGTCTTCGTACAATCATTATCGAAGAAGTTTTTGATGATAAAGGACAGATTATTTCTAGCAACATTCTGTCTTCTACAGTTACAATTACACCTACTGATGAAATTGTAAGAATAGGAACAGCTGCTACTACTGCAACCACTCCAAATAATACTGACCAATTAAGTCAAGATAGTCAACAAAACCATGCAAATACTGAGCAATCTACTGTTGATAATACCAAAGTATTACCAAATACAGGAACAGAAAACAATCACTCTGCAGCAGTGACTGGTGCTCTAGCTCTATTTGCAGCCTTAGGTCTTACACTATTCAAACGTAAAGAAGAAGATAACGACTAAAGTATATGTCATTTACTCTTCAAGCTAGATAGTATATTTTAAAAAAGGATTGAAGTCTATATTTTGTAGAATTCAATCCTTTTTAGTCAATTCTATGACACCTACCGTAAGGCAGAAAAAGCCATATTTTATATAGAAGTAATTTGTCTCTTCTCTCTGAGAGTATAAACTATAATATTCCTTGATTTAAAATTATCAAAACCTCAGTAAAAAAAAACTAGCCTTAAGGCTAGTTTTCTTTATATTATCTTAGCTCAATGCGTCATCCATTGAAAGAACTTCGTGGAAGACACGTTGTGTCAATTCAGTTTTTTGTTCTGGAGTGAGGTATTTAGTGTTTACACAGTATCCAGAGATACGTACGATAACGTCTTCACCTGACATAATCTTTTCGTAAACATCGTTCAAGTCCATAACGTTCAAGTTAACGTGTTGTCCACCGTTTTCGAAGTAACCATCAAGGATTGTTACCAAGTTATCAACTTGCTCGTCACGAGTCTTACCAAGAGCACGTGGAGAAACTTGAGTTGTCAATGAGATACCATCAGCTGCGTAACCAAAGTCAAGGCTAGCAAGTGAGTTCAAGTTTTGCAACCAGCCACCTTTAGCTTTGTTAGATGGGTTCGCACCTGGTGAGAAGAATTCAAGTTTAGACAAGTTCACAGAACCATCTTCGTTGAGGTATACACCTTTGTGGACTGGTGAGTTACCAGTTTGTTTAGAGTAAGCAACGTTAGATGTGATTGTCAATAGTGATACTGTAGCTTCAGCGTCTTTGTATAGTTTGTGGCTACGTAGACGAGTTGTATAAGCTTCGATCAACCATTCAGCCAATTCGTTTGAACGAGGGTCATCTTCACCCCAACGTGGGTATTCACCGATTGTTTCGTAATCGTAGATGTAGCCATTTTCATCACGGATTGGTTTAACGGTAGCGTATTTGATAGCTGACAATGTATCAACAGTGTTAGCAAATCCACAGATACCGAATCCCATGTTAGCACGTTGTTTAGTTGGCAAGAAGGCCATTTGAACAGCTTCGTAGTTGTACTTGTCAGTCATGTAGTGGATGATGTTCAAAGCATCTACGTAAGTGTCAGTCAACCAGTCAAGAGATTTTTCGAAGTTGGCTTTAACTGATTCGAATTCAAGAACTTCGTCACGGATAGGATCGATGTCAAATACCTTGTAGTCTTTGTGAACATCGTCGTAACCACCGTTCAAACCAGTAAGAAGAGCTTTCAAAACGTTTACACGAGCACCGAAGTACTGGATGTTGTGGCGTTGATCTTCGTTTTCTGGGTCAAGTGGTGACACACAGCATGAGATACAGCTCATTTCTCCGTATCCGTCTTTAGCCATTGTTGTCACACCTTCGTATTGGATAGAAGAGTGTTTGTGGCTCATGTGCATACAGTAGCGACGGAAGTTGTATGGCAATTTGTCAGTCCAAAGAACTGTCAAGTTTGGCTCTGGAGAGTTACCGATGTTGTCAAGAGTGTTCAAGAAACGGTAGTCCATCTTAGTAACACGGTGACGACCGTCGTTACCCATACCAGCCATAGAAGTTGTGATGAAGGTTGGGTCACCTGAGTACAATTGGTCGTAAGCTTTTGTACGAGCAAATTTAACTGTACGAAGTTTCATAACGAAATCATCAACGAATTCTTGGATTTCTGATTCAGTAAATGTACCACGAGCAAGGTCACGTTCTGCAAAGATATCCAATACGATTGGCACACGTCCTAGAGATGTTGCAGCACCGTTGATAACACGGCAGACAGCCATGAAGGCGATGTTAACCCATTGGATGGCTTCTTTCGTGTTCATCGCTGGTTTGCGGACATCAACTCCGTAAAGGTCACCCAAGCGAACAACTTGTTGCAATGCTTGGTATTGAAGGTTTACTTCTTCACGAAGACGGATTGTTTCTTCATCAATTTCTTTGATCGCATTCCAGTCGTTTACTTTTTCTTGCATCAAGTAGTCTGCACCGTAAAGAGCAAGACGTGCGTAAACACCGATGATACGCCCACGTGAGTAGGCATCTGGAAGACCAGTTACAGTGTGAGCGTGACGAGCGCGACGGATATTTGAAGTATAGGCACGGAAGATACCGTCGTTAACTGTTGTTACATATTTAGTAAAGATTTCGTGAACAGCTGGATCTGGTTCGTATCCATTTTCTTTCAAAGTAGTTTCAGCCATACGGATACCACCTTTTGGCATGAAGTTCAATTTGAAGAGTTCATCGTTTTGGATACCGAAGATAACTTCATTTTCTTTGTCGATAAATCCAGCAGGAATATCAGCAATAGATGTTGGACGAGTGTCCATTGGGAAACGAGTTTCTTCGTAGTGTGCTTTTGTTTCTTCTACGATTTTTTTGATGTGAAGTGAACGTTCTGTTGGTCCAGCAAGGAAACTTTCATCTCCATCATAAGGTGTGTAGTTAGCTTGAACAAAGCGAGAAATACTTGCTTTTTCTTTCCAATCTACGCCTTTGAAGCCTTCCCAAGCTTTATCAAAAATGTCTTGTGCTTCAACAACTGTCTTAACAACCATGTTAATGTCCTCTTTTTTCTAGTAACAGTCATCTGTTACATTCTTGAGTCAAGTATACCATACAGTAACCGATTTCAACAAGAGAAAATCGGCATTTTAGACGCTTTCTTTTATAATACAGTCTCTTTTTTGTTCTTATCTGTATTATATTTTTGAAAGTCGGATTGAACTTTCCCATTTTTTCAGAAAAAAGTGTATAATAAATAGAAAATGACACTAGAAAGGGATTGGAATGCTCATATTTCCATTGATAAATGATCTGTCCAGAAAAATCATCCATATCGACATGGATGCCTTTTTTGCTGCGGTGGAAATCAGAGATAATCCCAAGTTAAAGGGCAAACCTGTTATCATCGGAAGTGATCCCAGACAAACAGGTGGTCGAGGTGTCGTTTCTACCTGTAGCTACGAGGCACGAGCTTTTGGAATACACTCTGCCATGAGCTCTAAAGAAGCTTATGAACGCTGTCCCCAAGCTGTCTTTATCTCTGGAAATTATGAAAAGTATAAGACAGTGGGGCTTGAAATTCGAGCTATTTTTAAACGCTACACTGATTTGATTGAACCTATGAGTATTGACGAGGCATACTTAGATGTGACGGAAAATAAACTCGATATCAAGTCAGCCGTCAAAATAGCTCGTCTCATCCAAGAGGATATCTGGCAGGAACTACACCTGACTGCTTCTGCAGGCGTCTCTTATAACAAATTCTTAGCTAAAATGGCTAGTGACTATCAAAAACCGCATGGTTTAACAGTTATCCTCCCAGATCAAGCCCAAGACTTTCTCAAACAAATGGATATTGCTAAATTTCACGGTGTGGGCAAAAAAACAGTTGAACGACTTCATGAAATGGGCATTTATACTGGTGAAGACTTATTAGCTGTTTCTGAAGTTACTTTAATCGATCGGTTCGGCAGACTCGGTTTTGACCTTTATCGAAAGGCAAGGGGCATTCATAACTCATCGGTCAAGTCCGATCGCATTCGTAAGTCCATTGGCAAGGAAAAAACCTACGGAAAGATCCTACAAGTAGAAGAAGACATCAAAAAAGAACTGACTCTTCTCTCCGAAAAGGTAGCTCACAATCTCAGCAAGCAGGACAAAGCTGGAAAAATCATTATCCTAAAAATACGATATGCTGACTTCTCCACTCTGACTAGACGAAAAAGCCTCCCACAAGCAACACAGGACGCTAGTCAGATTTCTCAAACTGCCCTTCAACTCTACGAAGAGCTAGCTGATAAAGAAAAAGGTATCCGTTTACTAGGAATTACGGTGACAGGATTTTAAATCCTCGAAGGGGGGCATTGGTTTAAATCAAATGAGGTTGAAACAAAAGTGTTTCAGCCTCATTCTGTTTTTTAAAAATAATTCTTAGAGCGTCATAGCTAACCACTAAAACAGTCAGAGCTACTATCTTAAATTGCTGACCAACATTCAGCAGGCTGTATTAGTATGATTCACCTTTTAGACTCTAGAAATTCCTAATTCAAGAAAGCTTCTTTCACTTATTCCCTCTCTCTTTTACTAGAAAACTGAATGCTTTTGGGAAATATAGTTTAGTTTGATGTCCTACCGCATTTGTACTAGGATATATACTATAATTTTCAAGGGACATTCCCACGCATATACTTGGACTACAATATTTTTTGACAGTTTATTAATGAAAAGGGGCAGTTGGTTTTAATTAAGTATTATTTCCAGCACTTAAAACTAAAAATGTGAGATAGATTTCAAATAGTTCCTAGTAAAAAACTTTTTCTCATAAGTGGTAGGTGTTGACACCTTCATTTTTATTTGTTAAACTAGAAAATATAAAAATACCGTCTGGTCGGTTTTTAAAAGAAAGGACTTAACATGAAAAAAACTATGCTAGAAAAAACAATCGATTCTATTGAAAAACAAAATCAACGAGTACGTCAACAACAAATACGTCATCACGAAGTCATTAAAAAGCAAATTATGCAGCAAAAAGAACAGTTTTATCGATTAACACAAGGAGAGAGCGGTATCCGACATTCTCGTTTGGGAGTGAAATGTGGGTATGCTACAATTACTGGCGGGATCATCACTACTTTGTTTAGTCCTCGGAATGGTTTAGGAATAATGGCCATCGGTGGGATTTCAGTTCTCTCAAACTTGTATCACATCAAACGTATAGAAGCAAAATTAAAAAAGTAGAGTGGTTTTCTTAAGAAGGAGGCTTGTTAGACGCTCAAATATTACCTTTTCTTCTTTTTTTGATAAAATAAATTTAATAAAACAGAGAGAAGGAACTCAATGGTCGCAAAAACAGAAAAATCTCAAGCAATGATTGAGAAAATTTTATCAACAGCTTCACAGCTTTTTATTCACAACGGCTATGAAAAAACAAGTGTACAAAACATAGCGCAAACAGCTAGCATTTCAAAAGGAGCCATTTATCACCATTTTCAATCAAAAGATGAAATTTTTTTTGCAGTTTTAAAACAGCGTTATCAATTGATGGAAAAGGAATTGGTAGACTGGCTTGAATCCACCAATCATTTAACTGGAAGAGAGCAGCTCAAAGAAACCTTTCAGTTTAGTTTAAAAAGTCAGAAAACTAACTACGAGATGTTGAATCACGCGCCTCTTGATGCGGAGTTCATGCTGACTATTATCCGTTACAATCTGCGTATAGGAACTCCCCTTATTGCTGATATTATAAAAAAAGGAATAGAAGATCAGTCCATCCAACCTATCCCCTTCCCTAATGAAGCAGCCGAGACAATCTTGCTTTTGACTAACTTTTGGGTAGAAGGGAGTATTTTTGAAAATTCTTCCGAAAAAATAGTTGATCGTATCTATTTTTTACAATTTATGCTTCAATCCATTGGATTAGATATTTTTGATGAATCTTTGATCCAAGAAATTTTAAGTCAATCAAATTAAATACAATCTTTTCGTTTACTTTTAAAGCCTTGGATAAACGTAGGACAAGGTGGCATAATAAGGTGAAAAAAATAAACTAAACGATTATAAAAAAATAGGATAGTTCCCCAAATGTTTTTTTGGCGAACTATCCTATTTTATTCTATTTTCAACTTATACAAACAAACGCACAAAACTATAGAGCAACAAGACACTACCGAGTACAATACGGTATTTACCAAAGAGTGTAAAGTCGTGCTTCTTCACATAGCTGGTCAAGAAACGAATGGCAACCATGCTGACTGCGAAGGCAACACCCATAGCTACCAAGAGCAAGAACAGTTGTCCAAAACTCAATAGTTGACCTGCTTTAATAAATTTAAAAATCTTTAAGGCACTGGCTCCGAACATAACAGGAATTCCGAGATAGAAGGTGAACTCTGTTACGACTGAGCGGCTTGTTCCATTTAACAAACCACCAACGATCGTCGCACCTGAACGGCTCGTTCCTGGAAAGAGGGCGAGGACTTGGAAGAGCCCAATGTAAAGGGCTGTTTTATAGGGCAACTTGTCTAGCTCTGTCACTGTTGGTTCAATGGCTTGCGCCTTATTTCGTTTTTCAAGGTAGATAAAGGCAACACCATAGATAATCAACATGATTGCAACTGAAACCATGTTATGGAAGTTGGCATCAAACCAATCATCTAGTTTAAAAACCAATAGCAAAGGCAAGGTCGCAACAAAGACTTTTGACCACAACTGCCAAGTTCTACGAACTTCTACCTTAGTTTTACCAGGTTTGAAAGGATTAAGCTTGTTAAAGTAAATGACCATAACTGCTAAAATGGCACCAAGCTGGATGACAACATTAAACATGGACATGAAGGCTTCATTCTGGTCCTTGTATTGGACAAATTCTTCAACCAAGATCAAGTGGCCAGTACTTGAAATCGGCAACCATTCTGTAATTCCTTCAACAATCCCAAAAAAGATTGACTTCAAAATTTCAATAAAATACATACATTACTCCTTTTTCTGTCCTCTATTATAGCATAATTTCGGATGTTGCGATAGATTTTTTAGAAGGCGCCGATGCTTCCACCGCCACCTCCTCCTGAGAATCCTCCACCTGAAGAACCACTTCCAGAAGATACAGAGTAATTGCTAGCTGTATTTGCGACAGCAGTATATTGCTTGATTTGTGCAGTTGAGGTGTAGAACTGTGAGTGCCAACCATAGGCTACATAAAGATTCAAATCTGGATTTTCAAGCTGAATATGACGGACTTTCATTAACTTGCTCACCTTCTTGGCATAACCAAAGAGAGTCGCATAGACCAGTAGACGGTTCCAAAGGACGATGCTCTCTAGCTCGGCCTGATCCAGATGAGCGATGTCCCGAAGCATATTTTCAAAACTCGTCCAGAGATAGAAGATTTCCGCTCCTTCCTCTGTTAGAACTCCATCGCGATAGGCTCCTCGCGTGGCAAGATAAACCCAGAAACTAGTCCCTAATCCTGTCAATCCTAAGAGTAGAAATGGGATCGAAAAGAAACCATGTGTTTGCCAGCTATAGTAAAAGAATAGCAGTCCACCTAGAGCTGTTATGGCTGAACAAACTCGCATCCCGAGAGCAAGGCGGCGTTCCTCGCTTGTCAAGGAACGATAGTAGCTTGGGATACGAAGTACATGGACCTTATCCTTGACACAAGACTGAATGCGTTGAAGTCTTCCTTCAAAGGAGCGTTTAAGACGCGAGCCTGTTTCTCGGATATGTTTTTCATCTGACTCTTTGGCACCACGGTAAAGGGAAGATGAAACTTGGTAATCAGGGAAGAGCTCTGAAATAGCCAATTCTTTCTTATTTGACAAAGTCATGCGCAGGCATTCCTTCTCAAAATTGGACAAACCCTTTTCACTGATAATGCGCACATAAGGTTCCTCATCCCCTTGGAAAATAGATAAATGGCCTCGATCTACTAAATCCAACAAGGTTGCCTGAATCAAACGTTCAAAAGTAAATTTACCAAACCCTGATTTGTTTAGGGGATTGACTTCCTCTAAGGAGGTTGAATACACTGCTTCTGCTAAAACCATTGGAGGCAAATCCATCGGTGGTTCGTAGAGTCGATGATCTTTTGGAAAGACCTTTTTAATGCTTGTACTCTGACGAAACTTCCTATAGAAGAGAGGAACTAGAAGTAAGAGACTCATAAAAATGACGGGAAATACCCATTTCATCAACATCTCACTTTGCGCTTTTTCTGTCGCTATATTGCTTTCAATCCGGTTAAAATCGGTTAAACGTTCTTCCTCTAATCCTTGATCTGGAGCTTCTGCAAAAGCACTTCTCGGCCAGTAAGCATGTAATTCGATTTGTCGCTTTCTCGGAAGGTCTTTCATTTTGACATGATAGAGATTATTTACTTTTTCAACACTAGAGTCCCTTAGGAGTTGGCCTGCATGAAAATAGAGTTTCTCTGCTGGAGTATCTGAGCTGACCTTGAACTCAATCTCTTTGATGTCTCCAGTACTATCTGTCAAGGGTTGCCAATTTAGCTCTGCGATATCCTTATATAAGAAGAGAAGGTTTGTTAGTTTCCAGGTAACCGTTACACGAACAGTATCTCCAGCATATCCAGCATTGTAAATTTTTACCTTGTAGCCGTCCTCTTCCTCCATAGTATAGAAGGAAACATTTTGAACAATTCTTCCATTTTTAGAGACCTGAACAGTCGGGTCGGGATCAATGTCAAATCCTTCCGGCATTTTCCCAGCTTTCCCTAGTCCAACCAACTGACCATTATAATCGTCTCCAAAGCGGTAGGTAATTGTTTCCTTAAAAATTGCAGTATTATCTGCATGAATATTCAAATCCCCCTGATAGGATAAGATATCAAAGTCTACTGCAAAAACCAAGCTCGGGATAAATAATAAATAAGTAAATACCAAAGCCAACAGCCATCTTTTTTTCATGATCGGTTCCCTTTCAATCTTTTTACCATTATATCATTTTTTATAAGTAAAGGCTTACTTGTATTGAAAATCTCACTATTTTTAGATACAATAGAGAGAGTCATTTTTAGACTAGAAATAGGAGAAAACATGAAAAAATTATGCTTATCTATCCTTGCTAGCCTAGCCCTTACCTTAGGACTAGTTAGCCAAGTCCAAGCCGACGAATATTTACGCATCGGGATGGAGGCTGCTTACGCTCCCTTCAACTGGACTCAAGACGACGATAGTAACGGCGCCGTCAAAATCGACGGTACCAACCAATATGCCAACGGCTACGATGTTCAAATCGCAAAAAAGATTGCCAAAGACTTAGGCAAGGAACCTTTGGTCGTGAAAACCAAATGGGAAGGACTTGTTCCAGCACTTACTTCTGGCAAAATCGATATGATCATTGCCGGTATGAGCCCAACCGCTGAACGCAAACAAGAAATTGCTTTTTCAAGCAGTTACTATACTAGCGAACCGGTTCTATTGGTAAAAAAGGACTCTGCCTATGCGAATGCCAAATCTTTGGAAGACTTTAGTGGAGCAAAAATCACGTCTCAACAAGGTGTTTATCTTTATGACCTGATTTCCCAAATTCCAGGTGCCAAAAAAGAAACAGCTATGGGTGACTTCGCCCAAATGCGTCAAGCTCTGGAGGCTGGTGTTATTGATGCCTATGTTTCTGAACGACCTGAAGCAATGACCGCTGAGTCTGCTAACGCTAAGTTCAAAATGATCCAACCTCAACCAGGTTTCAAAACTGGCGAAGAAGATACAGCTATTGCCATTGGACTTCGTAAAGATGACAGCCGTATCAACCAAATCAATGCGAGCATCGAAACCATCTCAAAGGATGAGCAAGTAGCCCTCATGGATCGTATGATCAAAGAGCAACCTGTGGAGTCTACAACAACAGAGGAAGAAAGTAGTTTCTTTAGCCAAGTCGCTAAGATCCTTTCTGAAAACTGGCAACAACTCTTGCGTGGTGCTGGTATCACACTCTTAATCTCCATTATCGGAACCATCATAGGTCTCCTTATCGGACTTGCAATCGGGGTCTTCCGTACTGCTCCACTATCTGAGAATAAGGCAATGTACGCCCTACAGAAACTAGTCGGTTGGATTCTCAATGTCTATATTGAAATCTTCCGTGGTACACCGATGATTGTTCAATCCATGGTTATCTACTATGGAACTGCTCAAGCTTTTGGTATTAACCTTGACCGGACACTAGCTGCTATCTTCATCGTCTCAATCAATACGGGTGCCTACATGACAGAAATCGTCCGTGGTGGTATACTGGCAGTTGACAAGGGACAATTTGAAGCCGCAACCGCTCTTGGTATGACCCACAATCAAACCATGCGTAAGATTGTCCTACCTCAGGTTGTCCGTAATATTCTACCTGCTACTGGTAATGAGTTTGTCATCAATATCAAAGATACCTCTGTATTGAACGTTATTTCAGTTGTTGAGCTTTATTTCTCAGGAAATACTGTAGCAACACAAACCTATCAATACTTCCAGACCTTTACCATCATCGCCGTGATTTACTTTGTCCTCACCTTTACTGTGACCCGTATCCTACGCTTCATCGAACGTCGTATGGACATGGATACTTACACTACAGGTGCTAACCAAATGCAAACGGAGGATTTGAAAAAATGACACAACCAATTCTTGAAATCAAACACCTCAAAAAATCCTATGGGCAAAACGAAGTGCTAAAAGACATTTCTCTCACCGTCCATAAAGGAGAGGTTATTTCCATCATCGGGAGCTCAGGAAGTGGAAAATCAACCTTCCTTCGTTCGATTAATTTACTAGAAACACCTACAGAGGGTGAGATTCTCTATCGAGGAGAAAATGTCTTAGAAAAAGGCTATAACCTCACCCATTATCGTGAAAAGCTCGGTATGGTTTTCCAATCTTTCAATCTCTTTGAAAATCTGAATGTCCTTGAAAATACGATCGTTGCCCAAACAACTGTACTCAAACGTGACCACTCTGAAGCTGAAAAAATTGCCAAAGAGAATCTCGAAAAAGTTGGTATGGGAGAACGTTACTGGCAAGCCAAACCGAAGCAACTATCAGGTGGTCAGAAACAACGTGTGGCTATCGCCCGCGCTCTCTCCATGAATCCTGATGCCATTCTCTTCGACGAACCAACATCTGCTCTTGACCCTGAAATGGTCGGAGAAGTCCTCAAAATTATGCAGGATTTGGCTCAAGAAGGCTTGACCATGATCGTTGTAACCCACGAAATGGAATTCGCTCGCGATGTCTCTCACCGTGTCATCTTTATGGATAAGGGCGTCATTGCTGAAGAAGGTAAACCAGAAGAACTCTTCACGAACCCTAAAGAAGAACGGACAAAAGAATTTCTTCAACGCTATCTCAGCTAATAAACAAAGACTGCATAAAGAATGCAGTCTTTTTAATTTGTAATTGTAAAGAAAAGGCAGACTCGATTCAGGAATCTGCCTGTGACCACAGTTTAATCTTCAAATTTTTCATGATTTTTTTCATAGAAATCGATTAAACCAAGAGCTGTTTCAAATGAAATATTTTTAACTTTTGCGCGTCCTTGTGCTAGAGCAATGATAGACATTTCACGCGCATTCGTTTCTTTAGAGATACGGTAGCCTGTGATTTTCTTATCACGAACCCAGCCAACAACTGCTTCTACTTTTTCAAAGTTCGACTTAGCCATGTTCTTCTCCTAAATTATTCTTTACAATACTTAATTGTATACGTTTTTATTTCATTTGTCAATAAAAAAACATATATTCGTCGTAACTATATTATTCTGCATATTTTTATTTGGCTTTTAAAGCCGATAATATATGAGTTCTTATGTCCTCGACTCCATTAGGATTTGCTGGTAGGAAGATTGTATTATTACCCTCTTTATCTGCAAAATTATTCAACGTATCTAAATACTGGTTCGTTAATAGGATAGACATGATTTGTTCTTCAGTTAGCTCAACATTGGCTCCCTTTAACTCTTGGATAGAATCAGCTAGTCCGTCAACAATTGCTTTACGCTGCTCTGCAATCCCTACACCATGTAGGCGATCTTTTTCTGCTTCTGCTTCTGCTGCGGTCACGATTTTAATCTTATCTGCTTCAGCAAGCTCTTGCGCCGCAACTCTCTTACGTTGAGCCGCGTTAATTTCATTCATTGATTGTTTTACTTCAGCATCAGGTTCAACCTTAGTAATCAGCGTTTTGACAATGATATACCCATACGTAGACATTTCTTCAGCCACTTGTTTTTGAACTTCTAAGGCGATTTCATCCTTCTTCTCAAACAACTCATCTAGGGTTAGCTTTGGTACAGATGAACGCAAAGCATCTTCTATATAGGATTTAATCTGGGCTTCTGGACGCATCAATTTATAATAAGCATCTGTGACATTATTTTCATTCACTCGATACTGAGTTGCCACATTCATCGTTACAAATACATTATCTTGCGTCTTTGTCTCTACAACAATCTCACTTTGCAACAAGCGTAGTTGAACTCTTGCCGCAATCCTATCAATTCCAAAAGGAGCTCGTAAATGAATACCACTATTGCTCAACTTTTGGTATTTACCAAAGCGTTCTATGATAGCGACCGATTGTTGTCGAACCACATACACAGAACTAATCATAATCACTGATGCAATCACCACTAAAAACAATAAAATAAGTAAAATTTGTAAAACCATGGGAATCTCCCCCTTTCGTCACCCTCATTATAGCACCATCAACATCATTACGCAAATAATATGATAATAATTTTATTTTAGCTTAAACTAGCATATTATACAATGTTTCGTTCCCATTCAAATTAATATAAGATGGGTCAAACTTTTCCATTCGATGAATCAAGCCAGCATAATCATGCTTATTGGCAAGAGCTACCCCAATCAAGACAGGGCCTGTCCCCTTGCTTGCTCGTTTGATATATTCAAAACGAGTGATGTCATCATTTGGCCCCAAAATGTCATTTACAAACTCTCGTAGAGCTCCTGGACGTTGTGGGAAATTCACTACAAAGTAATGCTTGATTCCATCGTAAATCAAGGCACGTTCTTCCATCTCCGGCATGCGGTTGATATCGTTATTTCCTCCAGAAATAATACAACAAATCGTCTTGCCTTTGATATAGTCTGATAAAACTTCCAAGGCTGCAACGCTGGCAGCTCCGGCTGGTTCTGCTACAATACCTTGTTTGGAATAAAGATCAATCAAGGTTTCGGAAATCAATCCCTCGTCCACCCCAATCAGCGTTTCAACATTCTTACGGGTCGCTTCATAGGTTAATTGTCCAACCTTTTGTACGGCTATCCCATCAGCAAACTTATCAATTTCTTTGAGCTTAACTGGTCCCCCAGCTTCAAAGGCAGCTTTCATAGAGCGAGCACCATTAGCTTCTACCCCAATCACTTCAATGGTCGGGTTGGTTTCCTTAATATAAGTAGAAACACCGGCAATCAATCCGCCACCACCTACTGGTACAAGTACTGTGTCAAAATCAATAGACTCTTTACGGGCTTCTTCAAGAATCTCATAGGCTACAGTCCCTTGACCAGCCTGAACATGCGCATCATCAAAAGGATCGATAAAGGTGCGGTTTTCTGTCAATGTAAATTCTTGTGCTGCCTTAGCAGAAGCATCAAAGGTATCCCCAACCAACTTGATTGTCACGAACTCTCCACCGAAAAAGCGAACCTGCCCAATCTTTTGTTGCGGTGTTGTGATGGGCATAAAAATGGTTGCAGGAATCTTCATCTCATTACAAGTATAGGCGACACCTTGGGCATGATTTCCCGCAGAGGCACAGACTACACCACGCTCGCGTTCTTCTTTTGATAGTTGAGAAATGGCATAATAGGCTCCACGAATCTTAAAAGAGCGAACTCGTTGCGCATTCTCCTTTTTGAGATAAATCTTTGCTTGGTATTTTTCTGATAAATAATGATCATATTCTAGTGGTGTATCAACTACTACACCACTCAAAACTTTGTGGGCTTTCACCACATCTTTTGCACTTAGCATTGTCTCCTCCTCATATACTTTTCAAGATAAAAAACGAGTTAGGTACCCCCAACTCGCCTTCTGTCTCTCTTTACAAGAATTAATTGTAGATTTTGAATGCGTCGTCGTCGTTTTTACCAACGAAAGGCATTGCTTTACGCAATTCTGCACCAACTTTTTCAATTTCAAGGTTAGCTGCTTGTTCACGGTAAGCAGTTAATTTTGGACGACCAGCCTTGTAGTCATTTACAAAGTCATTTGCAAATTTTCCATTTTGGATATCTGCTAAAACAGCTTTCATGTTTTCTTTCACTTGCTCAGTAATCACACGTGGACCTGATACATAGTCACCGTATTCAGCAGTGTTTGAAATAGATTGACGCATTTTCTTGAATCCACCCTCATAGATCAAGTCAACGATCAATTTCATTTCATGAAGAACTTCAAAGTAAGCCAATTCTGGGGCATAGCCTGCTTCTGTCAAGACTTCAAAACCTGCTTCGATAAGAGCAGTCAAACCACCACAAAGTACGGCTTGTTCACCAAACAAATCTTCTTCAGTTTCTTCTTTGTAAGTTGTTTCAAGCAAACCAACACGAGCTGCCCCAACACCTTTACACCAGTCCATAGCAATGTTTTTAGCATTTCCTGTAGCATCTTGGTAAACTGCGTAAAGAGCTGGCACACCAAATCCTTCTTCGTAAGTACGACGTACCAAGTGTCCTGGTCCTTTAGGAGCACACATGAAGACATCTACATCTGCAGGAACTTTGATAAATTCAAAGTGGATATTGAAACCATGAGCAAATCCAACTGCATTTCCAGCTTCCAAGTTTGGAGCGATTTCTGCTTCGTACAATTCTTGTTGGATTTCGTCTGGTGCCAAAATCATAATAACGTCAGCCAATTTAGTAGCTTCTGCTACTGTGTAAGTGTCAAATCCGTCTTCTTTTGCTTTGTCAAAAGATTTACCTGGACGCACACCGATGATGACATCACGACCTGAATCACGCAAGTTTTGCGCATGCGCATGTCCTTGTGAACCATAACCGATTACGGCGATTTTTTTACCGTCAAGCGCTGCTACTTTAACATCTTTTTCGTATTCCATTTGAACTGCCATAGTTTTTCTCTCTTTTCTATTTTTATTGCCTTATAGGCTGGTTAAACAAATTTATGCTGGATTTTATACTCATTGAAAATCAAAGAGTATTAGTCGCGGGTAAATCCAGTTGCACCCGTACGAGCGATATTTTTAATGCCGTATGGTCGAATCACTCGCAATAAAGCTTCACTCTTTTCAGCATTTCCCGTCATCTGGATGGTGATTGAGCTTGGAGCCACATCTACTACCGTTGCACGGAAAGGTTGGATAATGGCCAAGATTTCTGCACGCTTCTCAGCAGGAGCAGATACTTTTACCAAGATAACTTCTCTTTCCAAGTGTGGTTTATCTGTGATATCTCGAATGCGAATCACATCAATCTGACGATTGAGCTGTTTAATGATTTGCTCTACTTCATCATGAGAAGCTACATCAATAATGATGGTGATGCGAGATACATTGGGGTTCTCTGTCGCACCAACTGAGATACTCTCAATATTGACTTGACGACGAGAAAGGACACCTGTAAAACGATTCAAAACTCCTGAACGGTTTTGTAATCTAGCTGTTAACATTCTACGCATGGAACTGCACCCCCAACATCTCATGATTGCTCTTACCAGCTGGTACCATCGGTAATACCTGTTCCTTACGAGAAATATCCACCTCGATAAACATGGGCACATCCTCCAGAATGACTTCTAGATCCTTCTCTATCGTCTCTGGATTATCAAATTTATAGTTTTTGATGCCGTAGGCCTGTGCCATCAGCTGGAAGTCAGGAAGTGTATCAAAGACTGACTCGGAAGTTCTACCCTCATAGAAGGATTCCTGCCACTGACGAACCATTCCTAGTGAGTGGTTATTCAACATGACAACCTTAATCGGCACCTTGTAGATGTTTAGGATTGCTAGCTCTTGGTTGGTCATTTGGAAACCACCATCACCGACAAAAAGGATGACCTCTTTTTCTGGATTGGCAATCTTGGCTCCAATAGCTGCAGGAACTCCGAAGCCCATGGTACCCAAACCACCTGAAGTGACTAACTGACGCTCATTTTGGTAAGGATAATACTGAGCTGTCCACATTTGGTGTTGCCCGACGTCTGTGACAACAATGGCATCCCCATTCGTCAACTCACCGATGCGTTCAATAACGGCCTGCGGTTGAACCACACGTTCTTTCTTATCATAAGAACGAACTCGATTCTTGTCCTTGGTGACTTTTTCAATCCACTTTTCAGTATTGTTATGAACAGTTGGTTCTGCCAGTAGCATCTGCAAGGCTTTCTTAGCATCCCCCACTACAGGAATATCTGCACTGATAATCTTACCAATCTCAGCTGGGTCAACATCGATATGGGCAACCTTAGCATTCTTCGCGAAGGTCTTAGGGTTCCCAGTCAAGCGGTCATCGAAACGGCAACCAATACTAATCATAAAGTCCGCTTCCGTCATTGCAATGTTGGCTGCGAAAGAACCGTGCATGCCTCCCATCCCTAGGAAGAGCGGATGACTCGTTGCAATGGTACCTTGCCCCAGAAGACTAGTGACTACTGGAATCTGGTAACGTTCAGCAAATTCATTGAGCTCCTTGGAAGCTTCCGCATAGCTGATACCACCGCCTGCTAACAAAACAGGTTTCTTGGCTTTTGACAATTGCTTCAAGATTTTCTTGATTTGCATGTCATTCGGATCAAGCGTCGGTTGGTAACTTGGTAAATTCACCTCTGGTGAATAAATGAAATCTGTCTCTAGAGCTGATACATCCTTTGGCAAGTCAATCACAACAGGACCTGGACGACCTGTCGTTGCGATATGGACAGCTTCCGTAATGATACGAGGAATGTCTGCTGTCTCACGAACTTGGTAATTGTACTTGGTAATGGGCATGGTAATACCCACGATGTCTGCTTCCTGAAAGGCATCTTTCCCAATCCCAGCTCGCGCAACCTGACCTGTAAAGACCAAAAGGGGAACGCTATCGCTCATGGCATCTGCAATCCCTGTAATGGCATTTGTTGCTCCCGGCCCACTCGTGACGACGGCAACGCCCAACTTTCCAGTTGATTTGGCATATCCTTCAGCTTCGTGCAAACAACCTTGCTCATGGCGTCCTAAGATGTGGCGAATACCTTTAAAATTGTATATCGCATCATACAAAGGTAAGACTGCACCACCAGGATAACCAAAAATGGTATCAATCCCTAAGTCCCGAAGTGTTTCCAAAACTAGGTCCGACCCCGTCTTAGGAGATTCTAAACTGATTTTCTCCATTGTTCCCCTTTCTCTTCTCTTAAAAAAATAGCTTGTTACTATCATACCATTTTTTCAAAAATTTTCAAGGCAAAAGAGTCAATTTTCTGAATTTTCTATCTAAAAGTGTATTTATGAATCTTTTCCTCATTTTTATTAACTTTTCTACGGAATTAGGAACCTTTATTTACTTTAATTTATCAAATTAGATTATTTTCTTTCTGGATAGAATTAGTATTTTTCTCACTTAACGACCAAATTTGTATACTATATTCAGCAAAAATGAATAGTTAAAGACAAAAAAGGAAGCCACTAAGTGACTTCCTTCTAGAGTGAGGACTGATTAGTCTTCACCTTTGTTTTTCTTAATGATTTCTTCTTGTACTGACTTAGGTACATCTTCGTAGTGGTCAAATACCATCATGAAGGTACCACGTCCTTGAGATGCTGAACGAAGAACTGTTGCGTAACCGAACATTTCAGCAAGTGGAACGTAAGCACGAACGATTTGGCTGTTACCGTGAGCTTCCATACCATCTACACGTCCACGACGAGCAGTTACGTGACCCATAACATCACCAAGGTTTTCTTCAGGAACAGTGATGGTTACAAGCATCATTGGCTCAAGGATAGCTGGTTGTGCTGACTTAGCAGCTTCTTTAAGAGCAAGTGAAGCCGCGATCTTGAAGGCAGTTTCAGATGAGTCGACATCGTGGTATGAACCATCGTAAAGCTTAGCTTTCACGTCAACCATTGGGTAACCTGCAAGAACACCGTTAGCCATAGATTCTACCAAACCTTTTTCAACCGCTGGGATAAATTCACGAGGAACCACACCACCGACGATTGCGTTTTCGAATTCGAATCCTTTACCTTCTTCGTTTGGACTAAACTCAATCCATACATCACCAAATTGACCTTTACCACCAGACTGACGTTTGAAGAATCCACGTGCTTGAGTAGAAGCGCGGAATGTTTCACGGTAAGATACTTGAGGAGCACCTACGTTCGCTTCGACTTTAAACTCACGACGCATACGGTCAACAAGGACGTCAAGGTGAAGTTCACCCATACCTGAGATAACTGTTTCACCAGTTTCAACGTTTGTTTCAACGCGGAATGTTGGATCTTCTTCAGCCAATTTTTGAAGTGCGATACCCATCTTATCTTGGTCAGCTTTAGATTTTGGCTCAACCATCAACTGGATAACTGGTTCTGGAACGTGGATTGACTCAAGGATGATTTTAGCTTTTTCATCTGTCAATGAATCACCAGTAGTTGTATCCTTCAAACCAATAGCAGCTGCAATATCACCAGCATAAACGGTTTCGATTTCTTGACGACTATTGGCATGCAATTGCACAAGACGTCCGATACGTTCACGTTTACCTTTAGAAGTGTTCATTACGTAAGAACCTGATTGAAGAACACCTGAGTATACACGGAAGAATGTCAAACGACCTACAAATGGGTCTGTTGCAATCTTGAAGGCAAGAGCTGCGAATGGCTCTTCGTCAGATGCTGGACGAGTTTCTTCTTCGTCTGTATCTGGGTTGATACCTTTGATTGCTGGGATGTCAAGTGGGCTTGGAAGGTAGTCGATAACCGCATCAAGCATCAATTGAACACCCTTGTTCTTGAAGGCAGAACCACACAATACTGGGAAGAATTCAACGTTGATAGTTGCTTTACGGATAGCAACTTTCAATTCTTCGTTAGTGATTTCTTCACCTTCAAGGTATTTCATCATCAAGTCTTCATCAGTTTCAGCAACTGCTTCAACCAATTTTTCACGGTATTCTTGAGCTTGGTCAAGATATTCAGCTGGAATATCTTCTTCAAGGATATCTGTACCAAGGTCGTTAGTATAGATTTCAGCTTTCATCTTGATCAAGTCGATGATACCGCGGAAGTCATCTTCAGCACCGATTGGCAATTGGATTGGGTGTGCGTTTGCTTGAAGACGGTCGTGAAGTGTGCTTACTGAGTAAAGGAAGTCAGCACCGATTTTGTCCATTTTGTTGGCAAATACGATACGTGGAACTCCGTACTCAGTTGCTTGACGCCAAACTGTTTCAGTTTGAGGCTCAACACCTGATTGTGAGTCAAGAACAGTAACCGCACCGTCCAATACACGAAGAGAACGTTGTACTTCGATTGTGAAGTCCACGTGTCCTGGTGTGTCGATGATGTTTACGCGGTGGTTGTTCCATTGAGCTGTTGTCGCAGCAGATGTGATAGTGATACCACGTTCTTGCTCTTGCTCCATCCAGTCCATTTGTGACGCACCTTCGTGAGTTTCACCGATTTTGTGGATTTTACCAGTGTAGTAAAGAATACGCTCAGTAGTTGTTGTTTTACCGGCATCGACGTGAGCCATGATACCGATATTACGAGTTTTTTCAAGTGAAAATTCGCGTGCCATGAGGTTTGTTTCTCCTATTTATTTTAATTTCTATTCTATTATAACACGATTTTAATAAAAACGGATAGGCAGGACCTACCCGTTCTCAATGTTTATCTTGTTTTTGTTGGTTTCAACTTGTAGACAAGTTGAATTGAACTCGGGCTAAAAGCTCAAGTTAACTGATTTGAACCCGAGCGAGGCCCGGTGCAAAAAAGATAAACTGCTTTGTGTTCACGGAACACTGCATCAGTTTCCTATTTTTGCCTTGGGCCTTTGCCGCTCTTAGTATCATTTTATTACCAACGGAAGTGTGCGAAGGCACGGTTAGCTTCAGCCATACGGTGAGTGTCTTCACGTTTCTTAACAGCTGCACCAGTGTTGTTCGCAGCATCCAAGATTTCTTTTGCAAGACGGTCTTGCATTGTGTGTTCACCACGAAGGCGAGCGATGGTTACCAACCAACGAAGTCCAAGTGTTGTACGACGTTCTGGACGAACTTCAACTGGGACTTGGTAGTTAGATCCACCAACACGACGTGCACGTACTTCAAGTACAGGCATGATGTTTTCCATAGCTGTTTCAAATACTTCAAGTGCATCGTTTCCAGTAGCTTCTTTGATTTGCTCAAAAGCACCGTAAACGATTGAAGCAGCTGTACCACGTTTACCATCAAGCATAACGCGGTTGATAAGACGAGTAACTAGTTGTGAATTGTAAAGCGGATCTGGCAATACATCACGTTTTGGAGCTCTATTTTTACGACTCATTTCTCTTTATCCCCTTTCCTTATGCTTTTGGACGTTTAGTACCGTATTTAGAACGGCCTTGTTTACGATCGTTAACACCTGCAGTATCAAGTGCACCACGGACGATATGGTAACGTACCCCTGGAAGGTCTTTTACACGTCCACCACGAAGAAGCACCACGCTGTGCTCTTGCAAGTTGTGTCCGATACCTGGGATGTAGGCAGTAACTTCGATAAGGTTGCTCAAACGTACACGAGCGAATTTACGAAGGGCAGAGTTAGGTTTTTTAGGTGTCATTGTTCCCACACGAGTTGCAACACCACGTTTTTGTGGTGAAGAAACGTTTGTTTGAACTTTTTTATGACTGTTGTAACCAACGTTCAAAGCTGGTGATTTAGATTTTTCTACTTTTGATTTACGCGGTTTGCGAACCAATTGGTTAATTGTAGGCATCTACATTCTCCTGTGTTTTTTTATTTTTGGTGATGATACACTTGGTGACAGCTACCATCTGTGTGTACTTTTGCAACATTTGTCAGCACGTCCCTGTACACTTTTGAGAGACCAAAAGTAAAAAGTACCGTCTATTATTGTAACACAATTTTTCCTTCATTGTCAAGATATTTTTCATTTTTATTCTGATCTTTTAACTCTTTGACACTAGCTTTCACCGCTTTTCTAAACCAGAAAAGGAGGCGATTTACCTCCTCCTTTCTAGTATGGATTTCCTTTGATTCAAGTTATCGTTTCGGAATTTTTTAACCCTTCTTATCAAAGCCAACCAGATTCTTTTGCAATGTTGGCTGCCTCTGTTCGATTACCAGCATCTAGTTTCGAAAGAATATTGGTGACATAGTTTCGGACGGTTCCATTTGATAGATAAAGCTGATCTGCGATTTCTTGATTAGACAAGCCCTGAGCGATTCCCTTTAAAACAGTGATTTCTTGCTCTGTTAACGGGTTAGGATGCGTCATCACCACTTCCATCAATTCAGGCGAATATTCCTTGCGTCCTTCGAGAACAGTGTGCAAGGTTTGCATGAGGTCTGCAATGCTTCTTTCTTTCAAGACATAAGCATCCACTCCAGCCTTGACCGCACGTTCAAAATATCCGGGACGTTTGAAGGTCGTCACCACAACCACCTTTGTTTCTAGCTTTTCTGCTCGTATCCACTCCAAGACTTCGAGGCCTGTCTTAACAGGCATTTCTACGTCAAGAATGGCGATATCTACAGACTCCTTTTCTAAGAGTTGGATTGCTTCTTGGCCATCCTTGGCTTGTAGGACAGACTCTACATCTGGTTGAAAGGTAAGCAACTGGCACATAGCATCTCGCAACATACTTTGATCTTCTGCAACAAGTAATTTCATCTTAATTTCTCTCCTTATAAGGTAGCCGAACCTGCACTTCAGTCGGATGTTTCTGAATGATCACCTTTACTTCTCCTGAAAAAGGAAGGACACGGTCTCGAACGGTATGGAGTTCATCTCCTTTTAGTGAAGCAAAGCCACAGCCATCATCTCTCACTGTTAGGATGAGTTCTTTCTCAGTTCGTTCTAATTTCAAGTAAGCTTTCGATGCTTTAGCATGCTTGATGATGTTGGTCACTAACTCAAGCAAAATCATGGAGGCCGTTGATTCTAATTCCTGAGTTAGGCTAGCTGTATCTAGTTGGTGATTGATTTCCGTTTCAATTCCTGCAATTTCCAGCATTTTTTTAACAGTCGCAAACTCGGAAGCAAGGGTTCTTGTTTTAAGATTTTCGATAATTGTACGGACTTCATTCATGGATTCTTTACTGATTTGATGAATTTCTTTTAATTCTTTTTCCACTTGAGGATAGGCCTGCATTTGAAGAAGCTGGAGGGCAAGGTCCGTCTTCACACTCAACATGGCAAAGGTATGACCTAGGCTGTCATGGAGATCCTGACCGATACGACTGCGTTCGTTTTCAGCCAAGAAAAGATTGAGCTTGGCATTTTGTTTCATCTTTTCTTCTTTTATGTCCTCCGACAATCGAATTCGATAGAGACCAAAGGTCATTGCATCGGAAAAGATAAAGGTCACCAAGAAAAAGAGTAGCTGCCAGGGACTAACATGATTGACCATATAGATTCCGGTCAGAATAAATGGTTGCAGGACAATAAAACTGACAAAACGCCAAGAGTGAAAAGAAATCTCATCCAGCTCATAAATAAGGAGATTGGATAAATAAAAGATAAACCATGTGAAACCTGAACTTAGCCAAACAGATGTATAAAAAATGTAGACAAGCATGGACCACCATGCTAGCCACTGCACGGTGCGATTCTGACTGATTAAAACCGAATAGAAGGCAAGTACAAATAGTAGGGTCCATAGCAAGGTTAAAAGCGGGTAATCTCCAACGATGACACCCGCTATAGGAAAGATGATAAACACAATTGAAATATGAAACATATAATGAATGTTTTTAAATTTTTCCAACATAGATTTATTTTACCTCAATCCTTTTTTTCAGCTGGATTACCAGTACACCAAAGAAAACTGTATAGCCTAGCACAACCAAGGCAGAAAGAATATTAAATTCATGGTGTTCCAAATAAGTAGAGACGACCTGCATCAGTTGATAGGTTGGAGTCAGCTTTCCAATAGATTGGAGCCATTCTGGGAAGGAATCCAAGGGGAACCACAGTCCACCTAGAACAGCCAAAGCAATATAGGCAATATTTCCAACAACCGTCATCAGTTGAGCACTGGGTAGCAAGCTCACCAAGACCCCCATGCTGATAAAGACCACGCTTCCGATCAGCAAAATAGCACCAATTACCATCCAGTCAAGCCAAGGCAGAGTCACTCCACGGACAAAATGACCAACTGAAAAGACAACTGTAATTGATAACAAGAAAGTCAGTAGGGTACTGAACAGTTTTGATACATAATATTCTACCATAGATACGGGAGAATGTTGAATCAATTTTTGCCAGTTGTTTGTCTTATCAGACTCGAGTGTGCTTGGGATACTGAAAAAAGCACTTGACATGATACTAAAGAGCGTCATGGCAAAAAGATAGGCTTGAAGAGCAATTTCTGGAATATCTGACCCTGACATCATACCAGAAAAGATAAGGTAAAACACACTTGGAAGTCCGATGGATAGCAAGTAGTAGACTGCTTGCCGTTTCATCAGAATGATTTCCACTTTCATGAGACTTGTCATATTTTTCATCGTCAATCTCCTTTAATCTTGAGTCGTTTCGAAGATACTGTCTAAGAGAGTTCGATTGCGAACTTCAATTTCTTCGATCATGCAGCCCTGATCTTGCAAGACTTTCCATACCTGGCTGGCTTCTTTGGTTGTGAAGGAAAGAGCATTTTGCTTGATTTCAAGCTCTTGAACCTGGTCCAAAGTGCTGATAACTTCCTGATAAGTTAGAGGTACCGTAAAGTGTTTTTCTTGTTCTTCACCACGCATGGCATAAGGCGTCGTATCGCGAATCAATTCTCCCTTGTGGAGGACCAAAATGCGGTCAGCCGTATGTTCTACCTCTTCGATATAGTGGGAAGAATAGACAATGGTGACACCATTTTTCTTTAACTGATTGACAATTTCCCAAAAATGCTGACGAGTCGAGGTATCCATGGCAGCAGTTGGCTCGTCTAAAAATAGAATTTTCGGACGACCTATTAAAGACAACACAAAAGAGAACAAACGTTTTTGCCCACCAGACAACTTGCCCGCTAGCTGATTTTTCTGTTTGTCCGAAAATCTCAGCAAGTCATCAATTTCTTGATTGGAGAGACTGTTTGGATAGATTGATTGAAAGAAGGATAAGAGTTCTTTCACTTTCAAGTCTTGAACCACCGTATTTTCTTGAGGTAAGATAGAAATAAGCTGCTTTAATCGAGGATCTGTTGGTGCAAAGCCTTGAATAGCTATCTGACCTGAGCTCACGAACTTGTCGCCCAAGAGGCAATCAATCAAGGTCGTCTTACCTGCTCCGTTAGGTCCGATCAAGGCGACACATTCACCATCGTTGATTTCAAAGGAGATGTTCCGCAAGATCTCCTTGTCTTTTATTTTCTTACTCAATTTCTCAACTTTAATCACAGTCATGAGATTCTCCTTTCAACCACTTCATTCCCATAGGGAAAACGACGAAAATCATAAACCCAAAACCCCAAGCACCACGAATAAATTGGCGAAGCACGGTTTGGTCAAACCAACCAGTAAACATTTCCACTAACCATACCAAGAGTGACAGGCCGATAAAGAAATAGATGATTGCTTTTTTCATTCCTCAAACTCCTTTTTTACATCTCTGACTAATTTCAAACCTTCTCTGACAAGCCAAGACATCATTCCAAAGCCAGCAAAGAGCTCCCAAGGAAAATGATAGAAACCCTCGTCCAATCCTGAAAACATGAGATAGGTCATAACTCCTGCTGCTACTAAACTCACTGCGACAATCATTTTATTTTTCATTTTTTCTTCCTCCATTTCATACTTCAATTATAGTCCTTTGAAGTTAACTGAGCTAGATGCTTCTGTCACTAGGAAATATGACAAATGTCATAAAAAAGAACCGATTTCTCGGTTCTTAAAAATGATTAGTCTGATTCATCGTTTCGTTTCTTTTTACCTAGCAATCCAAGTGTCATGGCACCTGCTAGGGCTGTCAGAATTCCTAGATTTTTCAAACCATCTTCTTGACTTCCTGTATTTGGAAGTTGATTTTTTTCTACAGAGATGTTTTGGGTCAATTGATCTGGTTTCGAATCAGGTACTGAAAGTTCTTTTTTATCAGACGGCTTCACTTGCTCTGGAAGTTCTACTACTGTTGGAGTATAGAATCCTGAAATGATATTTCCATTACGGTCTTTACGGATCACTTTCACACCTTTGGCTTGTCCTACAAAGTCTGCCTCAGGGGTAAAGGTGACGGTGCCATCTGGTGAGATTACATAAGTTCCTTCACCTGAAACGACTTTTTCAGTTGTTCCATCTTCAAAGGTTGGCGGAACTGTCAGATCGACATCACCTGTAAAGTTTGGTTTACCAGTCTGAGTTTGACCTTTAAGACCTTCTGATGTCGCATCACTCACTTGTGTTTGTCCAAGGACAGTTGGTGTGTAGCGAGCAGTAACTACATTTCCATACACATCCAAACGTTTCACAACCAATCCTTTAGCTGTACCAACAAAGTCTGGTTCTGGAGTAAAGGTAATCTTACCATCTTTATCAATTGTATAGCTTCCTTCACCCGGAACAACCATAGTCGTGCTACCATCCTCAAATGTTGGTGGTACAGTCGAATCGATATGTCCTTCAAACACTGGTATTGCCACTTGTGGTTGGCCTTTTGCTCCTGTAGAAGCCGTGTCATGACCAGTAGATGGATCTACAACTGTTGGACGATAGCTTGCAGTAACTGGAGTACCATTCTTATCCTTGCGGACAATCGTTACGCCTGTTCCTTGTCCTACAAAATTAGCTTCTGGAGTGAAGGTGACGATGCCATCTAGTGAGATTGCATAAGTTCCTTCACCTGGAATCACTTTTTCAGTTGTTCCATCTTCAAATGTCGCCGCCACAGTTTCATCGATTGGAACAAGCGGATTACCACCTTCAAATGTTGGCGTACCTGTTTGAACAAGACCCTTAATGTTAACTGAAGAAGTATCTTTACCAGTTGGAGTCACCTTAGTAAACTCTGGGCTGTAAGTCGCAGTAACTGGGGTGCCATTCTTATCCACACGTTTGACTGTGACTGGAGTTGGGTTTCCAACAAACTGTTTGTCTGGCGTGAAAGTTACAGTTCCGTCTGGGGCAATCGTGTAAGTTCCTTGGCCTGGAATAGTCTTCTCTTTGCTTCCATCTTCGAAGGTTGGTTCAACTGTTTCATCGATTGGAACCAGTGGATCACCACCTTGGAAGCTTGGAGTGCCTGTTTGTGGAACACCCTGAGGACCCGTGCTAGTTGCGCTAGTTCCTGTTGGTGTTACTTTCGTAAACTCTGGACTATAAGTTGCAGTAACTGGGGTGCCGTTCTTATCCACACGTTTGACTGTAACTGGAGTTGGGTTTCCGACAAACTGTTTGTCTGGGGTGAAGGTCACTGTGCCGTCTGGTGCAATCGTGTAAGTTCCTTCACCTGGAATAGTCTTCTCTTTGCTTCCATCTTCGAAGGTTGGCTCAACTGTTTCATCGATTGGAACCAGTGGATCGCCACCTTGGAAGCTTGGAGTGCCTGTTTGTGGAACACCCTGAGGACCTGTGCTGGTTGCGTTAGTGCTGGTTGGGGTTACTTCTTTCACCACCGCTTGGTACTTGACAGTAACAGGAGTTCCGTTGGCATCCACACGAGTCAATTCAAGTTCTGGTGTTTCACCCTTGAACTGTTTATCAGGAGTGAAGGTCACCTTACCATCTGCGTCCACTTCGAACTTACCAACATTTGGCACTTCTTTCACAGTTGCACCATTGTCAAATAGTGGAGTTGAATCAGCTGGGAATGGAACAGAATCATGGCCTGGAGTGAAGGTCACTTTACCTTCTTGTACCTGACCTTGCAAACCTTCTGTCTTATCACCTGAACCAGTTGGCGTTACTTTCGTAAACTCTGGACTATAAGTCGCAGTAACTGGGGTACCATTCTTATCTACACGTTTGACTGTGACTGGATCTGGTTTGCCTACAAACTGCTTGTCTGGAGTGAAGGTTACTGTTCCGTCTGGAGCAATCGTATAGGTTCCTTGACCTGGAATGGTCTTCTCTTTGCTTCCATCTTCGAAGGTTGGCTCGACTGTTTCATCAATTGGAACCAGTGGATCACCACCTTGGAAGATTGGAGTACCAGTTTGTGGAAGTCCTTGAGGACCTGTACTTGTTGCAAAGGTTCCAGTTGGAGTTACCTTAGTAAACTCTGGGCTGTATGTCGCAGTAACTGGGGTGCCATTCTTATCCACACGTTTCACTGTAACTGGATCTGGGTTTCCAACAAACTGCTTGTCTGGAGTGAAGGTTACAGTTCCGTCTGGTGCAATCGTGTAGGTTCCTTGGCCTGGAATAGATTTCTCTTTGCTTCCATCTGCGAAGGTTGGCTCTACTGTTTCATCGATTGGAACTAATGGGTCACCACCTTTAAACGTTGGAGTTCCTATTTGCAGAAGTCCTTGAGGGCCTGTGCTGGTTGCGCCGGTTCCTGTTGGTGTTACCTTGGTCACTGTTGGGGTATATGTCGCAGTAACTAGGGTGCCATTCTTATCGACTCGTTTAACCGTTACTGGAGCTGGAGTACCAACATATTGTTTTTCTGGTGTAAAGGTAATAGAGCCATCTGGATTGATGCTGTATTCACCTACACCCGGAACTGTTTTCGTTGACTGTCCATCTTCGAAAGTCATTGGTTTCGTATCATCCAGTGGAACAGCTGGATTACCTTCTGTGAAGGTTGGGGTACCTTTTTGCGGTTGACCTTGGATACCATTTGAAGTGGCATCCGTTGAAGTTGGAACTACTTCTTTCACTACTGCTTGGTACTTGACAGTAACAGGAGTTCCATTGGCATCCACACGAGTCAATTCAAGTTCTGATGTTTCACCCTTGAACTGTTTATCAGGAGTGAAGGTCACCTTGCCATCTGCGTCTACTTCGAACTTACCAACATTTGGCACTTCCTTCATAGCTGTACCATTGTCAAATAATGGAGTTGAATCAGCTGGGAATGGAACTGAGTCATGGCCTGGAGTGAAGGTCACTTTACCTTCTTGGACTTGACCTTGAAGTCCTTCTGTCTTATCACCTGAACCAGTTGGGGTTACTTTCGTAAACTCTGGACTGTAGGTCGCAGTGACTGGAGTGCCATTCTTATCAACACGTTTGACTGTGACTGGTTCTGGTGTACCAACGAACTGCTTGTCTGGTGTGAAGGTCACAGTTCCATTTGATGCAATCGTGTAAGTTCCTTCACCTGGAATCACTTTTTCAGTTGATCCATCTTCAAATGTCGCTGCCACAGTTTCATCGATTGGAACCAGTGGGTCGCCACCTTGGAAGCTTGGAGTTCCTGTTTGTGGAACACCCTGAGGACCCGTGCTAGTTGCGTTAGTGCTGGTTGGAACTACTTCTTTCACCACCGCTTGGTACTTGACTGTAACAGGAGTTCCGTTGGCATCCACACGAGTCAATTCAAGTTCTGGTGTTTCCCCCTTGAATTGCTTATCTGGGGTGAAGGTCACCTTGCCATCTGCATCCACTTCGAACTTACCAACATTTGGTACTTCTTTCACAGTTGTACCATTGTCAAATAGTGGTGTCGAATCCGCTGGGAATGGAACTGAGTCATGGCCTGGAGTGAAGGTCACTTTACCTTCTTGGACCTGATCTTGCAGACCTTCTGTCATATCACCTGTACCAGTTGGCGTTACTTTCTCAACAACTGGGGTATAGGTCGTTACAGCCGACTCTCCATTTTTATCCACCACTCCAACTCGAACTGGAGTTGCCGGACCATAGAAGGTTTTCAGTGGAGTAAAGACAATTGTTTTATTTACAAGATCTAAATCGTACGTCCCTTGGTTGGCAATGGTTAGCGAAGTTACCTTTTGTCCATTCTCATCATAAAGAAAGACACTGCTTTGGACTAGGTCAACGGATTTCTTTGCTCCATTAATGGTTGTTGTCCCTTTTGTAAAGTGGACCTCGCTCTCGCTTGCTCTATCCTCATCAAATCGAATCGTTGCTGCTTGCTTCTGCCCTTGAAGGCCTTTAGATTTCGCTGCACTTGCTGAAGGGACAACTGGAAGTGGAACATAATACACCACCCGATACCAGGTAAATTCTTTTTCCAACTCTTCATCTCTAGGATCATCCGCGTTCATTAAATATTCATAGAGAGCTCCTTCTCCCGACATTGTGTTTGCATCAATATCCTCTCTTGGATAATAGCCAGGAATTTCAGGAGAAATCACTTGAGACCAAGTTTGGTCTGCAGACCAGGCTGAGTATGTCACACCAGCTGTCGCATCATTTGGTTGCCGTTTCGCCAAAACCTGGTCAATTCTCTTCGTGCGAGTAAACGAATGAGTCTCAACATGTTTTGGAGGAAGGAGTGATAAATCAGAATGGTTTGTTTTTTTGAGATATTCAAAATCAACCTCGCGAGTTCCACGAACAGTTTCGGTTAGTTCTGTAATCTTGTGTCTAAACTGAAACTTGAATTGTTTTGGACTAGCCGAATCACCAAAGGTATGATCTGTAAAATCGTTACTGATCAGTTCATATCCTGCATCTTCCAATTCCTTAATTCGACGAGCAGGATCATAAGAAATTGGTCCGTTTGGTTTTCCTACAACTGTGTCTACCTGTCCTAGTTGTACTTCCTTAGACGGATCGTTTATATCCACAAAGGTAAAACTTGCAGATGACAGTTTGGTAGACATTTGGATTGAAACATTATTGGACTCAGTGTACTTGGAACTGCCATTTGCCAGTGCCGAAGAAAGATAAGCCGTAGCACCTGGGGCAGTATCTTGCCCGATAACTGCTCCATCAATAGGAAACTGAATCCTACTTCCAGCAGCAACCGGAGCAGTCGAATGCCAACGAACTGCACGAATCTCTGACCAATCCGACACTTGATCTGCTGTGAGCCATTGTGAAGCACTAATTTCTGCAGCAGTGCCTGCAGTACGACTATATTGAACTTCCCAGCCTGAAGGTGGTGTTAAAGCTTTTGTCAAACTCACTGTAAATCCAGAACCACGATTTCTGGATTCTAGCTGTTTATCACCTTTCATCGGCAGGGATGACAAAACATAGACATCTGAAACAGGCTGTTTCGCTGCGTTTTTATAGGTCACTCTGAAATCAATCTCATCGCCAGGATAGTGCTCTTGGGTATTGTAGGCAAAGTGTTGGTTTGTAGCTCTCTTCACTTCAGAGTAGACACCACTCGCTTCAGAAGCCTGTACGATCACATCGAAGTCATAAGAAACTGAATTTTTCGAGGTAACTGTAATGCCATCAAGCTCCCCTAAGTCGTAGCCATTCTGAGCTTGAACGTCAGGAAGTTCCTCGTCCCAAAAAGCAATCGCTTTATAGGTGTAGGTCCCATTTGGAATCGTCTTGTTTTCTAACTTCAAAAGTGTTGCAGGCATAGGGGAGTCTGGAGTCCCCTTTACTTGGGCATAGTAGAGAGTTTTCCCAGTATCTTTGTAATTATAATAAACCTTAAAATTAGGACTCCCACTAAAGTTTAATTGTGGATCAGCCAAATAAGCCAGATGGTAAACTCCCGTCAAGTTTGCGAAGTTCTGAGTAGGGGTGTCTTTACCCGCAGTCCTTGTGATAAAATCTTCCTTAAAACCAGAAGCATCTGTATGTCGGTTGAAAACATCTGTCCGACGACGTCCAACCATCGAAATTTGCTGGATAACACGCGTCAATTCGGCTGAAGCCGTTTGAGAGAAGGAAACAGTGTTGCTAGTATTCTTAAAAGTGAAATCCGTTCTAGAATCCAACTTACTAATCGTCGAATCTTTATAGAGACTTTCCCAATTATTAAAACGTGTTTTGGTCTGGAAAAAAAATGCCGAAGTATCATTTGTCGAGGACTTCCTCATCTTGATATTTTTAAACTTGTACTCCAGTTCCTTCACATCTTGCTCTTCCGTCAATCGTAGACTACGGGTGTTACTATTAAAAGTCCCTAACAACTCACCTGTAGCTTTATTGTATACTTCTACGGATGCATCCGGTGAGGAGAAAAATTCATTCCAATAACGATCCTCAATCGCATTGACTTCTCGATAAGACTCTCGTGAATCCTGTATTTTATGAGTGACAGTGTAGTCATTGATAGGATAATCTTTTTCAACCTCTGCGACTGATGAAAGTCGAACATTAGAACGGTATTCTGTTTCACCATAGGAACGAATTATCTCCGAGTCAGACTGATTATAGTGTCTATATTCAAAGAGAGAAGACTCTGGCTGGTCTGTTTTTTGAACAAAGAGAGCATAAGGCAGAACGGCCGTATTTTGATAGCTAGTTCCATCTGCTTTTGTATAGATACCCGTCACAGTAAAGTTTTGCGCTTTTCTATTGATATCTGCTACTTTGGCATTCTTTAACTTGAAAGAAATTGGAATGAGCTTATTTTTATTGTTATTAATATCTTGAAGCGGATTGTTAGCTCTGTTAATCGTCAGATGGTAACCCGTCGCATCGGCAGTCCATCCTAGAGCTTTAGCTTCATCTGTCAATTCATAACCTTCTTTTAACTCTATATTATAGGTATAAGAAGTGACAGGATCAATGATATGCCCTCCGACATCACTAATCCCCATACCATTGATCATACGACCATCAAAGACACCATTTCCATAGTTGAAGTAATCATTTCTTACCGTATTATTCTTAGGATCTTTCGCACCGTTAAATAGATAGTAGGACACGACCGATGAATCATCGTCGACAATACCATCGTTATTTCGATCGTAGCCAATGACCTGATTGCCAGACATTGGAGTCAGGCCACCCACCCCGTTTTCTAAGACTTTCCATGTGTGTTCAATGCTTCCAAGTTCTTTGAGGACATTGCCATTTTTGTCATAGAGCTTAGCAGTTGCGGTCACCTTATGGTCTGGCCCAATGGCTTGGACAGCACCTCCCCAGTTCTGAGTCAAAGGATCTATCTGAAAAGTATAGACGAAGTTATAGTTTGCTCCACCTCTCAGATTTGCAGGTTCTATCTTTAAATCAAGGTCCCCATTCGTTTTTTCTTGGCTGAACTTTACACCACCAACTGGAGAAGGGGTCAATTTAATCGCCTTACCATTTTGGAAATGAATTTTGATATACCCACCAGAATAATCTGCTTCGTGTCCAGTAATACTAAAAGTCAAGGACTCACGAACACTATCTACAGCATGGATATCTTTGATTGGCGAATGAGTTTTAAATTCTGCATTGACTTCATCTAGCGATCTCTTGCGCCTAGAAGAAGTTTTCCCGCTAGAGCCACTTTCTTCCTTGCTTTTCTGCTCAGTTTGAGTTGATTCTAGAGATTGCTTTTTCTCCTCATCTAAAGAAGGCTGACTCGCTTCCTTCGTATTGTCAACTTGAGAAACTGGTTGGCTCTGAGAGACTGGTGCAGATACTTCTGTTTTGGACGGTTCAGCTTTATCCTCCAGCTCCTTAACCGCTTCGTTCTGTGTTACCACTTTTTGAGGCTCAGAAATAACTTCCTGCCCATTCTCAGCACTTTTTTCCTTCTGTTGAATTTCCGCCTGCGTTTGTTGTTCCTTATTGTTGACTTGAGCTTCATCTGCTTGCACTGGTGAAGTAGCCATCACCATAAAGGTTCCTAGCAATACCGAACAGGTCCCAACACTTAACTTTCTAATCGAAAAGCGGGAAAAAGATTGATTAAAAAATTTTTTCTTCATCATTTCTCCTTTATATTCATACTTAATCTAACATAACAGCTTTATCATTATAACTTATAGTAAATAGAATTTCCAATAGAATGTTCATTTCTACAGAAATTTCTTTATAACTCCATTTGCATAGAAAAAGGAAGCTGTAAAACCAGCTTCCTTCTGTTGTTTTCGGCTCTATAATATTTGTAGTGGGTAAATCCCCTATGGATATCATGGAGCCTATTTTGTTGTAGAAAAAAGTCCCATAAGATCTATAATGAAAAGCAACCAAACCATCATTAGAAAGAATCATATGGAACAATTACATTTTATCACAAGACTACTCGATATTAAAGATCCTAACATCAAGATTGTAGATATCATCAATATGGATATACACAAGGAAATCATCGCTAAACTGGACTACGATGTGCCAGATTGCCCTGATTGTGGAAGTCTGATGAGGAAATATGACTTTCAAAAACCTTCTAAAATTCATTACCTTGAAACGACTGGTATGCCTACTAGAATTCTCCTGAAAAAGCGTCGTTTCAAGTGCTATCAGTGCTCAAAAATGATGGTCGCTGAAACTTCCCTCGTCAAGAAGAATCACCAAATACCTCGTATCATCAACCAAAAGATTGTTCAGAAGCTGATTGAAAAGACTTCTATGACCGATATTGCCCATCAACTGTCCATTTCAACGTCAACTGTCATACGTAAACTTAATGACTTTCACTTTAAGAATGATTTTAGCCGACTTCCTGAGATTATGTCCTGGGATGAGTATGCCTTCACTAAGGGAAAGATGAGTTTCATTGCGCAAGATTTTGACAAGCTTAATATCATCACTGTTCTTGAAGGCAGGACACAAGCTGTCATCCGAAATCACTTTCTTCGCTACAATAAAGCTGTTCGTTGTCAGGTGAAAATCATTACGATGGATATGTTTAGTCCCTACTATGATTTGGCTAAACAGCTTCGCTTTCAAATTTCTAGGCTCAGGCTGAAACAGTCTCCCAGACTGTTTCACTCCCGTGTGCTAAAATCGTTCTAGATCGCTTTCACATTGTGCAACATCTTATCCGTGCTATGAGTCGTGTCCGTATCCAAATAATGAATCAGTTTGAGCGAAAATCCCATGAATACAAGGCCATCAAGCGATACTGGAAGCTCATTCAACAGGATAGTCGTAAACTCAGCGATAAGCGATTTTATCGCCCTACTTTTCGTATGCACTTAACAAATAAAGAGATTCTAGACAAGCTTTTGAACTATTCAGAAGACTTGAAACACCAATACAATGTCTATCAGCTCCTGCTTTTTCACTTCCAGAATAAAGAGCCTGACAAATTTTTCGGACTCATTGAGGAAAATCTTAAGCTGGTTCATCCTCTTTTTCAGACTGTCTTTAAAACCTTTCTCAAGGATAAAGAGAAGATTGTCAACGCCCTTCAATTGCCTTATTCCAACGCCAAATTAGAAGCGACCAATAATCTCATCAAACTTATCAAGCGAAATGCCTTTGGGTTTCGGAACTTTGAAAACTTCAAAAAACGGATTTTTATCGCTCTCAACATCAAAAAAGAAAGGACGAATTTCATCCTTTCTACATCTTAGCTTTTCTTCAACCCACTACAGTTGACAAAGAACATTTTTTTGGAGATAAGGGACTATTGTCCCAGCCTCTTTCGTTTATTCTTCTCTAAATCCTTGTAACTTTAAACCAGCAATCAGAGTATTTGGTTTCTTAAAGTCTTCTACACTATCCTTAAGTGATTCAAAGAAATAAGTCTTTTTAATTCTATCCATATCTGCTTTCTCAAGGTCAAGATCAATAACTATTCTCATCTTTTTATTATCGGTGATAAAATATTCAACTTTAACACCTGGCTCGTCCTTGATTTCAATATACTCTGGAGAGCTTTCCACAGCTTCGCGAAAGACTTCTTGAAATTCTTCCGGAGTAATTTCTGCAGGAATTTCCTCTCCAAATTCTCCCAACATATCCATCTTGAATTGTTTTACAACATCCGTGCAAACAAAAGTCATAGTGACATCAAATTCTTCCATCTTCCCTTTGAGAACTTTGGTCGTTTCCTTGATTTCTTCTTTCACCTGACTGGCCTGACTAGATGAATCAACCGAACTCGCTGTGCCACTTGACTCTGTTGTTGCAGTATTGGTTTGACCACAGCCAGAAAGAACAAGTAACGATGCAAAAACTAATCCTAAAACTTTCTTCATTCAAAGTCTCCTATTCCACACTGAAAAGATATGGATATACGGGTTGTTGACCTTGGTGAATCTCTACTTCAACATCTTCAAATTCTTCTGCGATTTCTTGGGCAATTTCATTGGCAAGTTCTTCGCTTCCGTCTTCACCGACATAGAAAGTCACGATTTCACTGTCTTCGTCCAACATATGTTTCAAAGTTTCAGTCAGGGTTTGGTGCATGTCAGGATTTGACACGAGGATTTTCCCATCTACCATACCAAGATTGTCATTTTCATGAATTGCTAATCCATCGATAGTTGTATCACGAACGGCTGTTGTTACACTACCGCTGATGACATCACCAAGCGCTGCAGTCATACGTTCTTTGTTTTCTTCGATTGATTTGCTTGGATCAAAGGCAAGAAGACTCGTCAAACCTTGAGGAATTGTACGTGCTTCTACAACAACAGCAGGTTGTTCAAGCACTTCAGCCGCAGACTGAGCTGCCATAAAGATATTTTTGTTGTTTGGCAAGAAGATGATGTTGCGAGCATTGACCTGTTCAACAGCCTTGATAAAGTCTTCTGTTGAAGGGTTCATCGTCTGACCACCTTCGATAACATAATCCACACCTTGAGCACGGAAGATATCTGCTAAACCTTGACCAGCTACTACTGCGATAAGGGCATACTCTTTTGTTTCAGCAGGCTTGTTTCCTTGAGTCGCTTCTTTTTCAACTTGCGCCTCGTGTTGGTTACGCATGTTGTCCACTTTTACCTTGATCAAGCTACCATATTTGAGACCTTCTTGCATGACAAGACCTGGATCTTCTGTATGGACGTGAACTTTGACGATCTCATCATCGTTGACAACAAGGAGTGAGTCACCTAAGTCATTCAAGTAGTTACGGAATTCATCGTAGTCAAAGTCCTTAGAATAAGTTGGACCTTGTTTGAGAGCTACCATGATCTCCGTACAGTAACCGAAGGTAATATCCTCAGTTGCCACATGCCCTGCTACAGACTTGTGGTGCTCCGCATTGATCATTTCACTCATGTTGGCAGGAGTCGCTACAAAGTCTTCAGAAGCACTGTATTCACCAGTAAGAGCTGAGAGGAATCCTTCATAGATGAAGACCAAACCTTGACCACCTGAGTCTACCACACCAACTTCCTTAAGGACTGGAAGCATTTCTGGTGTCTTAGCAAGGGCTGCTTTAGCTCCTTCCAAGGCTGCACGCATGACCTCAACAGCATCATCTGTTTGCTCAGCTTTTTTCTTGGCACCAATGGCTGCACCACGAGAAACAGTCAAAATAGTTCCTTCGACTGGTTTCATAACCGCTTTATAAGCTACTTCGACACCGGATTGGAAGGCAAGAGCCAAGTCTTGACCTGTTAATTCATCTTTTTCCTTAATAGCCTGAGAGAAGCCACGGAAGAGCTGAGAAGTGATAACCCCTGAGTTCCCACGCGCACCCATCAAGAGCCCTTTGGCAAGAATGCTCGCTACTTCTCCAACTGTAGAAGCAGGCTTGTCTGCTACTTCTTTGGCACCATTTTCAATGGTCATTCCCATGTTTGTCCCAGTATCTCCATCTGGAACTGGAAAAACGTTCAATGAATTGACATATTCTGCTTGCTTATTCAAACGAGTTGATGCAGCCTGCACCATCTCTTGGAATAAACTGGTAGTAATTTTTGACACGATTATTCTCCTACAACTTTGATATTTTGAATGTAGACATTCACAGTCTGAGCAGTAATTCCTAGTTGATTTTCTAAACTAAAACGAACACGCTCTTGAATGTTTTTTGACACTTCGCTTATCTTTACTCCGTAGCTCAATACGGTATAAACATCAACTGCAATGCTACCATCTTCGGCTGCCTTCACGACAACACCCTTAGAATAATTTTCCTTACCAAGAAGGGCTTGGAAATTGTCTTTGAGGGCATTTTTACTAGCCATACCGACCACACCAAAAATCTCAGTTGCGGCACCACCTACTACGGTTGCAATCACTTCATCTGTCAGTTCGATTTGACCATCTTTTGTATTAATTTTTACAGTCATTTTTTTTACCTCAACTAGTTGATACTCTATTTTATCATATTTCAGCCCAAGTGTAAAAGCAGAATGCTGTATCGGCGGATATTTACTCTATTTTTCAAATGATTTTATCCTTAGAGCAAAAGAAAAAGACCAGTTAGGTCTTTTCATTTTTATTAAACGCGTTCAACTTTACCTGATTTCAAAGCACGAGCTGAAGCCCAAACTTTTTTAGGTTTACCATCGATAAGAACAGTAACTTTTTGAAGGTTTGGTTTTACGGCACGTTTTGTTTGGTTCATCGCGTGTGAACGGTTGTTTCCTGATACAGTCTTACGACCTGTAAAGTAACATACTTTAGCCATTGTGTTTTCCTCCTATTAGATCTAATATAGCGGATGTGCTAGCACCACATACCGTACTATGTTATCACACTTTCTCTATTTTGGCAAGGAAATTCGGAGACTTTTTTTATTTAACGTAAACAACTCCAAGTTTACCAAAAGCGACTTCCCCGCGGATAATCAAGGTTTTGCTGGTTGGTGCTACAGGAGCATCTGCCTTAGCTGCACCAAAGGAGGTTTCTACTTTCAAATCGACACGCCAGTGTTGCGGAACATAGACGGTTGCATTCCCGAAGGCCACTTCAATATTTAAAGTCGCAAAATCACCTAGCATCTCTGCATTATCATAGTAGATTTTAGCATCCCCAAAAGCGACTTCCACTTGGTCATCTACGAGATCTTGATCTTGCTTATAGAAGGTCCCGCTACCAAAAGCGACTTCCTTATCCGTGACGACTGTTTTTTTCCCATCGTACCACCATTTTTTTTCATTCCAGAACTTACTTGAATGCGTCAGATAACCAACACCTAGCACTGCTAAGATACTAGCCCAAAACAAAGACTGGTTTGGAATAGGAAGAATGTTATAAAAATGATTCGCAATCATTAAGGCTACTAGAGCGGTAAAAACTGCTGATGTTAGATGACGACGAAGCAAAGCTTCAACTGATTGGTAAGCAAAAAAGGCGATACCAATCAAAGGCCATATCTTGCCATCCAAAGAAGGAATTCCAAAATTCCCTTGCAGCAAGATCCAAGCTGCTAAAACCAATAAAACAATACCAAATGCTTTCTTTTTCATGTTTTTTACCTCATGTTTCTTAGATTTTCTTTTAGGAGGGATTGGTAATGTCGTGAGACATGAACCTCCTTGTGCGTCTGATAAAAGGAAATGGTGCCCGTTCCTGAAAAGGACTTATCCACTGAGTAAATCTGACGGATGTTTGCGATCGTTGACTTGGACACTCGACTGAAATAGCGAGGTAAGATGGACTCCAACTCATAGAGCTTGAGGCGAACTTCATAGGCTTCCTTCTGGTTATGAGCGTAGATCTTGCTCCCTTCTGTTTCAAAGAAGAGAATTTCTGACAGGTCTAGGTAATATTCACCTGTCCCCTTGTAAAAAGTCAACCTCGGAGCCTTTGACTCTTGCAAAAGTCGTTGCAAGTCTGCAATTTCATCTGTCAAAGCAGGGGTCTTGATGACAATTTCAGTCTCCTCTAAATTGCCGTCAATCTCAATTCGTAACTTCATCACATCTCCTTTCTGACTCTACTATATCAAAGCTAAGTTAGGAATACAAGGGCAAAAAAGCAAGTGGTCATTTTGAAGCAGTAAGTGGTTGTAGGACTAGCTTAACTTACATGTCAAAATAAGAAGAAAAGGAGCCCCCACATGAGACCACAAGCATAGCCAACCAAGACATCCTTGGGATAATGAACACCACCTAGTACTCGGACCAAGGCTAAGAGTCCTGAGCAAATAAGCAAGATCATTCCGATTAAAGTCCAAGCATGGAAACAGGCCATGGAGATGATAGTTGCTGAAAAGACATGGCGACTAGGCATAGACTGTCCCGAACTATCCTTTTCAAGCAGGGGACAGATATCCCACGTTTCATAAGGCCGCGGGTGGTTGATTTTCTTACGAAAAAGAGACAAAATCACAAAACCTGTAGCGGGGACAAGCAAATAGACCACAACTTGCTTCCCAAGTCCTAGTTTCAGATAAGTAGTGACTAGCAAGGTCAGATAGACCAGGGGCATGGTGACCGTCATCAAACGATTGAAACTGCGTAATAGAAATAGAAGGGTGGGATGGCTGGTGAGTCTGGAGCTGATATTTTGATACCATTCTTGATAATTTTTCATTTATAATTCTCATTCATTACTTTTTTGCCTACAGGTGAGACGTTTGTCTTCTAGTATAGTGTAGAAAAAGAAGGCCGTCAAGCCTTCTTTTGATTTATTCTTCTGCATCATCTTCTGTAAATTGACTATTATAGAGATCCGCATAGAAACCACCTTGAGCTATGAGTTCTTCATGATTGCCTTGTTCGATGATATTTCCATCTTTCATGACCAAGATCAAGTCTGCATTTCGGATGGTTGACAAGCGGTGGGCGATGACAAAGGAAGTTCGACCTTCCATCAAACGGTCCATGGCTTTTTGAATCAACTCCTCTGTACGTGTGTCGACTGAGGATGTCGCTTCATCCAAAATCAAAAGCGGTGCATCCTTGAGAAGGGCACGAGCAATGGTCAAAAGTTGTTTTTGTCCAACAGACAAGGTCACGGTGTCGTCCAAAACAGTATCGTAGCCATCTGGCAAGGTCATGATAAAGTGGTGGATTCCCACAGCCTTGCTAGCCTCCATCATTCGTTCATCACTGATGTCTGTCTGATTATAGATCAGGTTCTCTCGAATGGTTCCTTCAAAGAGCCAAGTATCTTGCAAGACCATTGAAAAGGCATCGTGCACTTCTGAACGCGTCATAGCCTTGGTATCCACACCATCAATGCGAATACTTCCCTTATCAATCTCATAGAATTTCATCAAAAGATTGACAATGGTTGTCTTACCAGCTCCAGTCGGTCCAACAATCGCAACCTTCTGACCAGCATGAGCTGTCGCAGAGAAGTCATGGATGATGGTGCGCTCTGGTGTATAGCCAAAGGACACGTGATCAAAGACTACTTCCCCTTTTATGTTGCTCAATTGTCTTTCCTTATGAGATTCATCTTGCATCTCAGCTTCAGCTAGAAATTCTAATACACGAGTCATGGCTGCACTCGCTTGTTGCAAGCTCGTAATCCCTTGGGCAATCTGTGACAGAGGTTGGGAGAAGGTCCGTACGTAAACCATAAAGGCTACAATAATCCCTATCGTGATATGTCCTTCTAACGCCAGCGCGGCCCCAACGATGATGACTAAGACATAACTAAAGTTCCCAACAAAGAACATGGCTGGCATCATGATACCAGAGATAAACTGAGATTTCCAGATACTATCATGCAAGTCTTGGTTTAAACCTGCAAATCTCGCTTTGGAGGTATCTACTGCGTTGTAGCTGGTCACTACATTATGGCCAGAGTACATCTCTTCCACATAACCATTGACGGCCGCTAGATTATTTTGTTGAGCTTTAAAATAACCCTGTGACTTGGCCATGATTACGGAAACCGCCGCAAAACCAACAAGGGTTGATACAACGGTTACCAATGCCAAAATCCAGTTCATCCCAAACATGGTCACCAAGACAGCAATCAACAAGAAACTAGCTGAAAGAACTGTCCCTAAACTTTGGTTGAGAGATTGCGCTGCTGTATCCACATCATTGGTCACGCGCGAAAGGGTATCTCCTTGTGAATGACGGTCAAAATAGCCAAGTGGCAAACGATTAATCTTTTCAGCGATAGCCGCCCGCAAGCGTTTTGAAAAATGTTGGATACTCGTTGAAAAGATATAGGCCTGTGTATAATTAAGGATAGCTCCAAATACATACAGAACAACCAAAAATCCAGCAATGTTTGACACAGCTACCAAGTCGATTCCTGTCATCAGGCCATCTGAAATCAAGTTAGTAATTTCTTTAATCTTAGTTGGACCATAAACGGTAATGATACTTGAAATGACTGCAGCCACAACTGCTATTAGGAGAGGGAGTTGGAGGCCTGCCATATAAGGTTTGCACTGTTTCCAGACCGAAACTTTTTTATTTTCCATGTTCCAATTCCTCCTTCGATAGTTGTGAGTAGGCAATTTCTTGGTAGACTTCGTTGGTTGCAAGAAGTTCCTTGTGGGTGCCTTGTCCCACGACTTTTCCTTGATCCAAAACTAAGATCAGGTCGGCGTCCATAATAGTAGAAATCCGTTGCGCTACGATGAGCTTGGTCATGGATTTTGTTTTCTCAGCTAGTTCTTGGCGTAGGACACGATCTGTCTTGTAGTCCAAAGCTGAGAAAGAGTCATCAAAGATGAGAATCTCTGGTTTACGAGCCAAGGCACGCGCAATGGCCAAACGCTGTCTTTGACCTCCTGAGAAGTTGGTTCCACCTTGAGCCACTTCTGATGCAAGACCTGCTTCCTTGTCTTCGATGAAGCTTTTAGACTGGGCCAATTCAAGAGCTTGCCACATAGCAGCCTCGCTTAGAGGACTTTCTTTGCTCTTACCAAAGTCCAAGTTCCCCTTGACATCTCCTGAGAATAGGACTGCTTTTTGAGGGATATAGCCGACCTTATTGCGCAAATCTTCCAAATCGTAATCTTGCACATTGACACCATCCACTAGGATTTGTCCATCTGAAACGTCGTCAAAACGTGGCAAGAGGTTGACTAGCGTAGACTTACCTGATCCAGTCGATCCGATGAAGGCTACGGTTTGACCCGCTTCTGCTTTGAAAGTGACATGTTCCACGACTGCTTCTGAGTTTTTAGAGTAGCGGAAAGTCACATCACGGAATTCCACTTGTCCTTGAACTGAAGGATCCGCTGTCTGTGCATGATTAGGATTTTCAATAGAAGAATGCAGATCCAATACTTGATTGATACGTCCTGCCGAAACCAAGGTACGAGGAAGAACGATAAAGAGCGCTCCCATGAGAAGGAAGCCCATCACGACCTGCATAGCATAGGACATGAAGACCACCATATCACTAAAGAGTGGCAGACGTTCTGTCAAACTTGCATCGTTGATGATATAGGCACCAATCCAGTAAATGGCTAAACTTAATCCACTGGAAATCCCCATCATAATGGGGTTCATAATGGCCATCAATCGATTGACAAAGAGATTGAGACGTGTTACCTCATCGTTGGCTGCTTCAAATTTCTTATCTTGGTAATCTTCCGCATTATATGCGCGAACAACTCGAATCCCAGTCAAACTTTCACGAGTGATGCTATTGAGTTTATCTGTCAATTTTTGGATGACAGATTGTTTTGGAAAGGCCAGAGTCATAAGAACGGTGGTCATCAAGACATTGACAATAACAGCCACAACGACTGCCCAGAGCCAGTATTCCGATTTCCCAAGGATTTTTCCAATGGCCCAGATAGCCATAATTGGCCCACGAGTAACCACTTGCAAGCCCATGGTAAAGAGCATCTGTACCTGGGTAATATCATTGGTCGTCCGAGTCAAGAGACTTGGGATTGAAAAGCGCTTGATTTCTGTCTGTGAAAAATCCAAAACCTGATGAAATACATCAGTGCGTAGATGAGTTGTATAGGAGGCTGCAACACGAGCGGCAAAGAAACCAACCATAACAGATGAAAAGAAAGCCAATAAAGACAAACCAATCATCTTCGCAGCTGGTGACCAGAGTTCTCCCAACTGCGTTCCAGACGTTCCCAGTAATTCTGTAATTTGCGAAATATAAGTCGGCACCTCTAACTCGAGATAGACCGAGAAACAAGTGAACAGAATCGTAAGGACGATCATTCCCCACTCTTTTCCTGTAATACGTTTAGCGAGTTTCTTCATTCTCTCCTCCTATTTTTTCTACATTTGCTTGCAATTGCCCGAGTACCTTTTCAAAGATTGCCAAGTCTGACTTTGAAACCCCCTCTAGCAGACTCTGATCGATCCGATCAAAAAATTCCTTAACTTCTTGCATCTGCGAACGCGATTTATCCGTCAGGCGAACAAATTTTGCCCGCTTATCGCTCGGGCTCGCCTCTAACTCGACCAAACCATTTTGTACCATACGCTTGACCAAATTACTCGCAACAGATTTAGTAATATTGAGTTCCTGCTCGATATCCTTAATCAAGACCAGTTCCTCTTTTTGTTCACAATGATCTAAAAAACGCAAAACCTGCCCTTGCGGTCCACCCATAAATTCAATGCCACATCGCTTGGCTTCTTTCTGTACCATCAGATGAACCTGATGCCCAAAACGTTTGAACATTAACATCGGCTTGTCCATGATTGCTCCTTTCTTACGATAAATATAGTTCTCACAAGAACTATTTAAGTTTCCATGAGAACTATTTTATCATTTTCAGAGGAGATGTCAAGAAAAAAAGTTTCCAAGAGAACTATCTTGGTTTAAATTGACATTAGGCAATATTTTTTCTATAATAAGCACTAACTACTGTGGATAGAAATCCATTCACTCGATGAAGGGAGAAAGCTTTCAAATGAAACCAGAAGAACAAAGAGTTTTAGGAATCTTGGCAACCATTTTTGGAGCCATCGCACTTTTAGGGTCCTGGATCCCATTTATTAACTATCTATCATTTTTCATCGCCATCGTCGCATTTATCTTGGGGATTATCGGCCTTATCGTCAATCTCAAAAAACGGAAAACAATGGCCATTATCGGAACATCCCTCGCAGTTGCTTCTGTTGTAATTTTTTTTACGACCCAGGTACTGTACGCTAATGTCTACAAAGAGTTTGTCAGGGAGTTTAACCGTTCCTACAGCGAGGCGAGTGCCTCAATGGAACGCGAAGAAGAAAGCGACTTGACAGATGATAGCACCTATTCCATCCCAGAGGAGGAAGAAGACGATAACTTCTCCTGGACCCAAGAACAGTTCAACGCCTTAATCGAAGGTGACCTTGACAACAAAGGAAAAGGTGGTACCAACTACAAGGATATTATCAAAAAACACGGACTACCAGACTCCGAATTTGATTCTACTATTGGAGGCTACAATACGAGAAAAATCACCTATATCTCTATTGGTGACAAGATCAAGACTGTTACCTTAACTTTTGCAAAACAAGACAATGGACAGCTCTTGCTCGTCCAAAAACATGCAGTCGGTCTAGGTCTAGAAAAAAGCAAGAAACAAAACGATTCTGAAACCAGAGTTTAAGTTCAAATATCAAAAAAAAACGAACAGCTAGTAAAACTGTTCGTTTTTCTATTAGAATCCATCTACGTTTGTATAAATCTTTTGTACGTCTTCATCGTCCTCAAGAACGCTGTAAAGTTTTTCAAAGGTTTCAAGGTCTTCGCCTGACAATTCCACTTCAGACTGAGGAATCATTTCCAATTCAGTCACTTGGAATTCTTCGATGCCAGACTCACGAAGGGCAACGATAGCCTTGTGAAGGTCTGTTGGAGCTGTGTAAACAGTAATTGTTCCTTCTTCTGCTTCTACATCGTCCACATCCACATCTGCTTCTAGCAGTTGCTCAAAGACTGCATCAGCGTCCTCACCTGCAAATACAATAACACCCTTGTTATCAAAAAGGTATGAAACTGACCCTGAAGCACCCATGTTTCCGCCGTTTTTACCAAAAGCTGCACGGACATTAGCTGCGGTACGGTTGACGTTTGAAGTCAAGGTATCCACAATCAACATAGAACCATTTGGTCCAAAACCTTCGTAACGACCTTCTGTAAAGGTTTCGTCTGTGTTTCCTTTTGCTTTATCAATCGCTTTATCGATAACGTGTTTTGGCACTTGGGCTTGTTTAGCACGGTCGATAACGAATTTCAAAGCAGTGTTTGATTCTGGGTCTGGATCACCTTTTTTAGCTGCTACATAGATTTCTACACCAAATTTTGCATATACTTTAGAGTTAGCTCCATCTTTAGCCGTTTTCTTGGCTACGATATTGGCCCATTTACGTCCCATTAGGAATCTCCTTTTTTCACATTTTAATCTTTCTTATTATAACACAAGTTTTTTCGATTTTCACTAGAGGAAATGGATTTTCTTTCGTAAATCCAGCTAGGATTGTCCTTTGGTTGCCAAGATTGCCTTGCCTTCTTTTATCAGGGGATGGCGGAAAAGAGAGAAGTAAAGTTGGATAGTCATGGCAACCCAGATAAGAGGTTCACAGAGGATAACTCCCCTATAGCCCGCCCAAGGGATAATCAAGACCACAAAAACGATTTTGCCGATTAATTCGATAAAACTGGAAACAAGTGGTAAGATTTTTTGCCCCAAGCCCTGCAAGCAATTGCGATAAATCAACAAGAGACTCAAAATCGGATAAAAGACTGAACTGATTTGCAGGTAAAGACTACCATTTTCTACCAAGTAAGTATCTGTCGAACTGGCCAAGAAGGAAATCAAGGTCGGACTAGCAAAAAAGAGAAAGATACAGACAAAACCTGCCCAAGACATGCTCAGTCGACTGCCGATTCGAAGACCTTGAACAATGCGGTCTGGTCGTTTCGCACCGAGATTCTGAGAGGCAAAGGTCGTCATGGCAGAAGAAACGGCCGTCATCGGAAGCAGAGCAAAGGCCATAATGCGTCGTGCCGCTGTTTGGGCACTAATAATCACTGCGCCAAAGGTATTGACAGAAGACTGTAAAATCACACTACCAATAGACACAATCGAACTCATCAAGCCCATAGCCAAACCTTGCTCCAAGAGATCCGCGTACAAGCTCTTGTCCCATTTGAAATGTTTAAACTGTGGCAAGAGTTCTGGAACACTCTTACGGATATAATAAAAGCAGAGAACAGCTGATAAGCCTTGCGAGATGATGGTAGCAAGCCCCGCAGATTGAACTCCCAGATGCAATTGCGTAATAAAATACAAATCCAAAACCACATTAACTAAGGCAGAAAAAATCAGAAAGCCAAGAGCTGCTAGACTATCACCAATAGACCGCAACAAGCCTGCAAAGAGATTATAGGCGAAGCTGACACCGACACAGGTCACTATCATAGAAATATATTGATAGGATTGGGGGAGGATTTCTGCAGGGGTATCTAAATATTGCAAGAGCGGATACAGACCGACAAATCCCATCAGCATGACCACAATACTCAAAAGAGCACCTAAAATCCAAGTGGCTGCTACTGCTTCCTTGATTTTGGTGAAATTACGAGCCCCATAATAGCGGGCAATGACGATCCCCATGCCATTTCCAACACCAAGCGTAAAACCTATAATCAAGTCAAAAATGGCAGTTGTCGCCCCTACTGCTGCCAAGGAATCTTGACCAAGAAAACGCCCAACAATCAAGACGTCAGCTGTATTATAAAGCTGTTGAAAGATATTAGACAGCAAGATTGGAAAGGCAAAGCTTAACAGCGCAGGAAGAATAGGACCATGTATCAAGTCCACGGATCGTTTCTTATTCATAAAGCTATTATATCAGCTTTCTAAAGGAGCGACAAGGCTCTGTCACTAAGTTTGCAATCAATTGCTTACAGAGAGACAATTTGCTATAATCAAGAAAAGGAGGTCATTTATGAGTTTGACCAGTCAATTAATTACCGATGTATTTCCTGATCTAGATAAGGTTGAAAAGCTAAACAAGGAAGCATTCCCCGAGGAAGAACGAGTTCCTCTGTCAGAGTTCTTACGCTATCAAGACCGAGAAGATGCTCACTTTTTTGCCTTTTATAATCAAGAAGAGTTTGTCGGCTTTGCTTTTGCCATCTCCAATCCAAAGGCCTTCTATATCAGTTTTTTTGCCATCATGCCCCACTTGAGAAGCCACGGATATGGAAAAGAAATCATCGAAAAGCTGACTGATTTTTACCAGCGAACCATGTTATTGGAAGTCGAGCGCTTGGACGAAGAATGCGATAACTTGGAGCAGAGAAAGGCCCGCATGGACTTCTATCGCCAAAATGGCTTTAAATCAGCCAACGCTTTTCTAGAGTACGATGGTTTGAGTTTTGAAATTCTCTACCGTGGCGACTATTTTGACGAAGAGGCCTATCGCGACATCTTCCAAAAGTTACAAAATGAACATTATTTTGACTTTCATATAGAGTATCGTCGTTTTAGTGACCATTAAACAGGACTTATCCATCTAGTGAAGAACCTCTCTTTTTCGATAGAAACTACATATAAAAATGCATGTAATCTACGATTACATGCATTTTTTATTTTCAACTGATCAGAATAAACTTTTATTCTCTCTATGGCTTAAGCTTCTGTATTGCCTTCTGGAAGAAGGAAGTAGAGAACAGCATAAGCTAAGATTCCAGAACCACCAAGTAGGGTGAAGATGATCCAAAGTGCACGAACAAGTGTATGGTCCATGTTAAAGTAGTCAGCGATACCAGCACAAACACCAGCAATCTTTTTGTCTTGTACATTACGAACAAGGCGTTTTTCCATTATAGTAGTCTCCTTTTTATAGAATGTTTTTATTTTATCATCAAATTAAAAAAATGCAATAGTTTTTTTAATTTTTTTGATTAAATACTCTTTTATTACGCTTTTAAAGCCTATGGAGACTTAATAATTAAACATAAAAAGCAGAGAAGGACTTCTCCGCTTTCATTTTTAATCTTCAATTTCGATTTCAAGTCCGTCGCCTAGGTCAAGCGTTACTTCTTGGTTAGGTGCTAGATCTTCCGAAACAGTGGTAGGAGTTGTCCCTTCTTCATCTTCAATCAAGCCATATTGAACACGAACTTGGTGGTCAATGGCGTCAAAAATTTCTGGGTGATCCGCCAAGTATTTCTTAGCATTTTCGGATCCTTGTCCGATTTTTTCACCCTTGTAAGAGTACCATGCTCCCGCTTTTTGGATGATATCGAGATCACTTGCAATCTTCAAGAGTTCACCAGTCTTAGAAATTCCTTCTCCGTACATGATTTCAACAAAGGCTTCCTTAAATGGTGGAGCCACCTTGTTTTTCACGACCTTGATCTTGGTTTCCTTACCGACATTGGTATCTTTTTGGTCACCGGTTCCCTTGATTTGTGTGCTTCCACGAACATCCAAACGGACTGAAGCGTAGAATTTCAAAGCACGTCCACCAGGTGTTGTTTCTGGGTTTCCAAACATGACCCCAACTTTTTCACGCAATTGGTTGATAAAGATAGCAATTGTTTTGGTCTTATTGATCGAAGCACCAAGTTTACGCATGGCCTGGCTCATCATACGAGCTTGCAAACCAACGTGGCTGTCTCCAATATCCCCATCGATTTCTGCACGAGGCACAAGGGCCGCAACTGAGTCAATAACGACAAGGTCAACTGCACCTGAGTCAATCAATTTCCCTGCAATTTCAAGGCCTTGCTCACCTGAGTCTGGTTGTGATAAGAGCAATTCGTCAATATTCACACCAAGTGCTGCAGCATAGGCTGGGTCAAGAGCATGTTCCGCATCGATAAAGGCAGCGATACCGCCTTCTTTTTGAGCTTGCGCAACAGCGTGAAGGGCAACGGTTGTTTTACCAGATGATTCTGGTCCATAGATTTCGATGATACGTCCTTTAGGATAACCACCTGAACCAAGGGCAATGTCAAGAGCCAATGAGCCTGAGCTCATCACTTGAACTTTTTGCTCCGCACGCTCACCCAAGCGCATGATTGAGCCTTTACCAAAGTCTTTCTCAATCAATTTAAGAGCATCGTTCAATGCTTTTTCACGGTCTGCTCCAAATTTTTTCCCAATTTCATCTAATTTTTTTGTTGGTTTTTTCGCCATTTTGTTCTCCTATATTCTACTGGTCCTTAGACCTATCTTTCATTATACCAAAATTTAGTCACTTAATAAAGCCTTGCGAACTAGGTTAAAGGCATGCATGACCGCAATATGTCGAACATCTGCTCGACTCCGTCCTGCAATATTGGCCTTGATCACCTCTGTCCCTTTTGCATGTGCCAGTCCAATTAAAACTGTACCAGCTGGATGACCCTCTAGGCTATCTGGCCCAGCTACACCTGTCAGACTGACTCCATAATCAGACTGAGTCTTGATCCGTGCCTGCTCTGCCATTTTTCGAGCCGTAAACTCAGAAACGACCCCGTGCTCTTTTAGCTCTTGCTCGGAAATATCCAACATCTTGGACTTTTCTTCTAGGCTGTAAGTGACAAAACCGCCATTAAAGATTGCTGAAACGCCCGAAAAGTCTGCTAAAGTAGCTTGAAAGAGACCTGCCGTCAAGCTTTCTGCCGCAGTAATGCTTTTCTGTCTCTTCTTTAGCTCTTCTACAACGACACTTGCGAGGCTGGTTTCTTCCCCATATCCATAACAGATGTCTCGTAAAGAAATTCCCTCAAAAGTATGGTGATCCAAGATTTGACTTTCTAGGATGTCCAGTGCTTGATCAGCCTTTTCTTGACTAACTGCTTTTGTAGACAAGCGCAAGGTAACTTCTCCTGTTTTGGCATACGGCGCCAAAGTCGGATCGGTTTGATGGTCAATCAAATCCGCCAAAATGGTCACCAACTGACTCTCCCCAATTCCAAAGAAACGGAGCACTCGTGAGTATAACTTGGTACCAGTCATTAACTTGGGTAAGAGTTGATTTAAGACCATAGGTTTCAATTCACTAGGTGGTCCTGGGAGGACCACGTAGGTCACGCCATCCACTTCTGACACCCCTCCTACTGCTAAACCTGTCTCATTTGGCAGTGGAGTCGCCCCTTCTACAATTTGGGCTTGGCGCTCATTATTCGGTGTCCGAGCATAGTCAGGTCTATGAGCAAAAAAGATATCCAGTTTCTCTTGCGCTTGAGGATCAAACACTAGATCTTTTCCTAAAAATTTTGCCAGAGTTTGTTTGGTCAAATCATCCTCAGTTGGTCCCAAGCCCCCTGTCAAAATCACAAGATTACTACGTTGGCTCGCAATCTCCAGCAAGGACAAAAGACGAGCTTCATTATCTCCAACAGCAGTTTGGAAGTAGACATCTACCCCGATTTCGGCTAGTTTCTCTGATAAAAACTGAGCATTGGTATTGACAATCTGCCCTGTTAAAATTTCTGTTCCGACAGCAATAATTTCTGCTTTCATGTTTCCTCCTACTTATCTATTCGAATTTTTTTGAAAAAATCGCAGGAAATTTCCCACGATTTGATTCTTTTCTTATTCTGCTTCTTCGTTTAAAGCGTTCATACTGGTTGAAGGTGCTGTCCGACCAAAGGCTGTTTCGTACAGTACCGCATTGGTCTCCAATTCTGTCACTGGCTCTTTACCTAGTGAACGACGCAAGAGATTTTGCATCTCGAGCATATGTTCTGAAGTGACAATCTGATAAGAAATTCCCTGTAGCTCAGCATCTTCTCCTCGCAATTGATGCGTTTCGATGTTCTTGAAGGAATCTTGATAGCCAAGCAATTGTGGAATGCTCTTAGCTGATAAGTCTACATTGGTCTGCATGTTATCACTCAAAGCTTTGAGGATGCCTTGATAATGACTCACACTGTTTAGGCTCAAAACCTTCTCAACGATTTTTTGAATGACTTCACGTTGACGTTTTTGACGACCATAGTCTCCCTCTGGGTCTTGGTAACGCATCCGTGAATACACCAGAGCTTCCTCACCATTCAAAGTTTGTTCTCCAACACCGATAGAAATCTTATTAAACTCTTCTTGGTCAGCAATCGAAATTGGGAAACCAAGTGTATTGTTGACGGTAATTCCACCAACTGCATCCACCAATTGTTGAAGCCCTTGCATGTTAACCATCACATAGCGGTCAATATGGATATTCATCATCTTTTGAATAGTAGAAATTGCAAGTTCCGCACCACCATTAGCATAGGCCGCATTGAGTTTAGCTTCCTGAACTTGACCGTTTCCAGTCTCAATCTTGGTCAAAATATCCCGTTCCAAACTCATCATAGTGGTTTTCTTTGTTTTGGGATTAACCGTCAAGAGAATCATGGAATCACTATTTCCCGCCCACGGGTCTGTACGTTCCACATTTCCCGTATCTACCCCCATCAAGAGGATGGTCAGAGGCTCCGTCGCTTCGATAACGTTGGTTTCTTCCCCGATTTTTTTGTAAGTCTTTTTACTTAGGGTTTCTGTTCCCTGTTGGTAGATGGTATAGCCATAAACCGCTACACCTACAACTGTCACTGCTAGGAAACCTAGCACCATTCCAATTAATTTTTTAATCATCTCGTTATTTATTTATCAGCTTGCCCATAAGACAAACATCTAAAAATATCCCTTCTGCTAAATAGGCTCCTCTTTCTTGTAAGCCTTCTGTGATAAATCCCATTTTTGAATAGAGGTGGACTGCAGCCTCGTTTCGTTTTTGTACACTAAGTTGCAAACGGCGCAAGACGCCACTGACTTTAGCCCACTCGATGCCTTCTTCTAGAAGTATAGTCGCCAAGCCTTGGTTCCAAAATTTCTTGCGAACTGCTAAAAAAACATCACCGATATGTCGAACTCTTAAATGTTGGTCCGATGTGATATTTAAGACTCCTGCAATCTCATCATTCAGTAAGGCGAGGAGAGTAATTTGATTCTCTGATGCAGCTTGTTTTTCGATAAAAAGAGCCATTTCAGAAGCTGTCATCATGATACCATTTTCATCCAAGCTGGTAAAATCTGTCTCTTGACCGACACAATCTAAAAATGCAATCAAGGCTGTAGCATCTGAAATCTCTGCCTCACGAATACACAACTCATACTCCATCTTGAAGCCCCTTGATGAGTTGTTCAGCCCGAGAGCCATGGGCCGTAAAATGAAGACAACGACCCTCAGCTTCTTTCAAAATTTCCAACTCCAAGTAAGAATCTGGTAAATCTTCACCCAAAAGATGCCCCCACTCAATAACAGTCACACCACCACCAAAGAGAAACTCATCCAAGTCAATAGAATCAGCATCGCCTTCGATACGGTAGACATCCAAGTGGTAAAGTGGCAAACGCCCTTCGTACTCTCTGACAATGGTATAGGTTGGACTTTTAATCATTTGACGGATATCCAAGCCCTTAGCAAGGCCTTTTGTAAAGGTTGTTTTACCCGCTCCCAACTCTCCAGTCAAGATCAGAACATCGTCTTTTTGAAGCAAATGACCTAATCTTTCTCCGAGAGCTAGAAGCTCTTCTTCATTTTTTGTGTGCATGCTACTATTATACCAAAAAGTTTTCTTTTGTGTGAATTTTCTTTATACACTTACTATAACAATTTTGAAAAATTCTCCTCCACTTAAAAGAATACAACTATTGAAAAAACAAACAGGATATCCCGAATCAGGTGTCCATAAAAGGAGATTTCCCTTTGGATACATTTGGGAAAAAGGAAACGTGCACATAGAAAACCGACACTGATATAAAGGAAAATCGAGGAAATCACTAAGGGATTCCTCAAGAAAACCATCGTAGCTAGAACGGAAATGACGACTGTTTTCTTTTTATTTAGGCGATTTTCTATATCGCGAAAAATTTTATCAAAAGGTAAAAAAATCAATAGATCTACTCCTAGCAAGAAAAAGAAGGAGGGTAAAAAGAGGTCAACCAGTTCCTGCTGCAATTTGCTAGTGGTTTGGATGCTTTCTGAGAGAACCAGACAGGTTACCAGAAGATTGACTACTAAAAGGAGGCAATAAACAAGACTCACTTTCTTTTGAACATGTAAAATACTATGTCTAGACTGGTCTGCTGTATGGAAATAATTTATCCCAGCACAAAGAACAGAAATTCCTACTATCAAAATCAAAAAGTAAGCATTGGTCTGTTTTAAAGATAAAAAAGATTCTTTCCATAATAGACAACTAGAAAAACTAATCTGGATGACTGCAATCAACAACAATAGGCGAATTGATTTTACCATTTCTTTTCCCTCCCTATATGGGATTATACCTTGTGAAGAGTTTGAAATGATTGTTTCTGCCTCAAGTGTCCTTTTTTTGTGCTCAACTGACCAAAAAACAGCTCTGTTGTACACAGAACTGTTCTTTTACCAGTCTAATCCTTAAACCAGAGAGCAATTTCACGTTTTGCAGAAGCTTCCGAATCGGAGCCATGAACTACATTTTGAATGGCTTGATTTTCTCCTGCCGCCTTAGCAAAATCTCCTCGGATAGTTCCAGGCAAGGCTTCTTCTGGACGAGTAGCCCCCATCATGGTCCGCCAGGTTTCAATCACTTTTGGACCTGATAGAATGCCCACCACTATCGGTCCTGAGGTCATAAACTGACGGATAGGAGGATAAAAACTTTTTTCAACCAAGTCTTGATAGTGCTGGTCAATCAAATCTTCTGAAACTGCTGAACGTAACTCTAATTTTTCGAGTTTGAAACCTCGTTGCTCCATTCTTTGCAGAATTTCGCCAACCAGCCCTCTTTTCACACCATCTGGCTTAATGATAAAGAATGTTTGTTCCATACGGACACCTCCTTGGCATTTTAGTTCTTCTATTCTACCATACTTTATGAAAAAGTGGGAAAATTTTCTGAAATAAAGCAAAGAGAACCCAAAGGTTCTCTTTTTGCTTTTATTCTACTGTTTCTTCAACTTGGATTTCCACAGCTTCATCTACTGGAGCAAGTTTTGTTTCTTCTTGTTCTGGAGCCAGATATTCTGCTTCATTGATAGCTTGTGGTTCAAGGTTACGGTAGCGAGCCATACCAGTACCAGCTGGGATGATCTTACCGATAATAACATTTTCCTTGAGTCCAAGGAGATGATCTTTCTTACCACGGATGGCTGCATCTGTAAGGACACGAGTTGTTTCCTGGAAGGAAGCCGCTGACAAGAAACTATTTGTTTCAAGTGAGGCTTTGGTGATTCCCATAAGAACTGGGCGACCAGTCGCTGGAACTCCACCTGCGATAAGAACATCCTTGTTAGCATCTGTAAAGTCGTTGATGTCCATGAGGGTACCCATAAGAAGGTCTGTGTCACCTGGATCCATGACACGAACTTTACGGATCATTTGACGAACCATTACCTCGATGTGTTTATCACCGATTTCTACCCCTTGGCTACGGTAAACTTTTTGTACTTCACCGAGAAGGTAAGTTTCAACTGACAAGACATCACGAACAGCAAGGAGACGTTTTGGTTGGATAGAACCTTCTGTAAGAGCTGCACCGCGAGAGACTTGGTCTCCAACTTCAACACGCATACGGGCTGTAAATGGAACCACGTACTCACCTTCGCCAGTTTCACCCTTAACGAAGACTTTCTTGGTACGAGTTGACGCGTCTTCTTCGATAGCTGTAACTTGTCCTTTGACCTCTGTGATGACCGCTTCCCCTTTAGGATTGCGGGCTTCAAAGATTTCTTGGACACGAGGAAGACCCTGAGTGATATCGGTATTTGAGGCAACCCCACCCGTGTGGAAGGTACGCATTGTAAGCTGTGTACCAGGTTCCCCGATAGATTGGGCAGCGATTGTACCAACTGCTTCACCAACTTCAACCGCATCACCAGTCGCCAAGTTGATACCGTAACAGTGACGGCAGACACCATGACGAGTGTTACATGTAAATACAGAGCGGATAGTAACTTCTTCCACACCAGCATTGACAATTTCACGCGCCTTGTCTTCTGTAATCAACTCATTTGGACCGATGATCACTGCACCAGTTTCTGGATGTTTAACAGTTTTCTTAGTGTAACGACCATTGAGACGTTCTTCGAGAGACTCGATCATCTCTTTTCCTTCTGCGATAGAACGGATCAAGAGACCACGGTCTGTTCCACAGTCGTCCTCACGGATGATAACGTCTTGGGCAACGTCAACCAAACGACGAGTCAAGTAACCTGAGTCGGCTGTCTTAAGGGCCGTATCGGTCATACCTTTACGGGCACCGTGAGTTGAGAAGAACATTTCGAGTACTGACAAACCTTCGCGGAAGTTTGAAAGGATCGGCAATTCCATGATACGTCCGTTCGGAGCGGCCATCAGACCACGCATACCGGCAAGCTGTGAGAAGTTTGAGATGTTACCACGGGCTCCAGAGTCCATCATCATAACGATTGGGTTCTTAGGATCTTGGTTGGCAACCAAACGTTTCTCCAATTTTTCACGGGCTGCACGCCATTCAGCTGTAACAGCGTTATAGCGTTCATCGTCCGTAATCATACCACGACGGAATTGTTTGGTGATTTGTTCTACACGTTTGTGTGATTCTTCGATGATTTCAGCCTTGTCTTCAACAACTGGGATATCGGCAATACCCACTGTCAAACCTGCAAGAGTTGAGTGGTGGTAACCGAGGTTCTTCATGCGGTCAAGTAGGGCAGAAGTTTCTGTCGTACGGAAACGTTTGAAGATTTCAGCGATGATATTCCCAAGATTTTTCTTCTTGAATGGAGGGTTGAGTTCAAGATTACTGATTGCTTCCTTGATATCTCCACCAAGCGGCAAGAAGTATTTAGCTGGAACACCTTCTGTTAAGTTAGCATTTGTTGGTTCTTGCAAGTAAGGCAGACCCTCTGGCATGATGTCGTTGAAGAGGATTTTACCAACTGTTGTCAGCAAGACCTTGTGTTTTTGTTCTTCAGTCCAAGGTTTGTTGAGGCTATCTGTCGCGATACCAACACGTGAATGGAGGTGAACATAACCATTGCGGTAAGCCATAACCGCTTCGTCACGGTCTTTGAAGACCATTCCTTCACCTTCACGACCAGCTTCTTCCATGGTCAAGTAGTAGTTACCCAAAACCATGTCCTGAGATGGAGTAACAACTGGTTTACCATCTTTCGGGTTCAAGATGTGCTCAGCAGCCAACATCAAGATACGAGCTTCTGCTTGGGCTTCTTCTGAAAGCGGTACGTGGATGGCCATTTGGTCCCCGTCAAAGTCGGCATTGTAGGCTTCACAGACAAGCGGGTGCAAGCGAAGGGCCTTACCATCAATCAAGACTGGCTCGAAAGCTTGGATACCCAAACGGTGAAGGGTAGGTGCGCGGTTCAAAAGTACTGGGTGTTCTTTGATAACTTCTTCGAGGATATCCCAGATACGTTCATCTCCACGTTCTACCAAGCGTTTAGCTGCCTTAACGTTTTGCACGATGTCACGGGCAACGATTTCACGCATGACGAATGGTTTAAAGAGCTCAATTGCCATTTCACGTGGCACACCACATTGGTACATCTTAAGAGTTGGACCAACGGCGATAACGGAACGTCCTGAGAAGTCAACACGTTTACCGAGCAAGTTTTGACGGAAGCGTCCTTGTTTACCCTTGAGCATGTGGCTCAATGATTTTAGTGGACGGCTACCTGGTCCTGTGATTGGACGGCCACGACGGCCATTATCAATCAAAGCGTCAACCGCTTCTTGAAGCATACGCTTCTCATTTTGAACGATGATACCTGGTGCATTCAACTCAAGCAAACGAGCCAAACGGTTGTTACGGTTGATAACACGGCGGTAAAGGTCGTTCAAGTCAGATGAGGCAAAACGGCCACCATCCAACTGCAACATTGGACGAAGGTCTGGTGGAATAACTGGAAGGATATTGAGAATCATCCATTCAGGTTTGTTTCCAGACTTGTAAAAGGCATCCAAAACATCCAAACGACGGATGGCTTTGACACGTTTTTGTCCAGTAGCTGTCTTCAACTCTTCTTTGAGTTCGGCAATTTCTTTTTCAAGATCTACTTGTTTCAAGAGGTCTTGGATAGCTTCGGCACCCATCTTGGCAACGAATGATCCATAGCCATACTCACGCAAGCGCTCACGGTATTCTCGTTCTGTCATGATAGACTTGTGCTCAAGTGGTGTATCCTTAGGATCAATCACCACATAAGCCGCAAAGTAGATAACTTCCTCGAGTGCACGAGGGCTCATATCAAGGGTCAAGCCCATACGGCTTGGAATCCCCTTGAAATACCAGATGTGAGATACAGGAGCTTTCAACTCGATGTGCCCCATACGCTCACGACGAACTTTCGTACGCGTTACTTCAACCCCACAGCGGTCACAAACAATCCCTCTGTAGCGAATGCGTTTGTACTTCCCACAAGCACATTCCCAGTCTTTTGTAGGACCGAAGATAACTTCGTCAAAGAGTCCTTCACGTTCTGGTTTCAACGTACGGTAATTGATTGTTTCAGGTTTTTTGACTTCTCCATAAGACCATGAACGGACTTTGCTTGGAGAAGCTAGGGTGATTTGCATACTTTTAAAACGATTTACATCAACCACTATTTCTTCCCTTTCTATTTTAAGTGAACTGCTTATTCTTCAGCAGCTTCTTCTGTTGCTTCCGCTTTTGTTGCTTTCTCAGCTTCTTCTGCTTCAAAGGCTGCTTTAGCCTCTTGGGCTGCTTTTTCGCGGGCTTTTTCAAGGTCATCTACGTGGATGACATCTTCGTCCATTCCTTCATCCAAGTCGCGAAGTTCCACTTCTTGGTCATCTTCGTCAAGGACACGCATGTCAAGACCAAGAGATTGCAATTCTTTTACAAGAACTCGGAAGGATTCTGGAACACCTGGTTTTGGAATTGGTTTTCCTTTTGTAATAGCTTCATAAGCTTTCAAACGTCCGTTGATATCGTCAGACTTGTATGTCAAGATTTCTTGGAGAACATTTGACGCACCGTAGGCTTCAAGAGCCCAAACTTCCATCTCACCGAAACGTTGTCCACCAAACTGAGCTTTACCTCCGAGTGGTTGTTGGGTGACGGTTGAGTATGGTCCGACTGAACGCGCGTGCAATTTATCATCAACCATGTGGTGGAGTTTGATCATGTACATGACACCAACTGATACACGGTTGTCAAACGGCTCACCTGTACGCCCATCGTAAAGGATTGTCTTAGCATCGCTATCCATACCTGCTTCTTTAACAGTATCCCAAAGGTCTTCAGAACTTGCTCCGTCAAAGACTGGTGTTGCGATGTGGATACCAAGAGTACGGGCTGCCATACCAAGGTGGAGCTCCATAACCTGACCGATATTCATACGTGATGGCACCCCAAGTGGGTTCAACATGATATCGACTGGAGTTCCGTCTGGAAGGTAAGGCATGTCTTCTACAGGAACGATACGAGAGACAACCCCTTTGTTTCCGTGACGTCCGGCCATCTTATCTCCGACCTTGATCTTACGTTTTTGAGCGATGTAGACGCGAACCAGCATGTTAACACCTGATTGCAACTCATCTCCATTTGCACGTGTAAAGATCTTAACATCACGAACGACACCATCGGCACCGTGAGGTACACGAAGAGAAGTGTCACGCACTTCACGAGACTTATCTCCGAAGATAGCGTGCAAGAGACGTTCTTCAGCTGAAAGGTCTTTCTCACCCTTAGGTGTGACTTTACCTACAAGGATATCGCCTTCTTTAACCTCAGCACCGATACGGATAATACCCATTTCGTCAAGGTCTTTAAGAGCATCTTCACCAACGTTTGGAATTTCACGAGTAATTTCTTCAGGCCCAAGCTTTGTATCGCGGGTTTCTGATTCATATTCTTCGAGGTGGACAGATGTGTAGACATCGTCTTTGACCAAGCGTTCGCTCATGATAACGGCATCCTCGAAGTTGTAACCTTCCCATGTCATGTAGGCAACGATTGGGTTTTGTCCAAGCGCCATTTCCCCTTTTTCCATAGAAGGTCCGTCAGCGATAAAGTCGCCTTTTTCAACGACATCACCAACTTTAACAAGTGTACGTTGGTTATAGGCAGTACCTGAGTTTGAACGACGGAATTTTTGGATGTGGTAAACGTCCAATGAACCATCTTCACGGCGTACTTCTACCTTGTCAGCATCTGCGTATGTAACTTTACCATCATACTGAGCAATAACAGCCGCTCCAGAATCATGAGCTGCTTGGTATTCCATACCAGTACCAACGTAAGGTGCTTTTGGATCAATCAAAGGCACAGCCTGACGTTGCATGTTGGCACCCATAAGGGCACGGTTGGAGTCATCGTTTTCCAAGAAAGGAATACATGCTGTCGCAACGGCAACTACCTGTTTTGGTGACACGTCCATGTAATCAACGACTTCTGCTGGATACTCTTGGTTGACCCCTTGGTGACGTCCCATGACAACTTTCTCAGCAAAAGTACCGTCTTCGTTGAGGCGAGAGTTGGCCTGCGCTACAGTAAATTCATCTTCTTCATCGGCTGTCAACCAAACGATTTCGTTTGTGACTACACCTGTTTCACGGTCAACCTTACGGTATGGAGTTTGAACAAATCCATACTTATTCAAGTGTCCGTAAGATGACAAGTTATTGATCAAACCGATGTTAGGTCCTTCAGGTGTCTCGATTGGACACATACGGCCATAGTGAGTGTAGTGCACGTCACGTACTTCATATCCGGCACGGTCACGTGTCAAACCACCAGGTCCTAAGGCTGACAAACGACGTTTGTGAGACAACTCAGAAAGCGGGTTGTGTTGGTCCATGAACTGTGACAACTGTGATGAACCAAAGAATTCTTTAACCGCAGCTGTTACAGGACGGATATTGATAATTTGTTGTGGTGTTAAAACTTCATTGTCCTGAACAGACATGCGTTCACGGACATTACGTTCCATACGAGAAAGTCCAAGACGTACTTGGTTGGCAAGCAATTCACCAACTGCACGGATACGACGGTTTCCAAGGTGGTCGATATCATCCACACGTCCGATACCTTCTGCCAAGTTTAGGAAGTAGCTCATCTCTGCAAGGATATCCGCAGGAGTTACAACACGAACCTTGTCGTCTGGATTGGCATTTCCGATGATGGTTACAACACGGTCTGGGTCCGTTGGGGCAACAACCTTGAATTTTTGAAGGACAACTGGTTCTGTCAGAACAGCTGCATCGTTTGGAATATAAACGATCTTGTTCAAGTCGCCATCCAAGTGACTCTCGATGCTTTCAATCACGCTACGAGTCATAACGGTACCAGCTTCTACCAAGATTTCACCAGTTTCAGGGTCTACCAATGGCTCCGCAATGGTTTGGTTGAGCAAGCGTGTTTTAACATTGAGTTTTTTATTGATCTTGTAACGACCAACTGCCGCCAAGTCATAGCGACGTGGGTCAAAGAAACGAGCTACAAGCAAGCTACGTGAGCTTTCAGCAGTCTTAGGCTCACCTGGACGAAGGCGTTCATAAATTTCTTTCAAAGCTTCGTCTGTACGAGAGTCCATTGGATTCTTGTGGATATCTTTTTCAACGGTGTTGCGAACCAATTCGCTATCACCAAAGATATCAAAGATTTCATCATCACCTGAGAAACCAAGCGCACGAACCAAGGTCGTAAATGGAATCTTACGAGTACGGTCGATACGAGTATAAGCGATGTCTTTTGAGTCGCTTTCAAGTTCCAACCAAGCTCCACGGTTAGGGATAACAGTAGAACCGTAGCCCACTTTACCGTTCTTGTCTACTTTGTCATTAAAGTAAACACCTGGTGAGCGGACCAACTGAGAAACGATAATACGTTCACCACCATTGATGATGAAAGTACCCATTTCGGTCATGATTGGGAAATCACCAAAGAAGACTTCTTGGGTCTTGATTTCGCCTGTTTCTTTATTGATCAAGCGGAAGGTCACAAAAATTGGTGCTGAGTAGCTAGCATCGTGGATACGTGCTTCTTCGAGCGTGTATTTTGGTTCCTTGATTTCATAGCCAACAAATTCCAACTCCATTGTGTCTGTGAAGTTTGAAATTGGCAATACATCTTCAAATACTTCCTTAAGACCGTGATCTAGGAAATCTTTGAATGAATCCGTTTGAATTTCAATCAAATTTGGTAAGTCAAGAACTTCTTTGATTCTTGAAAAACTACGACGGGTACGATGTTTCCCGTATTGAACGTCATGTCCTGCCAAGATGATTCTCCTTTGTAAATAAATTCCAAGCCTTGTCAATCAGGCTTTTCTAATCGTCATATGGTTTTAAAAACCCCTATCACCGTGTCCCTTTGACGAATTTTCAGAATCTTTAAATCTTTGTTACAAGCACTCAAAAACCTGAAAAAAAGCACAAAAAGAGCAGCTAAATCTGACTTTTTCAGAAGATTTAACTGCTGTGAGCCTTGTCTGGACAATATTTCAGACAAAACCTACGACAAATGATTATTCATATTATACCTTATTTAGCTAGATTTTTCAAGGTTTTTTTACTGTTTTTTAAACAATCTTTTCCTATATATTATTTTAAAATTTCAAGAAAATGAAGCATTCTATTTTCTCTTAAAAGTTAGGAAAACGCTTGCACTAATGTTTACCTCGTGCTATACTGTTAGGGAACAACTACAAAAGGAGAATTGTGATGAAAAAGATCCCATCTCAAACTGAGAAAAAAATGATTTATGGTATCCGTTCCTTGAAGAACTAGGTCAGGGCATCACGCAAACTGGAAAATATGGCCGTTACATTGATATCCCACTCAATGAAGCTGCAAGAGAATTTGGATTTTTATTACTAGACGAAAGCAAAAAGGGAGATGATGTGAAAATCAGAAAAGAAGACTATAAATTCACAGATTTGAAAAATCACAGTCAGATTTTCCTCAAAGATGATGACGAAACCATCTACACCAACCCATATTATGTTCACGATATTCGCATGACTGGTGCTCAACATGTCGCTAAGTCTCGTATCGAAAGCAGTTTTTCTACCCTAGTTGGTGCCAAGAAAGAAGATATCCTCAAACATTCTAACATCACTGACCACCAAGGGAATAAAGTAGCTATCACAGACGTGGAAGTGGATGAGGCAGGTAAAAAAGTGACCTACATCGGCGACTTCTCTGACACTCAACACCCTTACACTGTCAGCTACAATTCAGACCGCTTTACCACACGTTCAAGATGGCGCCTCAAGGATGAGTCCTACAGTTACGATGGTCCACTCGGCGCAACTCTAAAAGAAGATGGCAAGCGTGTTGACCTCACCCTCTGGTCTCCAAGTGCTGATAAGGTTTCCGTTGTTGTCTATGACAAGAAAGACCCTGAAAAAGTAGTTGGAACTGTCGCCCTTGAAAAAGGAGAAAAAGGAACCTGGAAGCAAACTCTGGATGCAAACTCTGGTCTCGGTATCAGCAACTACACTGGCTACTACTACCACTACCAAATCGAGCGCCAAGGTAAAACTGTCCTCGTTCTTGACCCTTATGCCAAATCATTAGCGGCTTGGAATAGTGACCTAGCAAAAACAGATGCCGCTCATAAGATCGCTAAAGCTGCCTTTGTGGACCCATCTAAACTAGGCCCACAAGATTTGACCTACGGTAAGATTCGCAATTTCAAATCGCGCGAAGATGCTGTCATCTATGAAGCCCATGTTCGTGACTTCACCTCGGATCCTGCCATCGCAAAAGACTTGACCAAGCCATTTGGTACCTTTGAAGCCTTTATCGAAAAACTAGACTATCTCAAAGACTTGGGTGTGACTCATATCCAACTCCTTCCTGTCTTGTCCTACTACTTTGTCAATGAATTGAAAAACCATGAACGTTTGTCTGCCTACGCTTCAAGCAACAGCAACTACAACTGGGGTTATGACCCTCAAAACTACTTCTCCTTGACTGGTATGTACTCAAGCGATCCTAAGAATCCAGAAAAACGTATCGCAGAATTCAAAAACCTCATCAACGAGATCCATAAACGTGGCATGGGAGCTATCTTGGACGTAGTATACAACCATACTGCTAATGTCGATATCTTTGAAGACCTTGAGCCAAACTACTACCACTTCATGGATGCTGATGGTTCTCCACGTACTAGCTTTGGTGGTGGTCGTCTAGGAACAACCCACTACATGTCTAAACGTGTCTTGGTAGACTCAATCAAGTATCTGGTTGATACCTACAAAGTGGATGGTTTCCGTTTCGATATGATGGGAGACCACGATGCAGCTTCTATCGAAGAAGCTTATAAGGCTGCACGCGCCCTCAATCCAAACCTCATCATGTTAGGTGAAGGTTGGAGAACCTATGCTGGTGACGAAAACATGCCTACCAAGCCTGCTGACCAAGATTGGATGAAACATACCGATACTGTCGCTGTCTTTTCAGATGATATCCGTAACAACCTCAAGTCTGGTTATCCAAACGAAGGCCAACCTGCCTTTATCACAGGTGGCAAACGCGATATCAATACCATCTTTAAAAATCTCATTGCCCAACCAACTAACTTTGAGGCTGACAATCCTGGAGATGTTATCCAGTATATCGCAGCCCATGATAACTTGACCCTCTTTGACATCATTGCCCAGTCTATCAAAAAAGACCCTAGCAAGGCTGAAAACTACGCTGAGATTCATCGTCGTTTGCGACTTGGAAACCTCATGGTCTTGACTGCTCAAGGAACTCCGTTTATCCACTCTGGTCAGGAATACGGACGTACCAAACAATTCCTTGATCCAGCCTATAAGACTCCTGTTCCTGAAGATAAGGTTCCAAACAAGTCTCACTTATTGCGTGACAAGGACGGCAAGCCATTTGTCTATCCTTACTTTATCCATGACTCTTACGACTCTAGTGATGCTGTCAACAAGTTTGATTGGACCAAAGCTACAGATAGCAAAGCATATCCTGAAAATGTCAAGAGCCGTGACTACATGAAAGGTCTGATCGCTCTTCGTCAATCTACAGATGCCTTCCGACTCAAGAGTCTGCAAGATATCAAGGAGCGCGTCCACCTCATTACTGTCCCAGGACAAAATGGCGTTGAAAAAGAAGACGTGGTCATCGGCTACCAAATCACAGCTCCAAATGGAGATATCTACGCTGTCTTTGTCAATGCGGATAGTAAGGCTCGCGAATTCAACTTGGGAACTGCCTTTGCTCACTTGAGAAAGGCCGAAGTCTTGGCTGATGAAAACCAAGCAGGTCCCGTAGGAATTACCAACCCTCAAGGTCTCGAATGGACTGAAAAAGGCTTGAAATTGAACGCTCTCACTGCCGTTGTTCTCCGCTTGTCTCAAGGTGGTGCCATTGTCGCTCCAGCTGCGGAAGAAAAACCAGAATTTAATCTTTCTAGCCTGGACGTTGAACCAGAACAAGGCCGAGCTCAAAACCTAGCAGCCAATCCTGAATCTCAAGAAACTGTTACAGAGACTCTTTCTCAGAAATTCCTTCCAAACACAGGTACTGAGAACAAATCCCTTCTTGCCCTTGCTGGATTTAGCATCCTTGCCCTTCTCGGACTTGGATGGTTGATAAAGAACAAGAAAAAGAAATAATACTCAATGAAAATCAAAGAGTAAACTAGGAAGCTAATCGCAGGCTACTCAAAGCACAGCTTTGAGCTTGTAGATAAGGCGAAGCTGACCTGGTTTAAAGAGATTTTCAAAGAGTATAAACTAGCCCTCCTATAGAGAAAACACCCCATGGTCAGAAGAATCTTCTAGTCATGGGGTGTTGTTTTTATTTTTTATCTATAAAATCAATCATTCGGTACAAACCACAAGCCCTTATTATTTTTTTCTAAATAGTCTTTAAATTCTTTTGAATGGTAAGCATCTCTGATTGCCTTTGCCCAGTCACTATCTTTATTTTTCTCTTTAACGACCACTTGTAAAATCAAATGTTCCAAGATATCCTCTTGCAACAGAGCTGTTGAAGCATCAATTCCTGCACTGTAAACAATACTTCCTGTTATAACTGCGAAATCAAAGTCATCCAAAGATCTAGGGATATTAGCTGAATCCATTTCCGTAATCTCAAGTTGATAAGGATTTTCAACAATGTCGTCTTTCGTCAATTTCGAAACAGATGCATTTGGATCTAGTTTTAGCAAACCTGCTTTTTCAAGTAACTTGTAAGCACGAGCTGTATTTGAAGCATCGCTTGGAATGGCAATTTTTGCTCCTTTAGCGATAGCTTTTAAATCTTTATTCTTAGATGAGAAAATACCTGCTGGAATTGTTGGAATTTTACTAATAGCAACAAGATCTCCATTTTGCGTTTTATTGAAATTTTCCATATAAGCAGTATGTTGTTCAACATTGACATCAATCTCACCTTCATTTAGAGCTGTATCATTCTGTAGTAAGTCTGAAAATTCCACTACCTTAAATTGATACCCTTCCTTTTCTAAGATGGGAATAATAGCATCTTCAAATAAAACTGTATAAGGACCTGCAGCCTTCCCATACTTGATAACTTTCTTATCAGAGGATTGTTCTTTTGCAGATTCTGTACTTCCACCATTTGTTGAACAGGCTACTAAAAAAAGTAGTCCTACTAAAAATAGAATCACACTTGTTAGTTTTTTCATTGATTTTTTCTTTCCTTCTATCTAAATTTATGAGATAAATAATTTCCAATTGCTTGAATCAATTGAACAATCACAATTAAAATCACGACAGTAGCAAACATCAGGGGTGTATTAAAGCGTTGGTAACCGTAAGTTAAGGCCAAATCTCCAACTCCCCCTCCTCCAATCGTACCTGCCATAGCCGTCGCGCCAAGCAAACCTATTGTTCCTGTTGTCAAAGCTAAAATAAGCGAAGCTTTTGCCTCTGGTAATAGAAAATGCCAGATAATCTGCAATGTACTGGCTCCCATTGCCTGAGCTGCCTCCAATACACTAGATTTCACTTCCAATAAAGAAGCCTCTATTAAGCGAGCTAAGTAGGGTGCAATATACAAAACCAAGGGAACAATAGCTGCAGTAGTTCCAATCCGAGTCCCCACAACAATTTTTGTTATTGGTGCTATAAACACCAATAGAATAACAAATGGAACTGAACGAACGATATTTACAATACCATTGATAATCCGAAATACAACTAAATTTTCCTTTAGGCCACCTTTTCTGCATAAAGTCATTGCTAATCCCAAGGGAATCGCCAGTAACATTCCAAAAAATAAGGACCAACCAATCATATATATGGTCTGATTCGCTGATTCAGCTAATTTATCACTACTAATTTGTAACCAATCCTTCACCATACTCAACCCTCTCTATTGAAACTTGATTTTTACGAACGTACTCCTCAACCTCTTTGAGTAAATTTTCTTCTCCTTCAATTTGGATAAACAAAATTCCTAAAACAGTTTCCCCTACTTCATTTACAGAAGCAGATAAAATCCGAGTCGAAACCTTATATTCTTTATTGATTCTTGATAGAAGATCCTGTTCTGAATTCTCACCTAAAAAAGTCAATCTATAGATAGGATATCGTTGATCAAGTCTTTTTAAAATACTTCGTGGAATATTGTGATTCACAATGGTATGAATAAAACTTCTTGTCAAGTCATTCTTTGGAGAAGTAAACAAATCTACAACACTACCTTGTTCTACAATTTCCCCATGTTCCATGACAGCCATTTTATTGCAAATTTCCTTTACAACTTCCATTTCATGAGTAATCAACAAGATCGTAATCCCAAAGTTTTGATTGATTTTTTTTAATAATTTCAAGATAGATTGTGTTGTTTTGGGATCTAAAGCGCTTGTCGCCTCATCACAGAGTAGAATCTCTGGATTTGTGGCTAAAGCCCTAGCGATACCTACACGTTGTTTTTGTCCTCCTGACAATTTATTTACTGGAACATCCTTTTTATCCTTTAAGTCCACAAAATCAAGTAGTTTTTCTACTCTTTGAGCGATATCACTCTTATTCTTTCTTAACAATACCAAAGGAAGTGCAATATTTTGAAATACTGTTCTTGTTTCTAACAAACTAAACTGTTGAAATACCATTCCAATTTTTTTCCGAAGTTGATTGAGTTCATTTTCTGTCAAATCTTTGATTAACTTACCTGCGACAATAACATCGCCCTCATTCGGCTTCTCTAATCCATTTACCATTCTTAGCAATGTCGACTTCCCAGCACCTGAATAACCAATAATTCCAAAGATATCACCCTTTTCAATTTTTAGGGAAACTTTATCTAAGGCAGTAACCGTGTGCTGTTTGGTTTGAAACTGTTTCGTAACGTCTCTTAATTCGATCATTTACTCCCCTTTCTCAACAAGTTTCTCTAAATATTCTTTCCCAATTCTTGCTAGCAAGTTCGAAGTGGCAAGAAGAGCTCCTGGATTCACTTGAAACTCTGGATGATGTAAAGGATAAGATTCGCCTGTTCCTACCAGAATAAACATTCCTTTAATCTTTTGTTGATAGAAGGCAAAATCCTCTCCACCTAAACTATCTGCTGGCTGGACAACTTCCAATCCACTTTTTTGAGCAATTTCTGTGGCAAACTCAGCTAATTTTCCGTCATTCTTGGTTGCCGGAGGTCCTGCAATCCAATTAATCTCCGATTTTAGATTAAAGGCTTGTGCAATATTTTCTGTTAGTTCATAAATCCTCTTTTTAATAAATTGCCTATTCACCATATCTAAAGTCCTTACAGTCCCTTCAACAAAAGTATCTTCTGGTATCACATTCCAAGTTGCTCCAGCTTTTATATGAGTTACACTAATTAAGTTTGTTGAAAAAGGATTGACATTTCTACTGATGATTGACTGTAGAGCTGTCACTAATTGGGTTGTCCCAATGATGGGATCAATTCCCTGATCCGGGTGAGCTGCATGAGTTCCCACTCCTCGTAGAGTGATTTGAAAACGATCCACGGCTGCTGTAACACTACCTGCTTTAATAGCAACAGTTCCTACAGGCAAAGAGGGATTGACATGTAAACCAAATATAGCATCGACATCATCCAAAACGCCCGCTTCCATCACATGAACAGCTCCTGAAAAAATTTCCTCAGCTGGTTGAAAAATAATTTTTATAGTACCTTTTAAGTCTTTTCTTAGCGCATGCAACTGGAGTGTTGCTCCATATACAGAAGTTAGATGAAAATCATGACCACATGCATGCATCACATTTGAATGGGTGGAACGATAGTCTAGAGATGTGTTTTCTTGGATAGGAAGGGCATCAATATCTGTTCTGATGGCAATTGTTGGCCCACTCTTATTACCTCTAATAATTGCTACTAGGCCCGTTCTTAAGGGTAAATCTAGAATCTCAATGCCAGTTTTTTCTAATAACTGTCTTACTCGTTTCGTTGTCTCGAATTCTTCGAATGACAATTCAGGGTGACTATGAAACCATTTAAATTCTTCTTCTAAATGAGATTGACTAATACTCATTTTAATCTCCTCCATTCCTTCCATCTGGAATGAAACCATCTTACCACTCCTTTTCCCCTTTTCCCAATATATATTGACTATCAACTCGATTGGAAATTTTTATATCTATAAAGAAAAAAATCCCTAAAAAGCTTGATGTTACTAGCCTTTCAAAGATTCACTTTATTTTCATCTATTTTTCAAAAAGGAGTTGATATAGATTTTCTATCAAGCCGATTGAATTTTTTTATAACTCCTCTTTCATAGCAAAGTAAGCACGTATTTTCGGCGCCACTTGTGTGCCGAAGAGTTCAATAGCTCTCAAAACTTGATTATGTGGCATAGAACCAAGCGGTAGATGGAGCATGAAACGGTCCAAGTCTAAATCCTCAATCATGCGAATCAATTTTTCTGCCACCTGGTCTGGATTTCCCACAAACATGGCTCCATTTGGACCAACTTGCTCCAAATATTGCTCATAGGTCAACTCCTGCCAGTGTGGACGGTCCTTGGAAATCGCATCCACCACTTGCTTGGTCGGACGGAAATAATCTTTTACCGCCTGCTCGCCATCTTCAGCAATCCAGCCCCAAGAATGAGCGCCCACTTTCAGGTCTTTATCCGTATGACCGGCTTCCCTACCAATCTCACGATAAGCTTGAATCAACTTTTTAAAATAACGCGGATTGCCACCGATAATGGCATAGACAATCGGCAACCCCGCCTGAGCAATCTTCACTGTTGATTCGACATGACCACCTGTCGCCACCCACAATGGCAATTTGTCCTGAACTGGACGAGGATAAACATCTTTTCCAGCAATGCTTTGGGTCAATTGCCCCTGCCAGTTCACTTTGGTGTTTTCATTTGCCAACTGAAGCAGATCTAACTTTTCATCAAAAAGGGCTTCGTAGTCTTTCAAGTCATAGCCAAACAGTGGGAAGGACTCGGTGAATGAACCACGCCCAGCCATAATCTCTGCACGTCCATTTGACAAGGCATCGATGGTGGCATATTGTTGGAACAAGCGAATTGGATCCATACTCGAGAGAATGCTGACTGCACTAGTCAAACGAATCTTCTTGGTATTAACAGTACCAGCTGCAAGAACAATCTCTGGCGCTGATACCGCAAAATCCTCTCGATGGTGCTCCCCAATCCCGTACACATCCAAACCAACCTTATCAGCCAGCTCTATCTCTGCCACCAACTGACGAATACGTTCATCATGACTGTAAATCTGTCCAGTCGCTTCTAGAGCTGTTGTTTCACCAAATGTTGAAATCCCTAATTCTATCATCCTGTTTCCTCGCTATCTCTTTTAGTTTTAGGGCATTATATCACTAATTAGTTTTATTTTCAATACATTTGCTCATTAGAAAAAGTCTAGATGAACTAGACTTTCTTAGCTTATTCTACCTGTAGTTTATTGTCTTTCAGAGTTAACTTCGAGTTTTCTGTCAATTCTGTTTGTTCAAAAGTGTAAATCGTCTCACCCTTTGTATCAATCATGTACCAGGCTTGGTCTTTACGGACAACCAGGGCAAGCTCCGTACTATTTGTGTCCTCATTTTTGACAGACAATGGAAAGGCCTTGTCCACACCTTCCAGAGCTACTTTATTCCCTGTTTTTAATTCTACTAGGTAGTGTACTCCATCCTTGGTACCAAAACTGTAGTCCGCATTAATCTTTGTGTGGCTATCGTAGTCTTTCATTTGAATGGAAGTTCTATCTATACCTTCAAATGCCTTTTTAAAGTGTTCTTTCTGCTCTTCAGCTTTCTTTTGATCTTGAGACTGAACCGTCTCTTGCACCGCAGCAATCCGTTCCAGGTTTTGCTTTTTCGCTTGTCTCGCCTGATGGATCAAGATCGTACGTATCAAGAAAGAACTAGACAAGACGATACCAACCAGCATAGCAATAATACTTTTTTTCTTCTTCATTTTCTTCTCCTTATAAAAAATTAAAGGCGAGCAAAAACACTCCTCACTCAAGTATACCAAGAGAGAGCAAAAAAGTCTAGATGAACTAGACTTTCTTTGCTTATTCTACTGTTACTGACTTGGCAAGGTTACGTGGTTTGTCCACATCGAGTCCACGGTGTAGAGTTGCAAAGTAAGCGACCAATTGCGTTGGTACGACCATTGAGATTGGCGAGAGGTAAGGGTGTACGGTCGTAAGGACGATATCATCTGTGTCTTTAGCAACATTTTCTTCTGCGATAGTGAGAACCTTGGCACCACGGGCTGCGACCTCTTGGATATTTCCACGAGTGTGGTTGGCAAGTACTGGATCTGACAAGAGGGCCAAGACAGGTGTCCCCTCTTCAATCAAGGCAATGGTCCCATGCTTGAGTTCTCCTGCCGCAAAACCTTCACATTGGATGTAAGAAATCTCTTTGAGTTTGAGACTAGCTTCCATTGCTACATAGTAGTCTTGACCACGTCCGATGTAAAAGGCGTTGCGAGTTGTTTCAAGAAGGTCACGAACCTTAGCATCGATCGTTTCTTTTTCTGAAAGAGTTGATTCGATAGACTGAGCTACGATTGACAATTCATGAACCAGGTCAAAGGCTTGCGCTTTGGCATTGCCGTTTGCTTCTCCGACTGCTTTTGCTAGGAAGGCAAGAGCTGCGATTTGCGCTGTGTAGGCCTTGGTTGATGCCACAGCAATTTCAGGACCCGCGTGAAGAAGCATAGTATGGTTGGCTTCACGAGAAAGAGTTGAGCCTGGAACGTTTGTCACTGTCAAGCTTGGAATGCCCATTTCATTGGCCTTAACCAAAACCTGACGGCTGTCAGCTGTTTCACCAGACTGGCTGATAAAGATGAAGAGTGGTTTTTTGCTGAGAAGTGGCATACCATAGCCCCACTCAGATGAAATTCCAAGTTCAACAGGTGTATCTGTCAATTCTTCCAACATCTTCTTAGAAGCAAATCCTGCGTGGTACGATGTTCCAGCTGCAAGGATATAGATGCGGTCTGCATCTTGAACAGCCTTGATGATAGCTGGATCTACGACAACTTGACCTGCCTCATCCGTGTAGGCTTGGATGAGTTTACGCATAACCGTTGGTTGCTCGTCGATTTCCTTGAGCATGTAGTAAGGATAAGTCCCCTTACCGATATCTGACAAGTCGAGCTCAGCAGTGTAGCTAGCACGCTCACGACTGTTACCATCATAGTCTTGAACTTCGACGCTATCAGCCTTGACGATTACCAACTCTTGGTCATGAATTTCCATGTATTGGTTGGTCTCACGAATCATAGCCATAGCATCTGAGCAGACCATATTATAACCTTCTCCAAGACCAATCAAAAGTGGAGATTTGTTCTTAGCGACATAGATGACATCTGGATTTTCAGAGTCAATCAAGGCAAAGGCATAAGAACCACGAATAATGTGAAGGGCTTTTTTGAAGGCTTCAAGAACTGACAAACCATATTCTTCTGCAAATTTTCCAATCAAGTGAACAGCGATTTCCGTATCTGTTTGCCCCTTGAAGTGGTGACCGGTAAGGTATTCTTCCTTGATTTCGAGGTAGTTTTCAATCACCCCATTGTGCACCAAGACAAAACGTCCTGTCTCAGAGCGGTGTGGGTGAGCATTGTCCTCAGTTGGTTTTCCGTGAGTCGCCCAACGCGTATGTCCAATACCAGTCGTTCCCTCAACACCAGCTGTCTTGGCAGACAATTCTGCGATACGGCCTACAGCCTTGACTAAGTGATTTTCAGCACCACCTAGGACAAAAATCCCCGCAGAATCATAGCCACGGTATTCGAGCTTTTCAAGCCCTTGAATCAAAATATCAGTTGCATTTGTGTTTCCAACAACACCAACAATTCCACACATAGTATATACGACACAGACCAGCTGTGCTTTCTCCTTAAATTGGTATAGTCTGATTTCCCTTTTACAGAATCAGCAAAAACAGTATATACTTGTTTTTCTCACTTGTCAAGAATAAAAATTGGTATAGTTTTTCTATCTGGTATTTTATCAAGATTTCACTTGATACCTGACAAGTCAGCATCAATTACTTATAATAAGGGGAGGAGGTATTTGCCATGTGGTTTTTCTTCGCACTTTTATCAGCTATCTTTGCAGCCTTAACGTCAATTTTAGCCAAGATTGGGATTGAAGGAGTTCCATCCAATCTAGCAACCGCTATTCGTACAGTCGTCGTCATTCTTATGGCCTGGGCCATGGTTTTCTTGACCAATAGTCAGACCGAAATTGTCAACATCAGTAGAAAAAGTTGGCTCTTTCTCATCTTATCTGGCTTGGCCACTGGCGCCTCCTGGCTCTGCTACTACAAGGCACTACAGATGGGCAATGCGACTGAGGTATCTGCTGTCGATAAATTCAGTCTCGTCATTACCCTCGTTCTAGCCTTTTTCTTCCTACAAGATATCCTGACGTTTAAAACAATTATTGGCTGTATCCTGATTACGATCGGGACCTTGGTGATGGTATTGTAATAAAAAGTGAGATGAACGCCATCTCACTCTTTTTATTCTTAAAATCCATTATGGTCGCTGAGTTCCTTGAACCAGTGCCCTGATTTCTTCAGGCGACGTTCCTGCGTTTCCAAGTCAAGCTCAACCAAACCATAGCGGTTTTTATAGCTATTGAGCCATGACCAGCAATCAATAAAGGTCCAGATTAAGTAACCCTTACAATTGGCTCCGTCTTCAATGGCACGGTGAAGTTCACGCAGATGTCCTTTGACAAAGTCGATACGATAGTCGTCCTGAATCATGCCATTCACACGGAATTTATCCTCACCTTCAACACCCATGCCGTTTTCGGTCAGCATCCACTCAATATTAGCATAATTTTCCTTGATATTTTGAGCGATATCATAAATCCCCTGCTCGTAAATTTCCCAACCGCGGTGAGGATTGATTTTACGGCCCGGCATGATATAAGGCTCATAGAAATGTTCTGGCAAGAGGGGACTGTCTGGATGTTTAGCAAAACGCGGCGCCATAACGCGCAAAGGTTGGTAGTAATTGACTCCAAGGAAATCAACTGTATTCTCGCGAATGAGTTCTAACTCTTCAACAGTGTACTCTGGTAGCAAATCATGCTCAGCTAAAATTTCCACTAATTCTTCTGGATAAGCTCCTAAAACAGATGGATCTAGGAAAGATTGAGCTTGGAAGAGATCGGCAATGCGCGCAGCCTTGACATCCGCAGGATGCTGGCTACGTGGATAGGCTGGTGTCAAGTTGAGGACAATCCCAATCTTGGAATCAGGCAAAATCTCATGACAAGCCTTAACCGCAAGACTACTAGCCAGTTGCGTATGATAGGCAACCTTAACTGCTGCTTTGGCATCTACCTTGTGAGGATAGTGGGCATCGTAAAAATAGCCAAACTCTACGGGAACGATGGGCTCGTTAAAGGTAATCCATTGGTCTACCAAGTCACCGTAAGTCTCAAAACAAAAACGAGCATAGTCTTCATAAGCCTTGACAGTTGCCTTATTTTCCCAACCATCGCCGTCTTCTTGGAGGGCAAATGGCAGGTCGAAGTGATAGAGATTGACTAAGAGACGAATCCCTTTGGCCTTACTAGCTTCAAAAACCTGACGGTAGAAAGTCACCCCTTGCGGATTGACCTCTCCACGGCCCTGTGGGAAAATACGAGACCACTGGATAGAAGTTCGGAAGGCTGTATGCCCAGTCTCTACCAAAAGCTCAATATCCTTTTCCCAGTTCTCATAGAAGGTCGATGTTTTAGCAGGTCCAATTCCATTGTAGTAGCGGTTTGGTTCTACTTGGAACCAATAATCCCAGAGATTGTCTCCCTTGCCGTCACCAGATACACGACCTTCTGTCTGCGGTCCAGAAGTAGAGGAACCCCAGACAAAATCCTTTGGAAATTTTAGCATAGCTTTACCTCTTCATTTACTCATTTTCCCCATTATATAGAAAAAACAAGGTAAAAACTAGTTACATTTTTGCCTTGTTTTTCTTCTGATTATAGTTTTTATTTCTTGCTTAGGATTTCAAGGGTTTCAAGCAAGTTGTCTGCATGAACTTCGATAGTGTCACCAGTCGCCTTGATCTTAACTTCTACAATACCGTCAGCTGCTTTCTTCCCAACAGTAATACGGATTGGCAACCCAATCAAGTCGCTATCGCTAAACTTCACTCCGACACGTTCGTTACGGTCGTCTGTCAAGACTTCGTAACCAGCATCCATCAAGTTAGCTTCAAGTTTATCTGTCAAGGCTTGTGCTTCTTCGTCTTTGACGTTGACAGTGATCAGGTGCACATCAAATGGTGCCAATTCTTTAGGGAAGTTAACTCCCCAAGCATAGCGGTATTCCCCTTTAGGCGTTTTGTTGACAAAGAGGCGAGCGTGTTGTTCCATAACTGCTGAGAGAAGACGGCTAACACCGATACCGTAACATCCCATGATGATTGGCACAGCACGACCATTTTCATCCAAAACATCTGCACCCATGCTTGCTGAGTAGCGAGTTCCGAGTTTGAAAATATGGCCGATCTCAATACCACGGGCAAAGTTAAGAACACCTTGTCCGTCTGGTGAAATTTCACCCTCACGAACTTCGCGGATATCCACGTATTCTGCAGTGAAATCACGACCTGGGTTCACACCCGTCAAGTGGTAGCCATCTTCGTTAGCCCCCACAACAGCATTGCGAACATCTTGTACCTTACGGTCTGCAATGATTTTCACATTTTCTGGCAAAGCAACTGGGCCAAGCGAACCAAAGCCAGCTGAGATAACATTTGCTACTTCTTCCTCGCTCGCAACATCAAAGAAATCTGCACCCAAGTGGTTTTTCAACTTGACTTCATTGAGTTGGTCATTTCCAACTAGAAGGGCTGCAACAAGCTCACCATCTGCCATGTAGAAGAGGGTTTTAATCGTTTGTTCTTCTGGGACATTTAGGAAGGCTGCGACTTCATCGATGGATTTAACACCTGGAGTTTCGACGCGAGTCACTTCTTCTTCCGCAACGACACGGTTACTTGGTTTGTACTCGTTTGTTGCCATTTCTAAGTTAGCTGCATAGCTAGACTCACTTGAGTAGGCAATAGTGTCTTCACCAGAAACCATCCATTTGAGCAATTCTGCCTTGATTTCTTCTTGCACTTCTGCAGGAATCTCATCAAATGAGGCAACAGATTTGTCCAAGACAACCCAGCGGTCAAGGTCTGTACGGGCTGGTGTGATGGCCATAAATTCTTGGCTATCCTTACCACCCATGGCGCCACCATCACCGATGATAGCCTTGAAGTCCAAGCCACTACGAGTGAAAATTCGTTCATAGGCCGCTTTGTACTCGTCATAAGTCACATCCAAACTATCGTAATTAGCATGGAAACTATAGCCGTCCTTCATGATAAATTCACGCGTACGGAGAAGTCCGTTACGTGGACGTTTTTCATCACGGTATTTCGGTTGGATTTGGTAAAGGTTGAGTGGCAATTGCTTGTAAGACTTGACAGAATCACGAACAATAGCTGTAAAAGTTTCTTCGTGAGTTGGACCTAGGATAAAGTCTGACTTTTCACGGTTTTTCAGTTTATAAAGGTCTTCACCATAGGTTTCATAACGGCCTGATTCACGCCAAAGATCAGCACTGAGAAGGGCAGGAGCCAACATCTCCACCGCACCAATCTTATCAAACTCTTGGCGCATGATATTCTTAGCCTTTTCAATCACACGGTTAGCGAGTGGTAGGTAAGAATAAACACCGGCAGAAACTTGACGAACATAACCAGCACGCAACATAAGGGCGTGGCTGATAACTTGAGCATCGCTTGGCATTTCGCGAAGCGTTGGGATTAGCATTTTACTTTGTTTCATAATATTCCTCGATTATCTAAAAGAAGAGTCGCATAATGTCATTCCAGGTCACAGCTAGCATCAAGACAACCATGATAACTACACCAGCCATGGTAACATAGGTTTCAATTTCTTGTTTAAGGGGTTTCCGGCGGATAGCCTCTAGGATATTGAGCACAATCTTTCCACCATCCAAAGCCGGAATCGGAATCAAATTAAAAATTCCGATATTAATGGAAATCATAGCTAGGAAGTAGAGGACATTCTCAAGACCATTTTTAGCAGCATCGCTACTTGCCTTAAAAATGGCAACGGGACCGCCGAGTTTGTTCAAATCTGGATGGAAAATCAAGTTTTTCAGAGCCGAAAGGATACGAAGTCCTGAGTCGGCAGCAGTTGTAAATCCACCAACAAACATGGATAGAAAGTCTGACTTGACCCCTGGTTGAACCCCGAGAATGTAACGTCCTTGATTTTCTTCTGGCGTCACAGTAACTTGCTTTTCACTACCATTTTCAGAAATGGTCACATCCAAGGTCGGAGCGGTCTTGTCCTTGGTATCTGCTTCCACAGCCTGGGTCAAGTCTTGCCAATTCTTAACCTCATGCGAGCCGACCTTGGTAATTTGAGCGGTCTCAGCTACGCCTACCTTAGCCAAAGCTCCCTCTGGCATGACATGAAAGAGATTGGTCTGAGTATCTCTAACACCGCCCTGCAAAAAGATCAAGATCCAAAAAACAACAACACCTAAGATAAAGTTATTCATGGGACCTGCAAAGTTGGTGATGAGCTTACCCCAGATAGAAGCATTTTGATACTGTACATCCAGAGGAGCAATGCGCACTTCGGTTCCGTCTTCTTCAACAACCGTTGCATCGTGATCTACTGCAAAAATCTTTTCTTCTTCCAGGACCAAACCCTTGATAAAGAGCTTGTCTTCAAAGTCAAACTGAGTTACCTGCATAGGAAGAGACGTTTGATCCAGTTTCTTCCCTGAGAGGTTGATCCGTTTGACCTTACCATCATCAGCAAGTGTTAAACTGACCGGAGTTCCTGTCTTGATTTCTGTCGCATCATCACCCCAGCCTGCCATACGAACATAGCCTCCTAGAGGAAGGATTCGAATGGTATAAGCAGTGCCATCCTTACCGATATGGGAAAAAATCTTGGGCCCCATACCAATGGCAAATTCACGAACTAGAATGCCCGATTTCTTGGCAAAATAAAAATGTCCAAACTCATGCACCACCACAATAATCCCAAAAACGAGGATAAAGGTTAGCAATCCAATCATTCAATATTCCTTTCTTTAAAACAGGCCAAATAAGTGCATCATTGGAAACACAATCAGCATGCTGTCAAAGCGATCCAACACACCGCCATGTCCAGGGATAAATTTTCCAGAATCCTTAACACCGAAATGGCGTTTCGTAGCACTCTCAATCAAGTCACCAAACTGACCTGCCACACTGAAAAAGGCTGCAAAGAGACTCATTCTATAAATCCCATAAGGAAGAGCAACTGTGCTGTCCACTAACATGAAAATCACTGTTATCAGTACCGCACCTAGAATACCACCGACAAAGCCCTCAATACTCTTATTAGGAGAAACTCTCGGCGCCAACTTATGTTTACCAAAATTCATCCCTGTCAGGTAGGCTGCGCTATCTGTCGCCCAAACGATAAAAAGGGCCAAAAGTACCTTGTCAAAACCTGCCACCCGAGCATCTAGTAAGGCATTAAAGCCAAAACCAACATAAAAGCTCACAGCAATTGGAAAAGCGGCATCTTCAATCGTATAGCTTTTACTGAAAACGGTGGTCCCTAGCATAATCATAATTAAAACGCTGTAGGCAACCACATTCCCATCAACTGGCAAAAAAGTTAGGTAATTTTCTAAGGGGATTGTGAGAGCAAAGGTCGCAAAGAGGGTCAAGGCACCCTCGATGGTCATGGTCTTTAACCCCTTCATGTGCAAGAGTTCATGGACGCCTAGCATCGCTAACAAGCCAATCCCTATCTGCAACAAGAGCCCTCCCGCAAACAAGACTGGAAGGAAAATTGCCAGGGCCAATACCGCAAACAATGTTCTCTTTTGTAAATCCTTGGTCATATCTTCTCCTAAACTCCTCCAAAACGGCGATTGCGATGGTTAAAAGCAGCAATAGCTTCCTGCAAGGCGGCTTCATCAAAATCAGGCCACAAGGTATCCGTAAAATAAAGCTCGCTATAGGCTGCTTGCCATGGCAAGAAATTACTCAAACGCAACTCACCACTCGTGCGGATAATCAAGTCCGGATCCCGCAAATCCTTTGGCAGGTGTTGCGTAAAAAGATAGTCCCCAATCATATCTTCTGTGATGTCACCAGGGTTGATTTTAGCATCTAGAACATCTTGAGCCAAGCCCTTAAGAGCCTGCGTAATTTCAGCACGGCCACCATAGTTAAGCGCAAAATTGAGAATCAAGCCCGTATTGTTCTGGGTCAATTCCTCTGCTTTTTTCAAAGCTTCAAAAGTCGGCTTAGGCAGACGGTCTGTCTCCCCAATCATCTGAATCTTAACGTTATTTGCGTGCAATTCAGGGACGTAGTTATCATAAAATTCGACTGGCAAGTTCATGATAAACTTGACTTCTTGATCTGGACGCGTCCAATTTTCCGTTGAAAAGGCATAAACCGTGATGACCTTAACTCCCATCTTGTTCGCTGCCTTGGTCACTTTTTGGAGGGCTTCCATCCCCGCCTTATGACCAAAAACCCGTGGTTGCATCCGTTTTTTAGCCCAGCGGCCATTCCCATCCATGATGATGCCAATATGAGCAGGAACCTGTGTTGGAACCTCGACTTCTACAGCTTTATCTTTCTTAAAAAATCCAAACATGTTCTTATTCCTATTCAAAAATCTATCGTTTCATTATACCATATTTCCCTATTTTCTTCTATTGCTAAGTTATTAGCTCTCCGTAAAGACAAAAAATAAGCCGCCTGATTGGGCGACTTAGTTTTATAGGGAGATTATTATGAAAAAGTTTTAGGAGTTTAAGTTAAGTTCCTCTTAACTTATGAACCTAGTATACCGCCCCTAACTTAAATTTTTCTTAAGTTTTTTGAGAAAGTCAGATTTTCCCATTTTTCTTGCCAATTTTTCTTGGACAAGCGTTCTTGATAGAGCTTCATTCGGTCTTCATTATCTAGGAAATGAGGAGTTGGGGATACGTGAAAGTTAAAAATATCCTGTAAACCATAAGGCGCAAAGAGCTCTAAAGTTGCGTCAGCATGCAAGCGAAGCCCTATCGCCGTACAGCGCTCGGGATATTTACTCATGGCATCACGAGAACTCGTGTAAGGCACAGTATGAGGACTGTGTAGATGCATATAGACCTGATTTTTCAACTCCCACTGATACTGAGGATAATCTTCTCTTAGCTTTTTCTCTAGGGATACTGTTTCCTCATAAGAAACATCTGGATCAAAGAAAATCACATCCACATCCGTCTCACTATCAAAAGGCGATTTGTCTGACAAGAGATTCCAGATGAAATTCCTGACAGAACCTGCTGCCAACCACGAATCTTTCAGACCAAGGTCACGGATGATGGTCAGAATGGTCATCATATCTGGATTTTCTCTGAAAGCATCTAGAATTTCTTGTTCATTTTTCACTGTATTCATAACCTAAATGCTCATATGCCTTAGCAGTTGCCACCCGTCCAGAACGAGTTCGCATGATGAAACCTTTCTGAATCAGGTAAGGTTCGTACATATCTTCGACTGTCTCACGCTCCTCGGCAATATTAACAGAAAGAGTTCCTAAACCGACAGGACCACCACCGTACATCTCAATCATGGTGCGAAGGATTTTTTGGTCTACATAGTCCAAACCTTCACGGTCTACATCCAGCATGGTCAAAGCCTTATCCGTAATCACATCATCAATCAAGCCATCCCCCATAATCTGGGCAAAGTCGCGCACGCGCTTGAGGAGACGATTGGCGATACGAGGAGTTCCTCGACTGCGTAAGGCCAACTCCGAAGCTGCCTCATGGGTGATTTCCATCTCAAAAATATCTGCTGTCCGCTCAACAATCTCTGTCAAGTCAGCGTGGGCATAGTATTCCATATGACCTGTAATCCCAAAACGTGCCCGCAGAGGATTTGAGAGCATCCCCGCACGTGTCGTAGCCCCAATCAAGGTGAATGGTGGCAAGTCCAAATGAACACTGCGACTGCCTTCACCAGCACCAATCATGATATCAATGTAGAAGTCTTCCATGGCACTATAAAGCACCTCTTCCACCGACATGGGCAAGCGATGAATCTCGTCAATAAAGAGAACGTCTCCAGGTTCCAAATCATTCAAAATCGCTACCAGATCCCCCGCTTTTTCAATGACAGGACCAGATGTTTGCTTGAGATTGACTCCCAGTTCATTGGCAATAACAAAGGCCATGGTTGTTTTCCCGAGACCTGGAGGACCAAATAAAAGAACATGGTCCAGTGCCTCATCCCGCATTTTTGCGGCTTCGATAAATATTTGTAGCTGATCCTTGACCTTGTCCTGACCTATATATTCACGTAAATATTGGGGACGGAGGGTACGTTCTACCAACTCCTCATCACCCATGATTTCATTATCTAAAATTCTACTCATGGCTCTATTATATCAAAAATCCAAGCCACAAACAAAAAAGCCACCTGATTGGGTGGCCTCTTTAGGGAGATTATTATGAAAAAGAAAAGTTTAGGATTTCATTAAATAAAGGGTACTCAATGAAAATCGAAATCAGACTAGGCAGATAGACGCAAGCATAACTATAGTTAGCTAAGTCGACTCTAACGAAGTATGGTGAGATTTTCGAAGAGTATTAGGAGGTCTTTATTTAATGATTATATAATACACAAGGAGACTTAAAATTCCCTTAATTTTTAAATCAATCACTAACAATTTTCTTTAACAGCTGTTTGACCTGCAATACGTCCAAAAGTAAAGATATCCGTAAGCGAATTTCCTCCTAGACGGTTACCTGCATGGAGTCCACCTGCGACTTCTCCGGCAGCATACAAACCAGGGATAATCTGCCCGTTTTCATTCAAAACGTGTGTTGAAGTATCAATCTTGAGTCCACCCATTGTATGGTGAACGGCTGGTTTTCTCGGTGTTGCGTAAAATGGCGCAACCTCACACTTGAGATCAAAACTACCTTTATTAAATTCAGGATCAAAACCTGCATCTACATAGGAATTGTAATTCTTAATCGTTTCCACTAGAACTTGTGGATTCACACCAATCTGAACCGCCAACTCTTCTATCGTATCTGCACGATAGAGAGTACCTGCTTTGACTTGGGCATCGATTTTTTCTTGGCTAGTATTGTAGGCAGTTTCCTTGATACGTTCATCTGCGATTAGATAGAACAAGCCTCCATTATCAATCGCCGCTTGAGATAGCTTGTCTCGGCTACCGTACTCATCTACAAAGCGCTTACCTTCAATATTTACCATGATGAAGTTTGCTGGAGGAACTTGAAGTCCTGAGAAAAGAGCTCCTGTCACTGGATCGGATACTGGCATCATTTGACTAAAGCCCATACCCACTAAATCTGCACCTACACTTTGCCCTAAAAGAATACCATCTCCTGTTACAGCTGGTGTATTAGATGTAGCAATATCATCTGCAATTTCAGTCCAGTAGGTATTGTATTTTTGTAGCATCTTTGTATTGGCACCAAATCCTCCAGAAGCTAGAACAACGGCATCTGCATTGACAATGATGGTTTGACCGTTTCGACCTTCTGCTCTGACACCCTTGACAGCCCCGTCTTTTACAAGCAATTCTTTAACTGGAGAATCTGTCAAAATCTTGCCACCATGTTCTAGAACATATTTTTGTAGGACGGATATAAAGGCATACCCCATTGGTTGAACCGGCTTATGGCCACGACGCCAAAGGGCTCCAACTGGCATTGTCACTTCACTACGAACAAATTCAACACCGATGTCTTCCAACCAACGAACAGACTCTAGGGCTCGTTCGGTTAATACAGAAACCAAATCGTATTGGCCATGAATTTCATTTCCTTGTAAATCTTTTCGTTTCCCACCGATATAGGTTTGGATACGATAGAGCAAGGTAGAATCGAACAAATAGCTCGGGTTCTGCAAATACTGTTCAACCTCAACTTTCAAGGCTCTAAAGTCCTCTAAATATTCTGAATCAATCGTTGATTCATCTGTCGCAATCAATTCTTGAAGCGTATGTGCCTCACCTGGATGAGCTGTGAAGGTTCCTTGCCATGCTGGATCTGGTGCATTCATTGGACCACCTGCACGAACAGTATTTCCTCCAATTGCAGGAAATTTCTCAACAATAATCGGCTTCTTCCCAGCTTGTAAGACTGCAGCCGCTGCAGCTAAACCAGCTCCTCCACCTCCGACGACGACAACGTCTGCCTGATAGGTTTTATCTTCTTTATCTAGAGCAGATGGTGCTTTTGAACGTTTCCGTAAAACATCTGGATTTGCACCAGCTTGTTTGACTGCGCGCGCAACTCCGTCCAAGACACCATTTGAAGTCACAGAAGCTCCTGACACCGCATCAACGTTTAAGGTCTGTCCCTCAATGATTTCCGCTGGGATACGGGTAAAGACGACATCTGCGATTCCTGAAGATTCTCCAGAAGAATCGATTTCGATTTTTTCAATACGATCCTCAGAAACCGTTACATCCATCGGTAATTTACCATTATGGCCTTCAGTTGTAACATGGTAAGTCCCCGGTTCAAAGCGGACTTCTTCAGGAAGGTTTAGTTGGTTTGCAACAGATACAAAGCGAAGGAAGCGATAAAAACAACTATCTAGGAAATCAACGGTTCGCTCATCAATCAAATCTCCATTATCATCAAATGCTCGATGAGCTCGACCAAGTAAAAACTCACTACCTGGCATAACTGTTGCATTTACCCCAGGAGCATCCAGAATCTGACGAAGATGAAGTTGGGCACGTGAGGAACCTTGAATATCGTAAGAAGCTCCGACAATCATTGTCGGCTTTCCGTCTAGTGGATGAATGTTAAAAGACAACCACTCGAGCAAGCTATTCAAACTTGATGGAATTGTATGATTGTGCTCGGGTGTCGAGATAATAACACCATCAGCTTCTGAAATAGCTTGATTAAACTTCTGAATAATAGGTGTATCTGTTTGATCATCTGTTTCATTGAACATTGGTACATCTGTTATCTCTAAAATCTCAATATCCGCTTTCTGAGCAAAATGTCTTTTCATAAATTGCAACAGGTTGCGATTATAGGATTTTTTTGCATTAGTCCCAACAATAGCTACTAATTTCATGGATTGTTCTCCTTTCTTGAAATACTTATGCTTTCAACCATTCTTCCCAAATGAAAGATTTCTTACGATTTGTATCTTCTGGTTTGACCAAAGCCTTTGTTAGTTCAACAAAATTTTGAAACTCTGAAAAATGTTCTTCTAGTTCTGCAACCTTTTCAGGATTGTTCAAATGACACTCATCATCCAGGACTTGCTCAGAATGACCTAGAAAGAACTCTGTACCCGGCATAACTCTCGCTTTAAGCTCCGGCGCATCTAAAATCTGACGTAAATGTGCCTGCGCTCTAGATGTTCCCAGCAAACCGAGAGAAGCACCAACAATCATCGTCGGTTTATTGATTAAGGCACGACTGGTATAAGCAATCCACTCCAAAGCAGAGGCCAAAGGTGCTGGTATCGTGTGGTCGTACTCAGGTGTTGAAATAATCATACCATCTGCGGCAAGAATTTTTTCTGAAAAAGCTTGAACTTCAGCTGGCGCTAGCTTGTCCTCAGGTTCGTTAAAGGCTGGCAATTGTTTGATTTCCAATACCTCAATGTCGGCTTTATCCGAAAAGTGCTTTTGCATAAATTTCAAGAGTTTCCGATTGGTTGAGCGATCTGAATTGGTTCCAACGATAGCAACTAGTTTCATCTTGGTACCCCTTTCATTTATTTAATCTACTTTCATTATACTACTTTAGAAAATCTTGTAAATCCTTGATAATAAAGACCGTGTTATTCTATCAGATTATCGTACTTTAGTACAAGTTCGTGAAAAAATTAACAAAATATCTTCATAAACTATTGACCGGTTTCCTTAACTATGATATAGTCTTGGTGAAAAAATATACATTTAAGGAGGATGTTTTTATGAAAGAGACATTCAATCGTTGGAGGATTTTAGTCGCGTCTACAGCCATTCTTCTTTGTACAGGTGCCGTCTATTCCTTTTCTGTTTTTGCCGGACCACTTAGCAGTTCAACAGGCTGGTCCATGTCTGATATTATGTTAGCATTTGCTATCAACTCTGCAATAGGCCCTATCCCCATGATTCTCGGAGGTTATTTAGTTGACAAAGGTTATGTAAAATGGACCATCGCCCTCGGCGCTCTTCTATTTGCTAGCGGATTTTACTTAACCGGCTATGCCAATTCACCAGCCATGCTTTATTTGACCTATGGATTAATGGCCGGGCTTGGTCAAGGTTTTGCCTATTCAGGTGCCCTCTCCAATTCACTTCGCCTCTTCCCTGATAAACGTGGCTTAGCCTCTGGAATTCTGACAGGTGGCATGGGATTTGCCGCAGTCATCGCTTCTCCAGTCGCGAGCAATCTCATTCAAAAACAAGATGCCTTCTTTGCTTTTCGTACAATTGGGCTAGTCTATATTGTTGTTATCATCTGTGCAATTTTCTTTATTAAGGCAGCTCCAAGCGGCTACCAACCAGCAGGCTGGAAAGCTCCTATCCCAACCAAACAAGGACCTACTAATAAAAACTGGAAACAAATGCTACAAAGTCCTCTGTTTTACATTATCATTAGCATGTTCTTTGTTGGCGCCTTTTCTGGTTTGATGATTGCCTCTCAAGCATCACCAATCGGTCAATCAATGTTTGGACTCTCTGCAGGCACTGCAGCTCTCTATGTCTCTCTTTATTCAATCGCAAACTCTAGTGGTCGTTTTATCTGGGGATCACTTTCTGATAAAATCGGCCGTTCAAAGACCTTATTGATTATCTATTCTGTCATTGTCCTAGCTTTATTCTCCCTAACTATCGTCCCTGGTCAACTCGGGTTTACCTTAGGAATTATTGGACTTGGTATCTGCTTTGGCGGTGTTATGGGGGTCTTCCCATCTATCGTCATGGAAAATTACGGTCCTGCAAATCAAGGGGTCAACTACGGTATCGTCTTCACTGGATATTCTTTAGCAGCATTTTTCGCTCCCAAAGTCGCTGTTCAAATGGCAATGGCTAATAATGGAAATTATAGTGTAGCTTTTTATGTTGCTATTGCTTTGGCCTTCATTGGACTTGTTCTTACTATTTTTTATATGAAAAAGAAAGCTTAAAGCCCGAAAACTTCCTAGATAAGGAAGTTTTTTTGGTATAATAAAAGTAGTAATAGTATATTGGGAGGATTTACCATGGCAGACCGTTCACGTTTCTTACGAGATAACCCATCTGACTTCCCATATGATTTTGAAAAACAAATCTTATCCAAAAAGTCACCTGACACAATCTATCATTGTCATCCTGAACTAGAGATTATTTACGTTACAAAGGGTTCTGCCATCGTTCATATCAACTCAGAACGCTTTGAAAGTCGCGAAGGAGATATTTTTCTTATCCAACCGACCTCTCTCCATTCTATCTATTCTCATAAAGATCAAGAACTACTTTCTACCAGCTTTCGGATTCATCTAGATTATCTTGGGAGAAGTCAAATTGACAGCTTTAGCCAACGCTATATCCAACCCCTCCACTCCGGTCACTTTTGCCTCACTCCTCAAATATCACCAGGCGATAAGGCCTATGATCAAATTCAATCCTGCCTTCTTTCCCTTTTTTCTATCCTTGAAGAAAAAGGCATATACTACGATCTACTCATAAAATCTAAACTATACGAATTGCTTCATCTTCTCTTTAAGTATAGATACGTCAATCGACACTATACAGATGATACCTACCAAAAATACCAAAAACTAAAAGAAGTGATTTGCTACCTTGAACAGCACTACTCAGAACCCATTCATATTGAGCAACTGGCTGCAACATTTGGATATAGTAAAAATCACTTTATGAGTATTTTCAAGCAACATACTGGAGCCAGTTGTATGGACTACCTGCTCCAGTTACGTCTTGAGAAATCCTGTGAGAAACTCGTCCAAACCAACCTCAGTATTCAAGAAATTGCAAGCCAGGTCGGTTTCACCAACCTTTCAAACTTCAACCGTCAATTTAAGCAGCACTATTACCTAACACCTAGACAGTATCGAAACCAACAACTAAAAAAGAAAACATAATTCTTTCTCCTTAGTCTTTTCTAAGGAGTTTTTTCAAACAAAAAAGCCACCTGATTGGGTGGCCTCTTTAGGGAGATTATTATGAAAAAGAAAAGTTTAGGATTTCATTAAATAAAGGGTACTCAATGAAAATCGAAATCAGACTAGGCAGATAGACGCAAGTATAACTATAGTTAGCTAAGTCGACTCTAACGAAGTATGGTGAGATTTTCGAAGAGTATTAGGAGGTCTTTATTTAATGGTTATATAATACAAGATGAATCTTAAAGCTAACTTAACTTTTCTCCTGATTTATCATTTTTTTAAAAATTTTTTTCAAATGGATTTTTCCTCTCCAAGTCATAAAAAAGCCACCTGATTGGGTGACTTCTTTAGGAGATTATGATGAAAAAGAAAAGTTTAGGATTACATTAAACAAAGTTAGGAGGTCTTCATTTAATGATTATATAATACAGGAAAAGACTTAAACTTTACTTAAGAAAAAATGATTTTTTTATCTTTTTCTATCCACCCAAATCATTCCTGTACAATCATAAGTAGATAAGGTTTCAAATCCCAGAGAACGATAGAATCCCAAGGTTTTTTCTGTCTGATCGGTCACTAGTTGGACTTGATAGGCATCTTTGTAATCACCTAAAGCCTCTTTCATTAAGTCGCTACCAATCCCTTGGCGTTGATAGCTAGGCAAAACGATCAAATCCTGGACAAAAATCGATGAGAAACCATCTCCAACCAAACGGACCAAACCCACCACAGCATCTCCATCAAGTGCCAGATAAATCGCTAATGAGTGAGACAAGGCCTTCTCCAGCATCTGAGGTTGATGGGTATAATTTGTCCAACCGACAGCCTGATAGAGATGCAAAACATCCTCTAACTTGACAATTTCTTGCTTTTTAATAGTGATCATGTCAACACCTCTTAAAGTTCTCTCAAGCTCTTGTACTGTCGTCCATTTTTATCAAAATTTTCAGGAGCCAACCATGTTTCTAAACGAGCTTTGACTTGAGGCCAGTCCTTATCAATCATAGAGAGCCAATCCGTATCCCTCGTGCGCCCCTTATAAACAACTGCCTGGCGGAAAGTTCCTTCATAGACAAAGCCCAAACGCTCCGCGGCTCGTCTTGATGGGATATTTAGAGAATCACATTTCCACTCATAGCGACGATAGTTAAGCTCCTCAAACACATAGCGCGCCAAGAGATACTGGGCTTCTGTCCCTATTCGTGTTCCCCTTAGCTCTGGAGAAAAAATAACAGTCCCAACTTCAACTACACGATTATTTTGGTCGATGCGCATAAGCGAAAAGGTTCCCAAGGCCTTACCAGTTGCCTTGTCTATAATCGCATAGTAAAAACGGTCCTTACGAGCCAACATCTGATTTAAAACGGTAACCAGTTCCTCCATATCTGCCACTGGTTCCTGAAAGAGGTAGGTCCACATCTCCCGAGGAGTATCTGGGCCATAAACAGCTAGTAAATCCTCCGCATGCTTTTCTACCGAAAGAGGCTCTATCCGAGTGTAGCGCCCTTCTAAGAAATCAATGGAAGGCAATTCACCTGGTGTATAACCTTTCATTGGCTCACCAATTATCTGACCATATTCGTTTACTGGCATTGTTTTCTCCTTGTTTTACTTTTCAAACTTTATAATTGCACATAGTATATCATACTTTCATGAAAAAATTCAAAAAATCCTCCAGAGTTCAGCTCTGGAGGATTCCTATCTTATTTCACAACAATATTAACCAATTTAGTTGGCTTCAATAGTCCAGTGGACTATTGAAGGTGGCAGATAGAGATAATAAACTCGTTATTTAACGACGATATTAACGAGTTTGTTAGGTACCGCAATCACCTTCACGATTTCCTTGCCGTCAATTTCTGCTTTAACTTTTTCATCAGCCAGAGCGATTTCTTGCAATTCTTCGCGTGATAGGTCTTTAGCAACCATCAATTTGGAACGAACTTTTCCTTTGATTTGGACGACGATTTCGATTTCATCTTCAACCAATTTACTTTCGTCCCAAGTTGGCCAAGCTACATAAGAGATGGACTCACCTGTTGCAGCAACTGTTTGCCAGAGTTCTTCTGCCAAATGAGGTGCAAATGGGGCAATCAATTGGATAAAGCCTTTGGCGTAGTCCACATAGAGTTTGTCTTCCTTATTAGCAGCGTTGACAAAGACCATAAGTTGGGCAATAGCTGTGTTGAATTTCATGGATTCGATTTGCTCAGTAACAGATTTAACGGTTTCGTTATAAACCTTGTCAAGAGCACCATTATTTTCCGCAACAATTTCTTTACTTGTAATCAAACGGTAAACACGGTCGAGGAACTTACGGCTTCCTTCCAGGCCTTCTTCTGACCAAGCGATAGAAGCATCAAGTGGTCCCATGAACATTTCATAGACACGAAGGGTATCGGCACCATATTGTTCCACCACATCGTCTGGATTGACAACGTTCTTGAGTGATTTAGACATCTTGGCTGGTGCTTGCTCCAACTCTTCTCCTGTTTCCACATGGAAGAAAGAACCGTCACGTTTTTCAACCTTATCAGTCGCTACAAGAGCTCCACGGTGGTCACGGTAGCTTGTTCCCAAAATCATCCCTTGGTTAAAGAGTTTTTGGAATGGTTCCTTAGTCGGAACAACACCGATATCATAGAGGAATTTATGCCAGAAACGAGCGTAAAGCAAGTGAAGTACAGCGTGCTCTGCACCACCCACATAGATGTCTACTGGCAACCATTGTTTGAGGAGGTCCTCATCAGCCAATTTCTCAGTATTGTGTGGATCAATATAGCGGAGGTAGTACCAGCTTGAACCAGCCCATTGTGGCATGGTGTTGGTTTCACGACGACCTTTAACGCCATCTTCACGCGTCACTTCCAACCAGTCAGTCAAGTTAGCCAATGGGCTTTCCCCAGTACCTGAAGGACGGATATCCTTGGTGACTGGCAAGACAAGTGGGAGTTCACTTTCAGGAATAGCTGTTGAAGTCCCATCTTCCCAATGAATGATTGGGATTGGCTCACCCCAGTAACGTTGACGGCTAAAGAGCCAGTCGCGGAGACGGTAGGTAACCTTCTCTTGTCCACAACCCTTCTCTTCCAACCAAGCCACAATTTTAGCAATAGCGACTTCTTTGTTAAGGCCATCTAGGAAGTCTGAATTGACATGAAGACCATCTTCAGTATAGGCAGCTTCTTCAACGTTTCCACCTTCTAGCACTTCTACGATTGGTAGGCCAAATTGTTTGGCAAATTCCCAGTCACGTTGGTCATGGGCAGGCACAGCCATTACCGCACCTGTACCATAGCTAGCAAGAACATAGTCCGCAATCCAGATTGGAATTTCCTTGCCATTGACAGGGTTGATGGCATAAGCACCCGTCCAAACCCCTGTTTTTTCCTTGGCAAGGTCGGTACGAGCCAAGTCAGACTTGAGACTAGCTTGGTGTTTGTAGTCAGCTACTGCCTCAGCTTGCTCTGGACTTGTGATAGCGTCAACCAAGTCATGCTCAGGAGCCAAGACAGTGAAAGTCGCACCGAAAAGAGTGTCAGGACGAGTCGTAAAGACTGTGAATTCCTTGTCTGTTCCCTTAACTTTAAAGGTTACATTGGCACCAGTTGATTTACCAATCCAGTTGCGTTGCATATCCTTGATAGATTCTGGCCAATCCAACTCATCCAAGTCATTAAGCAATCGCTCTGCATAGGCCGTGATTTTAAGCATCCATTGACGCATCGGTTTGCGGACAACTGGATAGCCTCCACGCTCAGACGTCCCGTCAGGAAGGACTTCTTCGTTGGCGATGGCTGTTCCCAACTCTTCAACCCAGTTTACTGGCACTTCCGCTTCATAGGCCAAGCCTTTTTCGTAAAGCTTGGTGAAGATCCACTGCGTCCACTTATAGTAGTTTGGATCTGTTGTGTTAACCTCACGATCCCAGTCATAAGAGAAGCCAAGCGCATTGATTTGACGTTTGAAGTTGGCAATGTTTTCCGCTGTAAATTCTGCCGGGTCATTCCCCGTATCCATAGCGTATTGCTCTGCAGGCAAACCAAAGGCATCCCAACCCATTGGGTGAAGGACATTATAGCCTTGCGCACGTTTGTAACGACTTAGGATATCGGTTGCAGTGTAGCCTTCTGGGTGTCCTACGTGCAGACCTGCTCCAGACGGGTAAGGGAACATGTCAAGCGTATAAAACTTCGGTTTTGAGGCATCTGTTCCTGTCTTAAATGTATGATGTTCTGCCCAGTAGCCCTGCCACTTAGGCTCAATTTCTTTATGATTGTAAAAACTCATGGTCTCTCTCCAATTTTGTGATGTTACTATTATACCATTTTTGAGGGAATTTGGCCTCGTTCTATTCTACACTTTTCTATTTTACCTTGCTCTAGAATTTTTAAACTGCTATACTTATAACAGAAACCCCTTCCAAAGGAGGTAACGGATGTCTCATTCCTTTAAAAGATCTCTTCAAAAAGAAATTCTCCATAGAAGTTCTATAGCAGCTTTTATATCCTCTCTTTTATTACTAATTTTTCTTTTTGGGTTTTCCTATTTTTTACAAAAACAACAACTAGCTAAAGATACTCAACAAATTGCTCAACATGTTCATGACATGAAACAAGCGAATTATGAATTGTTGGAAACTATGAATAAAAAGATGGTTCCAGAATTTATAGAAGGTAAACACACTGACAGAGAATTGTTTAGTCTATTTTATGAAACTAAAGCTCAACTAAAACTCAGTTCTGATTTTGTCATTCTCGATGATACTGGCGAACTTTTATTTAGCACTAATCGCAATCATAAAGAAACTCTTTTAGCTCCCTATTATTTAAAATTATTAATTCAAAATACTACCCAAGGGTCCATTTCAGAGAAAGTTGCTCTATCTATGGATAAGCAGCATTATGCTGTCTTTATTATGCCCATAATTCAAAATCAACGAGCAATAGCTTACAGTATTTCTTTTGTTAATGAGAATGACTTCGTATCAAGTATCCCTTTAATTAATTCAAAATACGTCATCACAGATACCTTTGGTAATATATACTCTAGTAATACTAATCAATTTACACAATCAACTCTGGAAAAATTTGATGAGAAATCGCTCCGTTCAAAAACACATTGGTTCATTGAAAATCCACTATTGATCAAAAAACATAAAGTTGATTCAATTTTTTCAATTTACACTTTCCAATCATTCTTTCCTATTCCTAGTTTACTTAGCCTTGCTTCCATACTAACACTTTGTATCTTTCTATTATATTTTTGGCAGGCTAGGAGAATCGCCCATAAAATCGCAACTCATAATGCTGATCCTATTGAAAGTTTAGTCTTTCAATTACATGCGATTCCTAAGAAAAAAGAAAAGAAACTCAGGCTCCATACGGGGGATGAATTTGAACTGATAGCTGAGAAAATTAACAATATGCTACAGGAGTTAGATGAGCTTCATCAAAAGATGTTGACCATTGAAAAGGAAAAATGGGTTTTTGAAAGAAAAATGCTAGAAGCTCAGTTTAATCCTCACTTCCTATACAATACCTTGGAAACCATTAAAATCACGAGTATGATTGATGCTAGTATTACTCAAGACCTTATTCAAAATCTCACACGCATCCTGCGATATAGTGTAACTGAATTAGAGAAAGAAACGACTCTTGGGAAGGACTTAGAAATTATCGAAGCTTATCTAAAAATTCACCAAATTCGCTTTGAACAATTTTCTTACCAAATTGACTGTTCTCAAAAACTATATTCCCAAGCCATTCCAAAACTTTTCCTATTACCCCTTGTAGAAAATGCTCTAAAATATGGAAGGCAGTATCGCATAGATCTTGCCATCTCTATCAAAATCACTCAAGATCAGGAAGAGCTAACCTTTATCGTTATGGATAATGCCGGTGGTTTGACTAAACAAGAACGTCTACATATCCTAGAATCCCTGAATAGCCCACATACGCAACACGGTATTGTCAATAGTTACAAACGATTGAGTAACTTTTTTGATAATGTTGAATTGGATTTAGGAGTGAACCCTAGAGGTGAAACCTGGGTAAAATTTGTCACGAAAGGAAGAACACATGTTTAAGCTAATCATTGTCGAAGACGAGCACTTAATTCGAAAATGGCTTGAAATTGCTGTAGACTACTCTACCTTAGGTATTCAAGTCGTAGGAACCGCTAGTCATGGACAAGAAGGAATGGAACTAATTCAAAAACTAAAACCACATATTGTACTGACAGATATCACCATGCCTATCATGGATGCCTTCATGATGTTTGAAGCCACACAGTCTATTTCCTATGAAAAAGTAATTCTATCTGGCTATGATGATTTCCCAAATGCAAAAAAAGCTATGCAATTTGGAGCTGTAGATTTTCTATCAAAACCCATAAATATCATAGAATTAACAGAATGTCTAGAGAAAATAATTCTTCGTCTTCAAATGGATCAACATCAAAACAAACCATTTTTACAAGATTACCAGACCTTTGTCACCTCCCTTCAAAAAATCAATCCTCAAAACCAACTGATTCAACAAATTCTCGAATTTATACACCAACACTACTCCGAACACTTTACAATTTCTTCTATTGCAGAAAATTTAGGCTATAGCGAAAGTTATCTATATAAAGTTATCAAAGAAGATTTTCCAATTACCTTGAATGAATATATCCTACAGTATAGATTAAAACAAGCGGTTGAAAAAATAATCCAACATCCTGACTGTCCACTTAGCCAAATTGCTGAACAAGTGGGGTTCTCAGACTATAAATATTTTGGGAAAGTTTTTAAGAAATACTTTCATATTTCCCCAAAAGAATTAAAAACCATTGGAAGAATAGTATAGAAACTATTCTTCTTTTTTGTAGAGAATTTTCCACTATTAGGATAGAATTTTGAGTTTTAAAAACGCTTACATTCTTTTACAATAGATATAACAAAAACTTTGGAGGTATCCATCATGAAAAAGAAATGGATGTATTTTGCTGCTTGTGGACTTGCTATTCTAGGGCTGACTGCCTGCTCTTCTGACGACACTTCAGGAGATAAGGCAACCGAAAACGGTGGAAGTGACACTCTTGTAGTCTATTCGCCAAACTCAGAAGGTTTAATTGGTGCAACAATTCCTGCTTTTGAAGAAAAATATGGTATTAAAGTTGAACTCATTCAAGCAGGAACTGGTGAGCTCTTTAAAAAGCTAGAGTCTGAAAAAGAAGCACCTGTAGCAGATGTCATCTTTGGTGGTTCCTATACTCAATATGCCACTCACGGAGAACTCTTTGAAAATTACGTTTCTCCAGAAAACGAAAATGTAATCAAAGAATATCAAAATACAACCGGTTACTCAACTCCTTACACATTAGATGGTAGTGTATTGATTGTAAATCCAGACTTGACTAAGGGTATGAATATCGAAGGATATAGCGATCTTATCAAACCAGAGCTCAAAGGAAAAATTGCAACAGCTGACCCTGCTAACTCTTCTAGTGCTTTTGCTCAACTAACAAACATGTTACAAGCTGAGGGGGGCTATACAGATGACAAGGCTTGGACTTATGTAAAAGATCTCTTCACATTAATTAATGGTAAAATCGGTTCAAGTTCATCTGGTGTTTATAAAGCAGTGGCAGATGGAGAAATGGCTGTTGGTCTTTCATATGAAGATCCTGCAGTTAAACTTTTAAACGACGGTGCTAACATTAAAGTTGTTTATCCAAAAGAAGGAACTGTTTTCTTACCAGCGAGTGCTGCTATTATAAAAAACGCAAAAAACAAAGAAAATGCTAAGAAATTTATCGATTTCATCATTTCTCAAGACGTACAAGATACTCTAGGTACAACAACTACTAACCGTCCAGTTCGTAAAAATGCTAAAACTAGCGAAAACATGAAACCAATTGAACAAATTAAAACACTAACTGAAGATTATGACTATGTCATCAAAAACAAATCAGAAATTGTTAAGAAATACAACGAAATCTTTACAGATATCCAATCTAAACAGTAATAGGGGTTGACTATGAGCGAGATTAAAATTATTAATGCTAAGAAAATTTACAATGATGTGCCCGTTATCGAAAATTTAAATGTTACAATTCCTAAGGGGAGCCTTTTCACTCTCCTTGGGCCTTCAGGATGTGGGAAAACAACTTTGCTTCGTATGATTGCTGGGTTCAACAGCATCGAAGGAGGAGAATTCTACTTCGATGATACCATAATTAATAACATGGAACCTAGCAAGCGTAACATCGGAATGGTGTTCCAAAACTATGCGATTTTCCCACATTTGACAGTGCGTGATAACGTAGCGTTTGGACTCAAGCAGAAAAAAGTTCCAAAAGAGGAGCTCATAAAACAAACTAACAAATACCTTGAGTTGATGCAGATTGCCCAGTACGCTGATCGTAGACCAGATAAACTTAGTGGTGGTCAACAACAACGGGTTGCCTTAGCACGTGCCTTAGCTGTTAATCCTAGCGTTCTCCTCATGGATGAACCTCTAAGTAACCTAGATGCCAAACTTCGTTTAGATATGCGTCAAGCTATTCGAGAAATCCAACACGAAGTTGGTATTACAACTGTCTACGTAACTCATGATCAAGAAGAAGCCATGGCCATTTCTGACCAAATTGCTGTTATGAAAGACGGTGTTATTCAACAAATTGGTCGTCCCAAAGAGCTTTACCATAAACCAGCAAATGAATTTGTTGCAACATTTATTGGTAGAACAAATATAATCCCTGCTCGTCTAGAAAAACAAGCTGACGGAGCTTACATAGTCTTTGAAGATGGTTATTCTCTTCGTATGCCAGCTCTTGACCAAGTCGAGGAACAAAACATCCGTGTCAGCATTCGCCCTGAAGAATTCATCCGTGATGAAAATGGACCAATCGATGGAACAATTACCGACAGTGTTTACCTTGGACTTAATACTGAATACTTCATTGAAACAGGATTTGCTCCAAAACTTCAAGTGAGTGAAGAATCAACATTCGAAGAAGATTTAGAAAAAGGAGATTGTGTTCGTTTGAGAATCAATGCTCAAAAACTCAATGTCTTCTCTGAAGACGGTTCGCGTAATCTCATAAAAGGAGTCAGCCATGGAGCGTAAAAAACTAAACATCTGGACTGCATCTTCCTTCTTCATCTTCCTTACCTACTTGGTTTTCTTGGTCTACCCAATTGTGACTGTATTAAAGCAAGCACTGGTACACGAAGGTAGCTTCTCTTTAGAAAATTTTGTTACATTCTTTAGTAAATCTTATTATTCTGAGACACTCATTAATAGTTTTAAAGTTTCTGTAACTGCAACAATTACTTCTGTCGTTGTTGGTACCTTGCTAGCTTATCTATTTTCAATGTATGACTTCAAGGGGAAGAAATTTTTGCAAATCTTGATTATCATAGCATCCATGTCAGCTCCCTTTGTAGGTGCCTATTCTTGGATTCTACTTCTTGGTAGAAACGGAGTTATTACAAAATTTCTAACCAACACACTCCATTTGCCTGCTTTTGATATCTATGGCTTTAAAGGTATTGTACTTGTCTTTACACTCCAACTTTTCCCACTCGTTTTCCTTTACGTAGCTGGAACCATGAAGAGTATTGACAACTCCCTCTTGGAAGCTGCTGAAAGCATGGGATCTTTCGGCTTTAAACGAATTGTAACAGTCGTTTTACCTCTTCTAGTCCCAACTTTACTAGCAGCAGCGCTCCTAGTGTTTATGAGAGCTTTCTCAGACTTCGGTACTCCGATGCTGATTGGTGAGGGATATCGTACTTTCCCAGTATTAATCTATACTCAGTTTATCAGTGAAGTTGGAGGCAACTCGGCTTTCGCATCTGCCTTAGCAATCATGGCCATTACAATCGCCCTTGCTATCTTCCTCATCCAAAAATATATTTCAAATCGTTTCAGCTTCAGTATGAACTCGCTTCATCCAATCGAACCTAAGAAAACGACAAAAGGAAAGATGGCTGCTATTTATGTAACTGTTTATGGTATTATTTTATTCTCTGTCTTACCTCAAGTTTACTTGATTTATACATCATTCCTTAAAACATCAGGTATGGTATTTGTTAATGGATACTCATTAAATAGCTATAAAACAGCCTTCAACCGTATGGGGTCTGCTATTTTCAATACCATTCGCATCCCTCTACTTGCCTTGATTCTCGTTGTTTTATTTGCAACCTTCATCTCATACCTTGCTGTTCGTAAACGCAACCTATTTACGAATCTAATCGATAGTCTTAGTATGGTACCTTATATCGTACCAGGAACTGTTCTCGGTATTGCATTTATCTCTTCATTCAATACAGGAATCTTCGGAAGTGGCTTCCTTATGATTACAGGAACAGCCTTTATCCTGATCATGTCCTTATCTGTTAGAAGACTCCCATATACTATTCGATCTTCAGTAGCTAGCTTGCAACAGATTTCTCCGAGCATTGAAGAAGCTGCAGAAAGTTTAGGAAGTAGTCGTCTTAATACCTTTACTAAAATCACCACCCCAATGATGCTTTCAGGTATCATCTCAGGTGCAATCCTATCATGGGTAACAATGATTTCAGAACTTTCTACTTCAATTCTCTTATACAATGTTAAGACTAGAACAATGACTGTAGCTATCTACACTGAAGTACTTCGTGGAAATTATGGCGTGGCAGCTGCTTTGTCAACTATCCTCACTGTCTTGACAGTTACTTCATTATTACTATTTATGAAAATTTCTAAAAACAATAGCATTACCCTCTAGTTTTCCCCTATCAAAAACAGCCGAAAGAATATCCCTCGGCTGTTTTTTCTTATATTGATATAGTCACCAAATCTCTAGTTTATGGCAAGCAGTTCTATTTTGACTGAATAGAGGGCTCTTCCATCTTCTCACGTCCGAGCTCTCGATAGCTACGGTCACCAACAACTTCTACGCTAAACTGACCGTCCTCATATTCAAGAATCGTCACGCTACCATTATCGAGACCATGCGGATGCATACCATTAATCAGATACACAATGGTCCCAATAGTCATTCCATGACTCACGACGAGGGCATTACCCCCACCTTGTTCTTCCATTTCTTTAGCAATCGCTTCAAAGCCTTCCTTGATTCGACCACTGAGTTTTTCCCAACCTTCAGCCCAGCCTGCAGTATCAACCTCTACCAAACCTTCTGCTAGTTCTGCATAGGACAACTGATGAACATGGTCTACATTGAAAATTCTCGGAATCAAGCCCATAAAGAGGTCCCCATCATAGGCCCCATCAAAACTACCAAAGCACCACTCTCTGATGCGCTTGTCCATTCGGTAAGGGATTTTCCCCTGTAGTCCAAGTTCTTCTAGGATAATTCCCATGGTTTGAATAGTCCGCCCTGAATCGCTGGAATAAGCGCGGTCAAACTGCAAGCCAGACTCTCTCAAGCCAATTCCCAGTTCATGGATTCCCAACTCACCTTCTGCAGTCAGAGGTGTATCACTCCATCCTTGAGCACGTCCAATGGTGTTAAACATCGTTTTCCCATGACGGACCAAGTACAATCTTACTTTAGACATTTTCTATCCTCCATTTTCTTCTATTATATCATGGATCAAAGAAATATTCGGCTTTCAAAAGCAAAGCCAACATTTGTAAATTAGCCAAAAGAAAAGCTACCCTCATGGTAGCTTCCCTAGGAGATTATTATGAAAAAGTTTAGGATTTCTATTAAATAAAGTTAGGAGGTCTTTATTTAATGATTATAGTATACACAGTCATCCTTAAACTCAACTTAAATCCTCTCTCTTTTTTATTAATTTTTAAAACTATGGATTGGAGCTGGGATTTGCCCACCGCGAGAGATGAAATCAACAGACGAAGCCCCGTTGACCTTCATTACTGGAGCTGTCCCTAGCAAGCCACCAAACTCAATCATATCGCCTTCCTTGCCCTTTGGAATAATACGGACAGCCGTTGTTTTCATGTTAATAACACCGATTGCCGCCTCATCTGCAATCATAGCCGCAATGGTTTCAGCAGGCGTATCTTCTGGAATGGCAATCATATCCAGTCCAACTGAACAGATAGCCGTCATGGCTTCTAGTTTCTCTAAATTCAGAGAACCATCTTGCACCGCAGCAATCATCCCCTCATCTTCAGAAACGGGGATAAAAGCACCTGACAAGCCGCCGACTTGGTTACAAGCCATCACTCCGCCCTTCTTAACTTGGTCATTCAAAAGAGCGAGGGCAGCCGTCGTCCCATGCGTACCAACTGTTTCTAGGCCCATTTCCTCAAGGACACGTGCCACAGAATCACCAACTGCAGGAGTTGGTGCCAAGCTTAGGTCGACAATCCCAAAGTCAACACCAAGGCGTTCACTCGCCATTTGCCCGACCAATTGACCGATACGAGTAATCTTGAAGGCCGTTTTCTTGACTGTTTCCGCTACTACATCAAAGCTCTGTCCACGAACCTTTTCCAAGGCACGTTTGACCACACCAGGACCCGAAACCCCGACATTGATGATAACATCTGCTTCGCCAACACCATGAAAGGCCCCTGCCATAAAAGGATTGTCCTCAACAGCATTAGCAAATACGACCAACTTGGCCGCACCCATATCTGATAGCGCAGCTGTTTCCTTGATGATACGTCCCATATCAGCGACCGCAGTCATGTTGATACCTGACTTAGTTGAGCCAATGTTAACAGACGAACAAACCTTGTCTGTCTCAGCTAGAGCGCGTGGGATAGAATTGATGAGAATTTCATCTCCTTTTTGGTAGCCTTTTTGTACCAAAGCTGAGAATCCACCGATAAAGTCAACACCAATCTCCTTGGCAGCCTTGTCAAGTGCCTTTGCCAAAACAAGATAGTCTATCGCATCTGTCGCTGCTCCAATCAAAGAAATCGGAGTCACCGATACCCGTTTATTAACAATAGGAATCCCAAGTTCTGCAGCAATTTCATCTCCAACAGCCACTAGATTTGCAGCTTTAGTGGTGATTTTTTGGTAAATTTTTTCAGCAGCACGTTCGATGTCTGGATCAATACAGTCCAAAAGGGAAATCCCCATGGTGATGGTTCTGATATCGAAGTTCTGCTCCTCGATCATGGCAATGGTTTCTGTAACTTGTCTAATATCCATAGCCACCTCCTAGATATTATACATAGCGTCAAAAATCGCCGCACTTTGAATATTGATTTTGACATTCAAGGTCTGACCGAAAGTTTCAAACTCATTTCGTAGATAAGTGAAATCCTGTTTTTCGTCACTAGAAACGACCGCCATCATAGTAAAGTATTCATCCAACACCGTCTGAGAAATATCGTCAATATTCAAACCCAAGTCTGCAATCTTAGTAGACACGCCTGCAACGATCCCAGCCTTGTCCTTACCAACCACTGTAATAATAGCCTTCATCCTTATACCCCATTTCTACGATTTTTAGAAAACCTGAACGTTTTTGATTTTCTTTTTTCCTAGTATAGCATATTTCCATAGAAAATACTAAAAAACGCCTGCTTACGAAGTTGTTCTTAAGAAAAAAACAATTTCGTAAACAAGCGTCTACCCTATCAATTGATGATGAGTGTTCCCGCTAGGACCGAAGTCCCAGCGGTAGACCAGAGCTAGACTAAGAGCACAAGACTCCATCATCATAACACTCAACAAAATTGATGATTTTATACTAATTCGATGATCGCCATTGGCGCAGCATCACCACGACGTGGTTCAGTTTTAAGGATACGAGTGTATCCACCGTTACGTTCAGCATAACGAGGTGCGATTTCTGAGAACAATTTTTGAAGTGCTGTAGTAGAAGTGTACTTATCAGTTGCTTCATCATAGTTTTCAGATGCGATTTCATTACGTACGAAAGCAGCTGCTTGACGACGTGCATGCAAATCACCACGTTTACCTAGAGTAATCATTTTTTCAACAGTTTTACGGATTTCTTTAGCACGAGCTTCAGTTGTCACGATTGATTCGTTGATCAAAAGGTCAGTTGTCAAATCGCGAAGCATTGCTTTACGTTGTGAGCTAGTGCGTCCTAGTTTACGGTAAGCCATGTATTCCTCCTTTATTTATCTTTTAATCCAAGACCCAAATCAATGAGTTTGAGTTTCACTTCTTCCAAACTCTTGCGTCCAAGATTTCGTACTTTCATCATCTCTGCTTCAGATTTTTCTGTCAAATCATGCACAGTATTGATACCGGCACGTTTCAAACAGTTGTATGAACGCACAGACAAGTCCAGTTCCTCAATCGTACGATCCAAAATACGATCGTCAGATTCAGTATCAGCTTCTTTCATCACTTCAGTTGACTTAGCAATCTCAGTAAGATTTGTAAACAAATCAAGATGTTCTGTCAAGATACGTGCTGAAAGCCCTAAAGCATCTTCTGGAATAATTGTTCCATTAGTCAAGATTTCAAGGGTTAATTTGTCAAATCCATCATTGCTACCTACACGAGCAGGCTCTACTTGATAGTTGACTTTTGTAACTGGTGTATAAATAGAATCTACAGCAAGTGTTCCAACTGGTGCATTATCTTTTTTGTTTTCATCAGCAGGTACATATCCACGACCACTGTTAACAGTCATTGTCGCTTTTAAAGAAGAACCTTCACCGATTGTAAAGAGATAATGATCTGGATTTACAATTTCAATATCACTATCAGTCAAAATGTCTCCAGCTGTAATTTCAGCAGGGCCTTCAACGTCAAGTTCAATGACTTTTTCGTCTTCAACGTATGATTTCACTGCAATCCCTTTAATGTTCAGAATGATTTGCATCACGTCTTCACGAACACCTGGAACTGTGTCGAACTCATGCAAGACACCTTCAATGTTGATAGATGTCACTGCTGCTCCTGGTAGAGAAGCTAGTAGTACACGACGAAGAGAGTTACCAAGAGTTGTACCGTAGCCACGTTCAAGTGGTTCGATTACAAACTTGCCATAATCTTTATTTTCATCAATTTTTGTTATATTTGGTTTTTCAAACTCAATCATTTAGTTACTCCCTCTTAAACGAAAAGCAGTGTAATGCGATGATTATACACGGCGACGTTTTGGAGGACGAGCACCATTGTGTGGCACTGGAGTCACATCACGAATTGCTGTTACTTCAAGACCAGCGGCAGCAAGCGCACGAATAGCTGACTCACGACCAGAACCTGGACCTTTTACAGTAACTTCAACTGATTTAAGACCGTGTTCTTGTGCAGATTTAGCAGCAGCTTCAGAAGCCATTTGAGCAGCGAATGGTGTAGATTTACGAGAACCTTTGAAACCAAGAGCACCAGCTGATGACCAAGCAATTGCATTACCATGCACATCAGTAATCATAACAATAGTGTTATTAAATGTAGCGTGAATATGAGCAATACCAGATTCGATATTCTTTTTCACACGACGTTTACGTGTTGGTTTAGCCAAGACTTTTACCTCCTATATTATTTTTTCTTACCAGCAATCGCAACAGCTTTACCTTTACGAGTGCGAGCGTTGTTTTTAGTGTTTTGTCCACGGACAGGAAGTCCACGACGGTGACGAATACCACGGTAAGAACCGATTTCCATCAAACGTTTGATGTTCAAGTTTACTTCACGACGAAGGTCACCTTCAACTTTGATTGCATCCACTTCACGACGGATAGCATCTTCTTGATCTGATGTAAGGTCACGTACACGAACATCTTCTGAGATTCCAGCAGCAGCCAAAATTTTCTTAGATGTTGCAAGTCCGATACCATAAACGTAAGTCAATGAGATTACTACGCGTTTGTCATTTGGAATGTCAACTCCAGCAATACGAGCCATGTTTTCTCCTTTCTATCTTATCCTTGACGTTGTTTGTGTTTTGGATTTGCTGGGCAAATTACCATAACACGACCATTACGACGAATTACTTTACAGTATTCGCAAATTGGTTTGACCGATGGTCTTACTTTCATTTCTTATCCCTCCAAGTTTTTCGATTATTTAAAGCGGTAAGTGATACGTCCACGTGTTAAGTCATATGGACTCATCTCGACAGTAACACGATCTCCCGCTAAAATACGAATATAGTTTTTACGAATTTTACCAGAAACTGTTGCTAAAATCTGATGTCCATTTTCAAGTTCAACCGTAAACATTGCGTTAGGCATTGTATCGACTACTTTGCCTTCAACTTCAATCACATCGTCTTTTGCCACGCAAAAGCACCTCCATAAATTTCGATTCGATGCCTCTGAAAACAGAGACAACAATTATAAGTCAGACTATCTCAGTATAACATTTGTAGCGATTTTTTGCAAGTATGAAAAACGCTTTATTTCAAATTTGTCAATACTTTTTCGATGTCTTTGAACACATCATTGATATCTTGATTTCCTTCGATATCGTGGACCAATCCTTTGGCACGGTAGTGAGCAATGATTGGTTCACCTTGGGCGATATTCACATCCAAACGACGCTTCACTGTCTCAGGTTTATCATCTTCACGTTGGTAGTAATCTTCCTCTTTATAGTCAACTGGTGGGTTGAAAACTTTGTGGAAGGTTTCACCTGTTTCGCGGTGGATAATACGACCACTCAAACGTTCCAAGAGGCAATCTGGATTCACTTCGATATTGATCACACCTTCCAGTTCGATACCGAGTTCCGCCAATGTTTTGTCCAAGGCATGGGCTTGTTCAATTGTACGTGGGTAACCATCCAACAAGAAACCTGTTTCCTTGATGTCGTCCTGTGAAAGGCGTTCTTTAACGATGCCATTTGTAACTTCATCTGGAACCAACTCACCTTTGTCAATATATGACTTTGCAAGTACACCCATTTCAGTTTGATTTGCCATAGCAGCACGGAACATATCTCCAGTTGAAATGTGTGCCACGTGGAATTGCTCCACAATTTTAGCTGCTTGCGTTCCCTTACCTGCTCCAGGTAAGCCCATAATCAAAAGATTCATGATAGGATCTCCTTATTTTGTATTTAAATAGAAGTAGAAATTTGTTTCAACCCCTATTTAAAAACAAAATAGAAGAGGGGAGACGAAAATCTCTCTGATAGATAGATCTTCATACTCCACTCTCTAAGCAAAAGTAATTTTGCTTTTATTCTGTTTTGTCCATGAAACCAACATACTTACGTTTCAATAGGTAACCTTCAAGTTGTTTGATTCCTTCGATACCGGTTGAGATAATGATCAAAAGACTAGTTCCCCCAAAAGCAACAGCTTCTGAAAGACCAAAGACATCTTTTGCCACAATCGGCAAGATTGAAATCACACCAAGGAAGATTGATCCGACAGTCGCAAGGCGACGAAGAAGTTTCGACATGAACTCTTCAGTACCCTTACCAGGACGGACACCATGAATGTAGGCTCCACTCTTTTGCAAGTTTTCTGCTGCCTTCTCTGGATTGATCTGTACAAATGTATAGAAGAATGTAAAGAGAATGATTAGCAAGGCATACATAGCAACACCAGTCGGAGATGTTGTAGATAACATTTCCTGTGCTGTACGTACCCAAGCCCAATCATGACCTGTAGCACTCAAAAATTGAAGAATGGCTGCAGGTGCTGCTGTGATGGAACTTGCAAAGATAACTGGGATAACCCCCGCTGGGTTTACCTTCAATGGAAGGTATGAGCTTGATGGGGCTCCTTGAGCAACTTTTGTATATTGGATTGGAATTTTATATTCTGCCTGTTGAACATAGGTTGTAAAGTATACAATCAACAAGACAGCGATAATCAAAATAACGACAAAGATAATAGATGAAGTCAAACGGCTACTTGGAATATTGACGAAGTAGTCAACATAGATGCCTTTAATCATCTCAGGGATTGAAGCAACAATACCTGCAAAGATAATCATAGAAACACCGTTTCCGTATCCCTTATCTGTAATTTGTTCCCCGAGCCAAGTTACAATCATACTACCTGCCGTGAGGATAATACCAATGGTAACAAAAACCTGTGGAGTTAACGCTGTCGTTAATAATTTCGCTCCAGATAGAGTATTAAATCCTGCTGTAATCCCGATAGATTGAACAAATGCAAGCACAAGTGCAATATAACGAGTAGCCTGGTTTAGTTTTCTCCGTCCTACTTCCCCTTGTTTGCCCCATTCTACAAACTTCGGTAAAAGATCCATTTGTAGCAATTGAACAACGATGGAAGCAGTGATATAAGGACTTACTCCGAGTGCAAAAACGGAGAAGTTCTTCATGGCATTCCCTGAAACAAGACTAAGCATGTTCAAGAAAGATAAACCACTGAGAGCTTCTAAACTTTTTGCATTCACACCTGGAACAGTGATACTTGTCCCAATACGGAAAACAAGGATGATAAAAATCGTAAAGAGAATTTTTGATCGAACTTGTTTAACCTTGAGCGCTTCTTTTAGTAATTTAAAAAACATGGGTCACCTCTCTTAGATGACTTCTACAGAACCACCTTTAGCAGTGATAGCTTCCTCAGCTGATTTAGAGAATTTAGCTGCTTTCACAGTCAATTTCTTAGTCAACTCACCGTTACCAAGAATTTTAACTCCTGATTTTTCAGCTTTCACAATTCCTGCTTCGATAAGTACAACTGGAGTTACTTCTGCACCGTCTTCAAAGACGTTCAATTGGTCAAGGTTTACAATTGCGTATTCTTTAGCGTTGATGTTAGTAAATCCGCGTTTTGGAAGACGACGGAACAATGGAGTTTGTCCACCTTCAAAACCAAGGCGAACTCCGCCACCGCTACGAGCTTTTTGACCTTTTTGACCGCGACCAGATGTTTTACCGTTACCTGATGAAGTACCACGACCAACACGGTTACGTACTTTACGAGAACCTTCTGCAGGTTTCAATTCATGAAGTTTCATTATTATTTTCTCCTCTTTTGTAAAATGCTAGCGCCGATAAGAGAGAAAAGGTTGTCTCCCTTATCAACTCGCCTATACATTGTCATCTTAGATGACTATACCTAGTTTTAGGGGATGAGTATTGCCACATCCCCTAAAAATTCATTAGTTTACTTCTTCAACTGTTACCAAGTGAGATACTGCAGTGATCATACCACGGATAGCAGCGTTGTCTTCTTTGATAACAGAGCTGTTCAATTTGCCAAGTCCAAGTGCTACAACAGTTTTACGTTGTGATGGAATGCGTCCGATTGGAGACTTAGTCAAAGTAATTTTAATTTGAGCCATTTTATCCCCTTTCTTATGCCAAATCAGAAACTGAAATACCACGAAGGGCAGCAACTTCTTCAGCGCGTTTCAATTGTTTCAAACCTTCAACAGTTGCGCGAACAATGTTGATTGGAGTGTTAGAACCAAGTGATTTAGATGTAATATCTGCCACACCTGCCAATTCCACAACGGCACGAACTGCACCACCAGCGGCAACTCCAGAACCTTCTACAGCAGGTTTCAACAATACTTTAGCTCCACCGAATTCTGAAAGAACTTCGTGTGGGATTGTTGTCCCAACCATAGGAACTTCAATCAAGTTTTTCTTAGCATCTTCTACTGCTTTGCGGATTGCTTCTGGAACTTCTTGAGCTTTACCAGTACCAAATCCTACGCGACCGTTGTGGTCACCAACAACAACAAGAGCTGCGAAACGAAGACGACGTCCACCTTTAACAACTTTTGTAACACGGTTGACAGCAACTACGCGTTCTTCTAATTCAACTGCATTGTCTTTAAATGCCATTTTCTAGTGTCCTCCTATTAGAATTTCAATCCGTTTTCACGAGCTGCATCAGCCAAAGCTTTCACACGTCCGTGATATAGATATCCACCGCGGTCGAACACCACTTCTGAAATACCTTTAGCGTTTGCACGTTCTGCAACGAGTTTACCGACAGTAACGGCTTGTTCAGTTTTAGTTCCTTGTGAAACTTCTTTGTCAAGAGTTGAAGCACTTGCGAGCGTTACACCCGCTACGTCATCAATCACTTGAGCGTAGATGCCTGTATTAGAACGGAATACGTTCAAACGTGGGCGATCAGCAGTTCCAGAGAGTTTTCCGCGAACGCGACGGTGGCGTTTTTGGCGGAGTTTGTTTTTATCTGGTTTAGAAATCACAGTTTTCACCTCTTTAGTTTTAAATCGTGTGCTATGCACTAAGTTGGAAAATAGGTTGGTGGTTAAAAATCAACCACTCAACATTATTTACCTGTTTTACCTTCTTTACGGCGAACGAATTCACCAACGTAACGGATACCTTTACCTTTATATGGTTCTGGTGAACGAAGGCTACGTACGTAAGCAGCTGTTTGACCAACTACTTCTTTTGAAATTCCGCTAACAACGATTGTTGTTGGGTTTGGAAGTTCAAAAGTAATTCCTTCTGGAGCTTCAACTTCGTCTGGATGAGATTTACCAACAGCCAAAACAAGTTTAGATCCTTGAAGTTGTGCACGGTAACCAACCCCGCGCATTTCAAGTTCTTTCTTGAATCCTTCTGATACACCAACAACCATGTTGTTCAAAAGGGCACGAGTAGTTCCGTGGATTGTTTTCATTTCTTTTGAATCGTTTGGACGGTGAAGAGTTACTTCCGTTCCTTCCACACGAATTTCAATATCTTTTGAGAACTCACGAGTAAGTTCTCCTTTAGGTCCTTTTACAGTTACAACGTTGTCATTGTTAGTGATTTCAACACCAGCAGGCAACACGATAACTTTATTACCAATACGTGACATGTTTATTTTCTCCTGTTAAATTGTCAGGCCAGAATGGCCAGTTTTCACGGGGGCTTAAATCGATTTCTCGATTTAAAGGAACATTTAGGTTTCAATTTCAAAGTGAATCTAGGCATCGTCTCGCCGGCATAACTTTGGGTTAGGCAAGAGACGATAACGACGAGTCACAAAGAAATTGGGAGCTAAATATTACCAAACGTAAGCGATAACCTCACCACCAACATTCTTTTGGCGAGCTTCTTTATCAGTAAGCAAACCTTCAGAAGTTGAAAGGATAGCAATTCCAAGTCCGTTAAGAACTTTTGGAAGATCTTCACGTTTTTTGTAGACACGAAGTCCTGGTTTAGAAACACGTTTCAAGTTAGTGATAACTTTTTCACCGTTTGGTCCGTATTTAAGGAATACACGGATGATGCCTTGTTTGTCATCTTCTATGATTTCAACGTTTTTTACAAAACCTTCGCGTTTAAGGATTTCGGCAATCCCTTTTTTGATGTTTGATGCAGGTACTTCAAGTACTTCGTGTTTCGCTTGGTTAGCGTTACGAATACGAGTTAGGAAGTCTGCGATTGGGTCAGTCATAACCATTTTGTTTTTCTCCTCTTACTAGTAGTTTGCAAGTTGCACTTGCTAGTTAATGATTGAGCTGGGCTCAGATAGTATTGACACATTCAAATAAGAGAACTCTTATTTGAACACGAGCTACGACCTGTGCAAAAAAGATAAATTTGTTTTGGAGCATCGCTCCTTCACCAAATTTTCTATTTTTGCTGTGGTTGTTACGCTCTTTGTATCATGATATTACCAAGATGCTTTTGTTACACCAGGAATTTGTCCTTTGTAAGCTAATTCACGGAAGCAAACACGGCAAAGTTTAAATTTGCGGTAAACTGAATGTGGACGACCACATTTTTCACAACGAGTATAAGCTTGAGTAGAGAACTTCGCTGGACGTTTGTTCTTAGCAATCATTGATTTTTTAGCCATTAGATTTACCTCCTATATTATTTTGCAAAAGGCATTCCAAGGCCTGTAAGCAATGCACGTGACTCTTCGTCAGTGTTAGCAGTTGTTACGATAACGATGTCAAGACCACGAGTTTTGTCAACGTCATCAAAGTTAATTTCTGGGAAGATCAATTGTTCTTTCACACCAAGAGTGTAGTTTCCGCGTCCATCAAATGATTTTGTTGGAACACCGTGGAAGTCACGCACACGTGGAAGTGAAACTGAAACCAATTTGTCCAAGAATTCGTACATACGTTCACCACGAAGGGTAACTTTTGCACCGATCGCAACACCTTCACGAAGACGGAAGCCGGCGATTGATTTTTTAGCTTTAGTGATAAGTGGTTTTTGACCTGAGATAAGTGCCAATTCTTCAGCAGCTTTTTCAAGACTTTTAGCGTTTGAAACAGCTTCACCAACACCCATGTTCAAAACGATCTTATCTACTTTAGGCACAGCCATCACTGATGAGTAGTTGAATTGTTCTGTCAAAGCAGGAACTACTTCATTAAGATATTTTTCTTTTAAACGATTTGCCATTATACTTCTCCTTTCCTTCGTGATTAATCAAGCACTTCGCCTGATTTTTTGTTGTAGCGAACTTTTTTACCGTCTACAAATTTGTAACCAACACGACCAGCTACACCATTTTTGTCCAATACTTGAACGTTTGATACGTGGATAGCTGCTTCTTTCTCGATGATACCACCTTGAGGAAGCTCGTTAGTTGGACGTTGGTGTTTCTTAACGATGTTAACACCTTCAACGATAACTTTGTTTACTTTTGGAAGGGCAGTAAGGACAACAGCTTCTGTTCCCTTATCTTTACCAGCGATTACGCGAACTTTGTCGCCTTTTTTTACAAACATTAGGTTTCTCCTTGATTTTTCTTACGCCCATAAGGGCACCCTAGCTTGAAGCTAGGGGACTAGTTTGCTTCTAAAAATTAAAGTACTTCTGGAGCAAGTGACACGATCTTCATGAAGCCACCTTCACGCAATTCACGTGCAACTGGACCAAAGATACGTGTTCCGCGAGGAGTTTTGTCTTCACGGATGATAACTGCTGCGTTTTCGTCAAATTTGATGTATGAACCATCAGCACGACGAGCACCTGATTTAGTACGAACGATAACAGCTTTTACAACGTCACCTTTTTTAACCGCACCACCAGGAGTAGCTTGTTTTACAGATGCCACGATAACATCACCGATGTTTGCAAATTTACGTCCTGAACCACCAAGAACTTTGATAGTCAAGATTTCGCGCGCACCGCTGTTGTCTGCGACTTTCAAACGAGTTTCTGTTTGAATCATTTCAGTTTTCTCCTTTCAGGTTTGATTAGATGATGACCGCTTCTTCAACAACTTCTACAAGACGGAAACGTTTTGTAGCTGAAAGCGGACGAGTTTCCATGATACGTACGATATCACCTTCTTTGGCAACATTGTTTTCATCATGTGCTTTGTATTTCTTAGAGTAGTTAATACGTTTACCATAGACTGGGTGGTTACGTTTTGTTTCAACTACAACTGTGATTGTCTTGTCCATTTTGTCAGATACAACACGTCCAACAAGAACTTTACGATTATTGCGTTCCATTGAAATTTCTCCTTCCCTAGTCTATTATTTCGCTTCAGATTGAACTGTTTTGATACGAGCGATTTGTTTTTTAACTTCTTTCAAGCGAGCTGTTTGTTCTAATTGACCAGTAGCAGCTTGGAAACGAAGTTCAAACAATTCTTTTTTCAATTCGTTTTCGCGCTTCGCGAGTTCTTCTTGAGAAAGACCACGAAGTTCTTTAACAAATTCTTTTACTTCATTAAGTTTCATGCCTTCTCCTTATTCTGCTTCACGTTTTACGAATTTACATTTAACTGGCAATTTGTGGCTTGCAAGACGAAGCGCTTCGCGAGCAATCTCTTCAGATACACCAGCGATTTCGAACATCACTTTACCACGTTTAACTGGTGCAACCCAACCTTCAGGTGCCCCTTTACCAGATCCCATACGCACACCGATAGCTTTAGCAGTGTATGATTTGTGTGGGAAGATTTTAATCCAAACTTTACCACCACGTTTCATGTAACGAGTCATGGCGATACGAGCAGCTTCGATTTGGCGGTTAGTGATCCAGTGGCTAGTTGTAGCTTGAAGACCGTATTCACCAAATGCTACTTCTTTTCCACCTTTTGCTTCACCGCGCATTTTTCCACGGAATTCACGACGGTGTTTAACACGTTTAGGTACTAACATTGGTTATTTACCTCCTTTAGTGTTTTTACGAGCTGGAAGAACTTCACCACGGTAGATCCATACTTTAACACCAAGTTTACCGTATGTAGTATCTGCTTCTTCCCAAGCGTAATCGATATCTGCACGAAGTGTGTGAAGTGGAACAGTTCCTTCAGAGTATCCTTCAGCACGGGCAATATCTGCACCGTTCAAACGACCTGATACTTGAGTTTTGATTCCTTTAGCTCCAGCACGCATTGCACGTTGGATTGCTTGTTTTTGTGCACGACGGAAAGCAACACGTTGCTCCAATTGACGAGCAATTCCTTCACCTACAAGGTGAGCATCCAAATCAGGTTGTTTGATTTCGATGATGTTGATGTGTACTTGTTTTCCAGTCAATTTGTTAAGTTTTGCACGGAGTGCATCAACGTTAGCACCACCTTTACCGATAACCATACCTGGTTTAGCAGTGTGAAGTGAAACGTTAACTTTGTTTACTGCGCGTTCGATTTCGATAGTTGAAACTGCTGCGTCAGCAAGTTCTTTTTGAACGAATTTACGGATTGCAAGATCTTCATGAAGGTAATCCGCGTATTCTTTTTCAGCATACCATTTGGCATCCCAATCACGGATGATGCCGACACGCATACCAATTGGATGTACTTTTTGACCCACGATGTTACCTCCTTATTTTTCTGCAACAGCTACAGTGATGTGAGCTGTACGTTTGTTGATTGGTGAAGCTGAACCTTTCGCACGTGGACGGAAACGTTTCATAGTTGGTCCTTCGTTTGCGAATGCTTCAGATACTACCAAATTAGCTTTGTCCAAACCAAAGTTATTTTCAGCGTTAGCTACAGCTGAATTCAAAACTTTCAAGATGATTTCAGCAGCTTTGTTTGGTGTGAATGTCAAGATTGCAATAGCATCGGCTACGCTTTTACCACGGATGTTGTCAAGAACAAGACGTGATTTACGAGGTGAAACACGTACTGTACGAGCCATTGCTTTAGCTGAAGTAATTTCTGCCATTTATGTTCTCCTTATTTTCTACGTGTTTTCTTGTCGTCTGCAGCGTGACCTTTGTAAGTACGAGTTGGTGCAAATTCACCAAGTTTGTGACCTACCATGTCTTCTTGGATGTAAACAGGTACGTGTTTACGTCCGTCATAAACTGCAATAGTGTAACCAATGAAACTTGGGAAGATCGTTGAACGACGTGACCAAGTTTTGATAACTTTTTTCTTTTCGTCGTTAGCTTGAGCTTCAACTTTTTTCATCAAATGCTCATCGACGAAAGGTCCTTTTTTAAGACTGCGTCCCATTTTTATTTTTTCTCCTTTAAATGTTGTACCACAGCGGCTTGCGCTCACATGGAGCGCTACCGAGCTGGCGGATTTCCTAGTTGCTTAGGCGACTAGTTTACTATTATTTCTCGTTGCGACGACGAACGATAAGTTTGTCAGATTTCGCTTTCTTGTTACGAGTTTTAAGACCAAGAGCAGGTTTGCCCCATGGAGTAGATGGCGCTTTACGACCAACTGGTGCTTTACCTTCACCACCACCGTGTGGGTGATCGTTAGGGTTCATTACAGAACCACGAACTGTTGGGCGGATACCTTTCCAACGGCTACGTCCTGCTTTACCAAGGTTTACAAGTCCATGTTGTTCGTTTCCGACAACACCAACTGTAGCACGACAAGTTCCAAGAATCATACGAACTTCGCCAGATTGAAGACGAACAAGAACGTATTTACCTTCTTGACCCAATACTTGGGCAGAAGCACCAGCAGCACGTACCAATTCTCCACCACGACCTGGTTTTAACTCGATGTTGTGGATCAAAGTACCAACTGGAATGTTAGCAAGTGGAAGAGCGTTTCCGACTTTGATATCTGCTTCAGGACCTGAAACGATACGTTGACCAACTTCAAGACCTTTTGGAGCGATGATGTATGCTTTCACACCGTCAGTGTAGTGTACAAGAGCGATGTTTGCAGAACGGTTTGGATCGTACTCGATAGTTTTAACAACTGCTTCAACGTTGTCTTTGTTACGTTTGAAGTCAACCAAACGGTAGAAACGTTTGTGTCCACCACCTTGGTGACGAACAGTGATACGACCGTTGTTGTTACGACCAGCCTTGCTCTTCAAAGCAACAAGCAATGATTTTTCAGGAGTGCTTGTTGTGATTTCAGCGAAATCCAAAGAAGTCATATTACGGCGACCGTTTGTTGTTGGTTTATAAACACGAATTCCCACGATATTTCCTCCTTAGATTATTCAGCTTCAGCAGCAAACAACTCGATTGCTTTTGAATCAGCTGTAAGTGTGATGATAGCTTTTTTAGTTTTGTTAGTAAAACCAGTGTAACGTCCAACACGTTTCGCTTTTGGTTTTACGTTGATTGTGTTAACGTTGGCAACTTTAACACCTTCGAAAGCAGCTTCAACAGCTTGCTTGATCAAAAGTTTGTGTGCACGAGTGTCAACTTCAAATACATATTTACCTGCTTCAAGTTGAGCCATTGAGCTTTCAGTGATGACAGGTTTTTTGATAACATCATACAAATTCATTATGCAAGAACCTCCTCGATTTTAGAGATAGCTGCTTGTGTGACAAGAAGTTTGTCGCTATTTGCGATGTCAAGAACACTTGCAGTTGTAGCAGTTGCAACTTTCACGTTTGGAAGGTTACGAGCTGAAAGAGCTGCGAATTCATTTCCTTCTTCAAGGATAACAAGAACTTTAGAATCGATGCTCAATGCTGCAAGAACTTTTGCAAATTCAGCAGTTTTTGGAGCTGTAAATGAAAGAGCGTCTACAGCTACGAATTTGTTTTCAGCAACTTTTTCAGAGTAAACTGATTTAAGAGCTAGGCGACGAACTTTTTGTGGAAGTTTGTAGCCGTATGAACGTGGAGTTGGTCCGAAGACAACACCACCACCACGCCATTGTGGTGAGCGGATAGAACCTTGACGAGCACGTCCAGTTCCTTTTTGACGCCATGGTTTGCGTCCACCACCTGATACTGCAGAGCGGTTTTTAACAGCGTGTGTTCCTTGACGAAGGCTTGCGCGTTGGCTGATGATCACATCAAACACAACTGATTCATTTGGTTCAATACCAAATACTGCATCGTTAAGAACAACTTGGCCAGCTTCTTTACCAGTTTGGTCAAATAATGTTACGTTTGCCATTGTGACTGATTTCCCCTTTCTTTATTATTTACCAGCTTTAACTGCTGATTTGATAGTGATAAGAGATTTCTTAGCACCTGGTACGTTACCTTTGATAAGGATAACGTTCTTTTCTGGAACAACTTGTACCACTTCAAGGTTTTGAATTGTTACGCGGTCGCCACCCATACGTCCTGCAAGGTTTTTACCTTTGAATACGCGGTTTGGTGCAACAGGTCCCATAGAACCTGGACGACGGTGGTAACGAGAACCGTGAGCCATTGGTCCACGTGATTGTCCGTGGCGTTTGATAACACCTTGGAAACCTTTACCTTTAGAAGTACCAGTTACGTCAACAACGTCTCCAGCTGCGAATGTTTCAACTGTGATTTCAGCACCAACTTCCAAGCCTTCAACGTTTTTGAATTCACGAATGAAGCGCTTAGGAGCCGTGTTAGCTTTCGCTACATGTCCTTTAGCAGGTTTGTTGCTCAATACTTCGCGTTTGTCATCGAAACCAACTTGGATAGCGTTATATCCGTCTGTTTCTACAGTTTTAACTTGAAGAACAACGTTTGGAGTTGCTTCAATAACTGTTACAGGGATCAATTCGCCAGCTTCAGTGAAGATTTGAGTCATTCCCACTTTTTTCCCTAAGATTCCTTTTGTCATGAGAAAATAGTTCCTTTTCTATATTTTTTATTCAAAAAGTTTTTAACGAGCGTTTTTCATGCTCAAGGTTTCAAACTTTGGATTAAAGTTTGATTTCTACGTTTACACCACTTGGAAGATCCAATTTCATCAAGGCATCAACTGTTTTTTGAGTTGGGTTAACGATATCGATCAAACGTTTGTGTGTACGCATTTCAAATTGTTCGCGAGAGTCTTTGTATTTGTGAGTCGCACGAATGATTGTGTAGAGGCTACGCTCAGTTGGAAGTGGGATTGGACCCGCAACTTGTGCACCTGTACGAGCAGCTGATTCTACGATTTTTGCAGCCGCTGTGTCAAGCGTACGGTGTTCGTAAGCTTTCAAACGGATACGGATTTTTTTGTTTGCCATCTTTTTCTCCTTTTCGTCTATTTAAGATAATAGGCTAGCTCCACAAGAAAACCGACGCGCGTTGCGTGGCAATGCAACCGAGCGTGTCGCAACCTCTTGCATCAAAGCTAAGGCTGTAATTTACAGCACCATAATAGAATAACACAAAGCCCCTGCGATTGCAAGGGATTTGTGAGCTTTTTTTCGTTTTTTCAGGATGAAACTGTTTTCTATTTTCATTTTTCCAAGATTGAGGATTTATATCTATAAAAAACCGTCTTTTCTTCTATATAATATGAGTCATTTTGACCTTGAATGTATCTTCTGATTGATCTACTAAAATGTCCGCTTTAGACTCGTTTTCTCTATAGTATCGCAGATACTGCTCCCGTCTCATCTGATGGCTAGCTAATACAAAAGATGCATCGCGATTTCTCATAGTCGTATCTCGAGCTAAGCGCCTCTTTAACTCTGTTTTTTCATCCGTGTAGAAACAGATGGTTTTGTCAAAGAGTTCCTTGGGTAGAAAACCCACAGACATCCCTTCGACAATCAGAATCGGTTTGGCTCCAGACAAGACCTCGCTAGCCTTCCACGGTTCATCAATTGTTAAGACATCCATACCTGCCTGCAAAGCGAGAATATCTCTCTGTAAACTTGCTAATTCATGCGCCACTGGGAGACAAGCTGTCACCTTTTGATTTGGTGCTTGCTTTGGTACTACCAGGTGACGTTCTGAAGTGATATAGGGATCTGTTTCTAGTAAATTTACTGTAGTGGCATCTAGGGCTTGATGTAATTCCTGAGCGAAGGTTGACTTACCTGAAGCCCCATGACCGTAGATCCCTAGCGTCCTAATTCCTCCCGTTTCGATCTCTGAAACCAGTTGTTCTATCAGGTCTTTTTTCTTCATTCTCTCTTCACCTGTTCATAGCTTTCTTTTCCGTCATTAAGCTTATCCCAAATCACCACTTTCCCACTTTTGAGAGATTTTTGCACATCAATAATCCGTTGATTGGACGAACCTCGAAACTGGAGCATGAGATTGCGCTTGCTTTTATCATACCGTCCATCGACAAGGATGTCAATCAATGATAAGAGTTCCAGTTTATCTGGAGTCTCCAGCATCATTTCTTCCCAAGTGTAGCCCGTCCAAGACCAGATGTCTTTGTCTGGCAGTTCCTTTCGAATGCGCTTAACGAGGGGCAAGAGGATACCAGTATTGAGAAAAGGTTCTCCTCCCAGTAAGGTCAAGCCTTGAACATAGGGCTGGGCAAGGTCTTCCATGATTTGTTCTTCTAATTCTGCCGTATAGGGAATGCCTGCGTTGAAAGACCAAGTCGCAACATTATAGCACCCCTCGCAGTGAAACATGCAACCTGATACATAGAGAGAGTTGCGCACACCTTCTCCATCGACAAAGTTAAAGGCCTTGTAATCAATGATACGCCCCTGACTGAGTTCTTCACTTTTCCACTCGCCTGGTTTTGGTGTATTCCATGTCATCCTTCTACTCCAAATCTATCCAGTAACGTTCTACGCCATTGCGAACATCTTCAAACACCCCACTATTTGCCACAATCACCGCCCTACTAGCAGGATTTTCCGTACTACAGGTCACAAGTGCTTTTTTGATGTTCTTTTCCTTAGCAACTTGTAGACCTTGTCGGAGGGATTCTTTGGCATAACCCTTACCTCTTTCAGATGGACGAATGGAGTAGCCAATATGGCCCCCGTTTTCTAGTAAGTAGTCATTTAATCGGAGACGAAGGTTGAGAAAGCCAAGAGCCTGGCCTGCTACGTCAAAACTAACCAGCTGGATAGCAGGAACCCAGTTTTCAGGAATATTGAGTCCCGCTTCCGCTTGAAGATTGTCTTCTAACCACTCTTCATAAACAAAATTCTCAGCATCCCAAAATCCGCCATCGTGGGCTGATTGAGTCTGTTCAAACTCTGCCATCATCTCTAAAACTGTTGCTTTATCTGCCAATATCGGTCTGCGTAGTTCCATATTCCCCTCCCACCTAAGAGAAAAGTGAGAGCAGACTCTCACTTTTATTTTTTCTTGTTCTTGTTTAAAAACTGTTCTCTGAGGTTGAGCAAGCGTTCTTTTTTACCTGTTCCACCTTTCGAGTGTTTCTCGTGATAACGGGTCACTTGTGCGCGTCCCTTATCGTCTAATTGGTATTTCCCCATTCCATTTCCTTCTAATTTGTTACTTCATGTCCGGCTGTTTTAATAGTTGAACCGTTCATGTGTTTGACACGCGCAGCGATTTCCTTGTGGCGCCCATTAACCATCGGACGTGCTTGAGGATTTCCCAGATAACCACACGTACGTTTGACCACATCTACTGTTTTAGGGTCGCTATTTCCACAGTTGGGACAAGCAAATCCTCGCTCAGTTGGTTCAAAATCCCCTTCAAAGTCGCACTTGTAGCAACGATCAATCGGAGTATTGGTCCCTAGATAGCCGACACGGTCATAGGCATAGTCCCAGACAGCTTCCAGGGCTTTAGGATTTTGTTGAAGAACTGGATACTCACAATAATGGATAAAACCACCTGACGCACCTGCTTCTGGGTAAACTTTCTCAAAGTCTAATTTTTCAAACGGTGTTGGATTTTTACGGACATCATAGTGGAACGAGTTGGTGTAGTATTCCTTGTCCGTAATATCAGGAATAGAGCCAAACTTCTCTGTATCCAAGCGACAGAAGCGGTCTGTCAGACTTTCAGACGGTGTGGAGTAGATAGAGAAATGGTATCCATATTGGTCAGACCACTCTTCCACACGACGTTTCATATCGCGAATGATATTCAGTGTGAATTCCTTGGCTTCAGGATTGCTTTCCCAGCTATTTCCAAAGAAGACTGTAGCCACTTCGTACAAACCGATGTAGCCCAGCGAAACTGTCGCACGGCGATTCTTAAAGAGTTGATCAACACTTTCTTCTTTTCCGAGACGGCGACCGAAGGCTCCGTACTGATAAAGGATAGGGGCATTCGCTGGTGTTGCTTCCTTGGTACGTTCAACACGATAAACCAGAGCATCTTCAGCGATGTTCATCCGTTCGTTGAAGATTTCCCAGAACTTATTCAGATCTCCTTCAGATTCGAGGGCGATACGAGGCAGATTAACTGTCACAACACCTAGATTCATCCGACCTGAATTGACCTCAACACCATTCTCATCCTTCCATCCTTGGAGGAAAGAACGGCAGCCCATAGGAACCTTGAAGGAGCCTGTCAGCTCGATAATCTTATCATAGGACAAGACATCTGGGTACATCCGCTTGGTTGCACACTCGAGGGCCAACTGTTTGATGTCGTAGTTAGGTGAACCTTCCTCTAAGTTAAGTCCTCTTTTAAGCGTAAAGATGAGTTTAGGGAAGATGGCTGTGCGGTGTTCTGAACCAAGCCCCTTGATACGAATGGTCAAGATAGCTTTTTGAATTTCCCGTTCAAAACGACTAGTTCCTAGACCAAAACCTAGTGAAGTAAAAGGTGTTTGTCCATTTGAAGTGAAGAGGGTGTTGATTTCATACTCAAGAGATTGCATGGCATCATAGATATCTTTTTGAGTTTTCTTCCAAGCGTAATCTTCCCGTTTCTCAGGCAAGACCCATTCTTCCGCATCCTTGAGGTGTTTTTGATAATTCTTCTCCGCATAAGGCGCCAAGACTTCATCGATACGGTCAGCTGAACAGCCCCCGTACTGGCTAGAAGCAACGTTGGCGATGATTTGTGAAATCTGAGCGGTCGCAGTCTGGATAGACTTGGGACTCTCTACCTCTGCATTTCCAATCTTAAAACCATTTTCCAGCATGCCTTTAAAATCAATCAAACAGCAGTTGGTCATCGGAGTGTAGGGGCTGTAGTCCAAGTCATGATAGTGGATATCCCCTTTTTGGTGAGCATTGGCTACGTGCTTAGGAAGCATTTGCAGTCCGATTGATTTCCCAACAATCCCTGCTGTCAAATCACGTTGGGTGTTGAAGACATCGCTGTCTTTATTAGCATTTTCATTAACAACTGCTTGATCTTTATTGAGAAGTTTATGGATACTAAAGTTGATATCTGTCGCTTTTGAGCGCTCAAAATCCCTTTGTGTCCGATAAGTGATATACTCCTCAGCTAGCGCATATTCTTTGGCTTCAAGGAGTTCATGTTCTACGACATTTTGAATTTCGTAAATCTTGACACCTTGAGGGAAGCGGCTGTGAATTTCAGTCACGATTCTTTCAACTAGACCATTTAGGCGTTTTTCTACTAGAGGCGTAAGATCCATAACCTTTTCCGCCGCCTTGTGGAGAGCCTTGTCAATCTTGTCTACATCAAACACCACACGTCTACCATCTCGTTTTTCAACGAACAAGGTGGGAACGGTTGCAAGCTTTTCTTCTAATACAATCATATCCATGCTCTTTTCTAAAATATTGTTGAATTGTTTATATTCAGTATTATACCACTCTAAAAATAAAAATCAATATCTTGTGTCAAAAATCCTAAAATTTTTAAAATTCCACAAGATATTGATTTTTTATTTAGATTTATAAAGTTTGAATTCACTAGTATCTGTCTGAACAAGCTCATATTTCTCGCTGAGCCAGCTCTCTACATCCGACCACAAGGCAACTTTTTGATTGACCATAATCATCTTTGGTTGATTTTCTTTTAGATCATTCATCAGTTTGGTTTTATTTTCATCGCTTGCAGTATAGAGTGTTGGAGTTGATAGAGAAGTTGGCGCCAAGCGCTCACTGGTACGGTAGAAATCAGGACGATCATCCCAAACATAGACACGATCCTCAGAACTCGTTTGTTGTTTAACCACGCTAGCAAGACGGTCTCTCTCCTGATAAGTCGCTGGGTGCGAAAGGTAGCGACTCACGATAGGAAGAACAATAAGGTAGGCAAGGGCAATCAGTGGTAGATAGAAATTTCCTTTAAGGAAAGAAGTTTGTTTCTCACGTCTTCTTCTACGACGACTCCCTCCCTCCGAAACATCTTCCTTGATTCCTGTCAGAAGGAGCAAGACCAAGAAAGGAATTAGCACCACAAGACGAGTACCGTTGATAGGTTCTTTGGAGAGAATCAAGATTCCCAAAGAAACCAACAATCCCAAGCTAGCAGCAATTGAGAGGGCATATTGCTTGGCTGGTTTTGACTGGAACAAGCCTGTAAAGAGCAAGCCAAGGGAACCTAATCCAATAGCAAGCAAACCATAGAAGGCTGCATTTTCAAGCAAATGCGCATTTGAAAAGAGGCTAAGAGCATTTACCGGATACAAGGTCTGGCTAATAGCATCCCCAAAACTACCTGTCCACACTGTATAGTAGCCTAAAGGATAGAATAAGAGTGAAAATCCTAGGGCTGACGCAAAGAACTGATATAGACCATGAACAAAGTGACCTTTGCCTAGATTAAAGCCGATAACCCCCAAGGCCAGTACAGCCGCAAACAAGGCGGTTGGGATTGGCGCAAGGAAGAAAGCGAGAGCAAGGCTCATCCCCACTCGTACAAACCCTTTGTCATCCTTCGGAAAAGCTAGATAATTTGTAACGATACTCAATGAATAAAATAGGAAAGGTAGGGCTAGCAAGAGTGCATGACCGCCACCAAAAGCGAGTCCAGCTACAAGCAAGTATAAAATAAAGACAAGTCGCTTCGCTTCCTTTTCTTGGCCGACAAGAGTATCTGCAGCCTTAAAAAGAAAAACACCTGCTCCAAACAAGGCCAACCACTCAACCAAAGCAAGCAGAATACTGCCTCGAAAAAGGTAGGTTAGCACATAATAGAGCAATCCCTCCGTCCCAAAATAATCTGTATACATTTGACCATTTTGATGCAAGGCCCAACCGGTATAAAGATCCTGGGTTTGTTGCGGACTGACTACACCAAAAATAAAAGGCAGGGCAACCGAAATGGCTGTAGTCACCAAACTCCAAAGTAAAATACTAAAAAAGGGAATGGGAGCTCCTTCTCGTTTCTCTGGCACTGACCAGTCTTGGTAATGAGATCCTTCTTGTTTCTCATCTATTTTCCCGTATACGTTCATTCAATTTCTCCTCTAAGTTTATCTGTTTTAGTATATCAAAATCTTACAGGAATGTCAGCTTGGGATTGATATTTGCTGAATTTCTTATCCAATAGCGCAAAGCGTTCGATTTCACGAAAACGGTGAAATCGGCTGTTTCTATACTCTCTGATAAAATCATCATCTTCTAGATTAAGCATGGTTTTCTCCTTTACTTATCTATTCGTAAGAAGACAAAAATAAGATCCAGCCTTGGGCTAGATCTTGATGGATAGTTAGAGCATAGGTGCAAACAACTGGACAATTTCCTTGATTAGGCTTTGATACCAGCTGGTTTTGATAGTGTGAGGATAAATTTCTTGAGAAACTTTAAAAATCTCTTCGAAGTCCCTTTCAATATCGATGATGGACTGCGTTCTATAAAGTAAGACGGCATTTTCATAGTGGTGGAGCAAGCTACGATAGTCAAAATTGATGGTTCCCACAGTAGCTGCCTCTCCATCGACAAGCATTTGCTTGCTATGAAGGAATCCCGGACTGTACTCATAAATACGAACCCCCGCAGATAACAAGTCTGGATAGGCTCCTCGAGTAACTAACTGAATAACCTTCTTATCTGGGATACACGGTGTCACAATTCGCACATCTACCCCTCTCAGAGCTGCATTTTTGATACTTTCAGTTAGATCGTAGTCAGCAATCAGATAGGGAGTCGTGATATAGACGTAATCTGTAGCTTGATTGATAAGATTTTGGTAAACCGTTTTTCCAACTTGAGCTCTGTAGATGGGTTTTGGCCCACTACTATAGGGAATACAGAGCCCCATCCCATCTTTGGGCTGATTTTCGAGATGGTATTGGTCAAAATCACTAATCTCTCCACGGTTGATATACCAGGCAGATAAAAAGAGTCTGGTAAAAGCTTTAACTGCCGGTCCATCCAGACGAATACCGCTATCCTTCCAATAACCAAAGCGTTCGATATGGTTGATATACTCATCAGCCAGATTGATACCACCTGTATAGGCAATTTGACCATCGATAATCATGATTTTACGGTGATCACGGTTGTTATAAGCAACGGTCAAACGTGGAATCACCTTGTTAAATTTGTGGGCTTCAATCCCTCGACCACGAAGCTGGATGGTGTAATCTCCAGGCAAGGTTGCCATACAACCAATATCATCATAGAGGAGTTTAACTTCCACTCCTTGAGCGGCCTTTTCTTCCAAAATCTCTAAAATGCTGTTCCACATCAAGCCTTCTTCGATGATATAGTACTCAAGAAAGACAAATTTCTCCGCTTTCTTGAGATCCTCTAGCATCTGGTGCCACATACTTTCACCAGAGGCAAAAAATTGTGTATCCGTTCGATCATAGACATCAGCATTCGTATCCATGCTGAGGAGTGATTTGATAACGCCGTAAGCTGACTTGTCCTGCTCTTTTAACTCCAAACGGAGAGCTCTGCTATTGTCCTCTCGATCAACCATTGATTGGAGCTGCTTTAGCTGCTTCATTTCTTTTTTAGATAAACGACGCTCTCCAAACATGATATAGAGCAATGGTCCAAACACTGGCACAAAGGCTACTAACAGCCATGTTACCTTACTCTCAGGATTCATGGACCGATTAACAATCGATACAATGGTCGCCATACTCATCAAAATAACTAGAATAATCCAGAGAATCGGAGCCATCTGCCCTAGATAGAGAAATAAACCAAAGATGATAAACAACTCTGCCAACATGATGGTAATACTAAAACCATACTTGGACATGAGTAGCTGCATTTTTCTAGCTGTCATACATCCCCTTCCTTTTCTAACATTCTCCTTAACTGCTTGATAAACTAATGTTTCTACTAGTATACCTCAGTTCAGGGGTAGATAGCAACCTTTTACCTTTTTCTATGCAAACTATTCCAAGAGCTGCAAGATTCTCAAACTACTCCTTCACTATATGACGTGCTATCCCTTTTTATATTTTTAACTAGGGTATTAAGAGGCTTAAAAAGAACTACCAAAATGATAGTTCTTTCCAATATTATTTATATTTTTCAATATCGCACAAATCCTATGACAGTCGCTATTGAAGTTGTAGAAGGTAAAGCTGAAACCTTAATTCCAAACTTCTATTTAGATTTGAGATCCTATTTTGTTAATACCACTCGGTCAGATGCCTCTCGGTCCATATCATCGATAATCAATTGATTACCATTAACCGTGTAAATTTTGACATCATCACCGATAATGACACGTTGATTTTCTGGCTCAAAGCTGACTTGCTTGATTTCCTTATCTCCATCTGGCTCGACCTCAGTCCATGTACCAGTTTTACCTGTTACAACAAGAGTGATTTGGTCATTCTCATCCTTTCCAGTATAGGTACCATCGATATTCGTAGGTTGAGCTACAGTAGTGTCCTGACTTGAGGATGCCTGCGGTTGACTAGCACTTGTCGTAGCGCTAGAAGATGATTCTTGTTGAGTAGATGATTGCTGAGCAGATTGCTGGGTAGGGGCTTGTGCCTTAGGTCCACAAGCTGCTAAAAGACTAAGAATTGCTAGGGAAGCAATAGAAAGTGTGAATGTTTTCGTTTTCATAGCGATTTCCTTTCTTTTGTGCCAATGTTTTGCTGGAATCGTTTCCAGATATACCTCCTACCTACAGTATAGCAACATAAACCTATAAGGTCAACTAATCTCGTCGCTTCCTACCAAACTTGCTCGGACTTCCGAGATAAAGTAGAGGGATCCCGTCACGAAAAGCAAGTCCTGGCCATTGGCCTTATCTTCAAATTCTCTGATAAAGTCGCCATAGGAAGGAATCAAATCATAACCTACCACATCCTTTTCATCCAGAGAGCCTTGGTAGTCAAAGCCTGTTACCTTAAGTTTTACCTGAGGCAACTGCTCAGATAGATAGCCTAGCATCCCCTGATAATCCTTGCGTTTAAGTGCTCCAAAAAGGATGCGAACCTGGTAACCTTGCTGGATTTTCCCTTGGATAAACTCTACTAGACAAGTCAAGGCTGGCAGATTGTGAGCCCCATCTAGGTAGATTTGCGGACGAATCCGTTCCAATCGACCTGCCCAGTGGGTCTCTTGCAAGGCCCGTCTGACAAGCACTTCTTCGACCCTTTCACCTCTTGACGCCATAAACAGAAGAAAAGTTTCTAAAGCCAAGGCGGCATTTTCTTGCTGATAAACACCTTCCAAACCGATTTCAAGCTGGGAAAAGCTTGCTAGGTTGCTTGAGAAATTTCCAGCTTTCAAGGTGAAGTCTCGCCCAGCTTGATAAAGTTCAACAGCTAACTCTCTTGCTGTATTTTGACAGACAAGCTCCGCTTCTGGAGCAAGCTTGGCAATGACTGCCTGCTTGCCAGCCTTGAAAATACCAGCTTTCTGCTTGGCTATTTCCTCCAGACTATCCCCCAAGGTCTCCTGATGATCTAGCCCAATGGAAGTAATAACTGCAATCTCTCCTGTTACGACATTCGTTGTGTCAAGCAAACCACCAATCCCCACTTCTAGCAGGACCAGATCCACTCCCTGCTCTTTAAAGTAAAGCAAAGCAATCAGAGTCAGTAATTCAAAAAAGGATAACTGGTCATGGGTTTGCAAAAGCGTCTTTTCCATCTCATTGACTTGGTTAGCTATACGAACAAAGTCTTCCTCCGCGATCGGCTGTCCATTAATACAGATTCGATCATGGATGCTGATGATATGAGGAGAGGTAAAAGTACCAACTTTTTTACCATGAGCAACAAACAACTCCCTCATAAAGGTAATAGTTGACCCTTTACCGTTAGTCCCTGTTACGTGGATAATAGGATAAGTCCTCTCAGGATTCCCCAGCAAATCCACTGCTCGCTGCATTCGTCCAAGACCAGATCTAAAGTTTAAACCAATCCGACTATGAAGCCATTCTTCTACTTCAAACATACATGTCTCCTTAACAAAAGTCCAATCAACTACCGCATCAAAGTATGATTACAAATAAAAAGTGAGGTCAGGACTAAAATCCCAACCTCTTACCTGGTTAGCTAATCACTAGCTACTATGAATTTCAACGTGGGCTAAAAACGTCCCCCGGACATTTTTACTCTTCCATAAAGCTGTTGAAGACTTCTTCAATCATGTTCCATTCGTCTTCTGAGTCTTCTGGGATTGGTTGCAATTCGCCTTCTGTTCCGTCTTCATTTTCGATGAATGAGTAGGCTTGGATTTCAACTTCACCATTTTCATCTTCTTCTGCGTTAACTGGCACTAGAAGAACATAGTTTTTACCAAATTCTTCTTTCCCATCGATGGTCAAAAGAATTTCAAACAAGGTTTCATTTCCTTGCTCGTCTACTAGTGTAATCAATTCACGTTCTTCGTGGTCATGGTTGTGATCGTGTGACATAGTTTCTCCTCTGTCTTAAAATTTTCTATCTAAATAATTCTGCAAAATCAGCTGAGCAGCCAACTTATCAATAACTTTCTTGCGTTTGTTACGACTGATATCTGCTTGTTCAATCAACATACGCTCCGCAGCGACCGTTGTCAAACGCTCATCCTGATAGTCTACTGGCAAACCAAAGAGTTCTTCTAGGTTGTCACCATAGGCTTGACTGGCTTCTACTCGCGGACCGCTGGTATTGTTCATGTTTTTAGGCAGACCTACTACAAAGCGTTCCACCTTATAGCTGTCAACCAATTCCTTGATACGGTCAAAACCAAACTGGCCCTGATCCTCATTAATCTGGATGATTTCAAGTCCCTGAGCGGTGAAGCCGAGCGGATCGCTAATCGCCACCCCTACTGTTTTTGAACCGACGTCCAATCCCATAATTCTCATAGATTATAGATCGACTCCTTGTCCCTTAAGGTAGTAGCGTACCAGTTCTTCAACAATTTCATCACGCTCATACTTACGGATTTGATTTCGTGCATTGTTGTAACGAGGAACGTAGGCAGGGTCTCCACTCAATACATAACCGACGATCTGGTTAATCGGATTGTAGCCCTTGTCATTCAAAGAAGCATAGACATCTGTCAATGTTTCGCTAATTTCTTTCTTATTGGAATCATCCAATTTAAACCGTACAGTTTCTTCAGTAAATCCCATTCTAACACCCTCTTTCCTTAGAATATTACTATTATAGCATATTTCCTTACGTTCTACAAATAAGTCAGTCTATTAATTTGGATTTTCTATTGTTCTGTTGCTCCATTTGCCACTCTATCTGCAATATATTGGCTAGGTTCGTTTTTTAAGAGATTTTCAAGACCGATATTTTTTAAATATTCCAGCTGAGATGCCTTTTTGACATCCAGTACTTGAAAATCATAAGTCGTTGTAGTCTGGATTTCTGTCTCGCTGAGTAGCTTTGTTTCCAGTGTAA